>JBCDJM010000298.1:0-9635 GCA_038747755.1 Cyanobacteria bacterium P01_H01_bin.35
ATAATTAATAGTTAATAATTAATAATTAGGAGTTGATAGTCAATTAATTATTCATTCAACAATTCACACCTTGAAGCCCTTAGATAGGGGATAAATCAAAAATTTTCCGTATTTGTCAATCCTATCCGTTTTAAGAAGGTGTAATATTAATTATTAATTGTTAATTGGTGAACTTATAGCTTTTCTCAATCAGGGTGAGGTACATTTATATTTTTATTTGCTGTTCAGATGTTCTGGAAAACCTAGAATTTTTTACCTCACTCTTCTTTATGGAAATTCTTAGATTTCCTAGATTAATACCATGTCCCCTAGTATCGGAGCGTGTAAAAGTTAGCGTGAATATCTATAGGAAATTTAAGTTTTTTTCTAGCTTTTAAGCCTTTTTCCCTCTCTCCTAGATAACTAATACCATTTCTCAAAAACTTTATCTATTTCAGAGTAGGGAAGTGAGAGAGTCTAGGGAAGCTGGATTCAAGGTCTGTACGGGAGAAGTAAACATATAGCAATTCCCACAGTTATGAGGTACAGTTGTTTTTATCTATTCCCCATTTCCCCATTTCCCTACTCCCTACTCCCTAAAACAAAAGAATTTTGTACCTAACCAGTATGGGAATTGCTATAAGAATAATTAACATTAACTTCACTCAAAGCAAAAAAGTGATTAAGCCTGTTGTAATTAGTTAATAACTGAAGTATTACGCAAGTATAGCGTTACTTTTGGGAATTGATATAAAACCTTCTTCCTTACCTTATGCTACCGGACTTGATATAATTTGGGATAATAAACTTTTGTAGTTTTTAGGTTGTTGGGAGGTATTTATTTTCTCCCAAAAAATACTAAGTAAATTTAAAATTTATTTTGATGAATATGTTATTAAGTAAACCTGCGATATTTGCTAGTCTAACTATTTGTTTATTAATTTCTGCGAGTGGTTGTGCAAATAATTCAGTAAGTAAAGAGTTGGAGCAAATTTTTGCAGCAGATCCCCAGTTAAAAAATAATCCTCCCTTTAATCAATTAACTGAAACCTCTACTCAAAACAACCAACAACCAGAAAAACCAGTACAACTTCCGACTAATTTTCCTTCAGAAATCTCCCCAACTCCTGACACCGAATTACTGGAGAAATCTGAACCTTCAGCAACCTCAACTTTACCATCAACTCCCCAAGCAGAAATTCAGCCATTGCCTAATCTCACAGTATCGCCCGAAGAATTACCTACTCCCGCAGTAGCAGCACTATCGACACCAACACCATTCCCTACTGATAGTATACCGCCGACTCCTACCCCGACACCTTTAGAATCTCCCGTATTAAAAAAAGTTCTCAGGGATGTGCCTACAGGTTTACGTCCATACATTGCAGACTTGGCCAAACTGGGAGTATTTCAGCAGGAACAAACCAACAATCAAGATAACCCCGATGCAACAAATATTTTAGTTAAACCTCAAAATCTTGTCAGTCGGCGTGTATATGCAAGATGGTTAGTAAGTGCAAATAATGAGATGTTTGCTAATAATCCTGCTAAACACGTCCGATTAGCTAGAGCAAATGAAAAACCTATTTTTGAAGATGTGCCAAAAACTGACCCCGACTTTGCTGCAATTCAAGGTTTGGCAGAATCAGGTTTAATTCCTAGTCCTTTATCTGGGGATGTTAATGTGGTTAAGTTTCGCCCAGATGATTTTTTAACCCGTGAGGATTTAATTCTTTGGAAGGTGCCTTTAGATTTTCGCAAGCCATTACCAGAAGCGACAATAGAGAAAGTTAAGGCAGCTTGGGATTTTCAAGATACTTCTAAAATTGACCCTGCTGCTTTGAGGGCAGTATTAGCAGATGCTGAGAATGATTTTTCTAATATTCGTCGGGTTTTCGGTTATACCAGGTTGTTTAGGCCAGATAAGACAGTTAGTCGGGCTGAAGCTGCTGCTGTTTTATGGTATTTTGGAGACCAGAATGATGGTATCTCGGCTCAGGTGGCCTTGCAAGTAAAGACAGAATCTTAATTTAAAAGGAAGAAGGAAGAAGGAAAAAGGAAGAAGGAGTATTTTAGAGATCCAAATATTCAAACCTTTACCGAAAAATAAAGTCTAAAGTCTCCCCTTTTATGGGGATGAAAGAAATCAATTTCCGTATTTCAATCCCGATGGTTCAATAGGAGATACTGATAACTGATAACTGATAACTGAAATGAATTCCCTTGGTTTGAATATGGCCAAAAAGTGTTGAGAAAAAAATTTTTCAAACCCCTTGACATTTATCTAAAGATTCGCTATCTTAATAAAAGTGAAAACAAATAACTAAGCCCCCATCGTCTAGAGGCCTAGGACACCTCCCTTTCACGGAGGCGACAGGGATTCGAATTCCCTTGGGGGTATTAAAAAATAAAGGATGACATGATTTATTTTATTGTCATCCTTTTAATTTTTTGTCATTTGGATATCAAATAATTACCTGGTTCAATTAAGAGTAGGGGTTTGGTAACTAAACCCCTACATAAGCAGTTACACAAAATTAATTACACACTTAGTCATGGTTAATTTGTTACCTTGTCAAGATTACATAGAATTCGAATAGGTAAATAATTTTGTTGAGGTACTTAATTCAAAATATTAATCTACTTTTCCATTAGCTCAATCCAAAAGTTTCAACAATCATGGGATAGGTTCATACTTTTTTAATAAAATTATTTAACTAATTTAACTACTATAAAATATGACATTTTGTCATAGATAAATATTATCTAAAGACACTTATACTCTCAAAATTATAGATGCTAATATCTCATTATAATTTTACTGAAATTAGGCATCAATAATATTATGTTCAAAAATTTGAAGACTACAGGTATTGGTTGTTTTGCAACATTAGCTATGTTGTTAGTTGGTAGTACAGAAGCTAAGGCAGCAACAATTACTTTGGATGCAGAAATATATACTAGCGATGTCAATACCTGTAGTTCTCCTTTGACTAAAGGTGAATGTTTTATGGAAAAGGGATTTAATGTAGCAGCATTTGGAGCAGGGAAAATAGGTACTGACGAAGCTTTTTTTAGCGAACATGGTCATTTTCATGCTCGTGATAGTTATGAAGCTCAACATTTTAGCGACTCAGGAGATCCCACAGATTTAAGACTTTTAGGTCTATTTATTACTGCAAAAAATGGTGGTGAATTCAATTTAGAAAGTTTAGATTATCAATTGCGGAGGAATGAAAGAGCAATTGATGGTTATACGACTGATGATACTAAAATATTAATCTCCACAACATTTGACCCGACAATGCCAGTGCTTGGTCAATTTACAGAATATTCTATTGGTAACGATACATCCTTACCTTTTGAAACTTTATCATTAGAAGGTTTTGAAAATATTACTCAGGTATTTATTTCTAGTTCTGGTGATGTAAATTTTGATAATATCTACTTAAATTCTGTTCCTGAACCAACTTCAATATTAGGTTTATTAGCTTTAGGTACATTTGGTGGTGCTTCTATTTTGAAGCGCAAACAAAAATAACAAGCTCTTCAATAATTAATAATTAATAATTAATAATTAATAATTATTAATCACCTCTTCTTTCTAAGAATAGGATTGACTAAAAGGATTGTTTTTTCTTCTCTTGGTCGATTGGATATGGCGTTTTGCTGCGCGACATGTAACGCGTAGCGTCCTGGAGGGAAAGGGAACCCGCTCTTTCAGAGCCGCTCCGCTTTTTCCTGACGGAATGCTCCGCAAACATGTCGGCTCTGAGCCGTTAGCGGAGCTTTGCGCTAGCAAAACGCCATCCCATCCTGACAGACTGCTCCGCAAACGACCGCTTTTTTCTCCATGAATTGAGAGGCTTTATACCTTAATTTTTCAGTAAGCATTTAAAGATAATGAAGCTGATAGCTAATAGCTGACCGCTGAATGCTTAAACAAGATTAAATTATTCAGAATAGCTGTGTCTTTTTATGGAAGACATAGCATTTTTTTATTGACAATAAAAAAGTTGATTTAGTTGAGTCTAAGAAAAATTATAGTATAGACTACTACTTGAGCTACTGGCACGGACATTCTCAAATTATCAAATATAATCACAGTAAGAATTTAACTTCTGACTTATGACTTCAAACTTCTGACTTCAGCTACTGGCGCGGACATTCTCAAATTATAGCGCTACGCATTTAGGTGTTTGACATTTCTAAATCCTAAAACCCTTTATTAGTCTACTATTCCCTATTCCCTATTCCCTATTCCCTAGCGCGTAGCGCTATATCAAAGATAGTCACAGTAAGAATGTACGGGCAAATGACTATTTGTCCCTACTGACTTATGACTTCTAACTTATGACTTTAGCTATATGTTTGGTTTTATTATCGTTTTATTGGCATCATTCTGTTTTTGTTTCCAAAATGTCATTGTCAGAATTCTTTTCAATGAACAAACAATTTTAGGAATTTTGCCTACAGGTGGATTTGTTATACCTAACCTACAAAATTCTTTTCTACTAATGTTTATGCGGATGGTATTAGTAGTTCCATTGATGGCAACCTTCGCGACAAAACTTTACCCACTTACCTGGAAAGATATTAGAGGATTAGGAAATAATGAAGCACGTCCTATATTAGGGCGATCGCTCCTTGGTGGAGTGTTGATGTTTTTATACTTAGCACTACTTTATGTATCTATCGGTTTAATCGAAACTGGAATTGCTTTAACTCTATTTTTTACTTATCCAATATTCACTTCCCTGCTTTCTTGGAAATTTTTAGCTATTTCTCCAACAAAGTTTCGCTGGATGGTAATGGTAGTTGTATTAGTCGGTACTTTTCTGACTATTCCTTATACTCAGACAACATCCGATAGTTACAACGGAATTGGAGTAATTTTTGGCATTGGTTCCGGACTTGCTTATGCTCTCTATACTGTAAATGCACAAAAAAGTTTTGAAGGTATACACCCGGTTCCCTTTACTTGGATTAGTTTTGCTACTGCTTTAGGGTTATCTACTCTTAGTATATTTATTTGGCAGGGAGATAATGCTGACCTTAACTGGACTCCTATGTGGGTTGGTGGTTTTCTGTCGGCGATCGTTACTTTGAGTGGTCATTTAATGTTTAATTATGGAATTAAGTTGATAGGTGCTACTACTGCTGCAACTATTGGCGCAACTAACCCCAGTCTAACAGCAATTTTAGCATGGTTAACGATTCAAGAAACTATTAATGGTTTGCAAATTTTGGGTATTGTTATTGTTACTGTGGGTATTTTGTTGTTGAGTCAGGAGCATCGAGTAGTTGTTAAGCAGGAGTAATATTATTTGCAGTTGAATAGTTATAAATAACGAGTAAGAAATTAGTATTCAGGAATCAAAAGTTAGGATAGTTCCACTTTAGCACTATATATTTTGAGAGGTAAAGCTTAATAATCAGTTTAACTATAAGTAATTACCAGAAAATAGTATTATTAAAATACATTCTAGAAATTAAATTTTTAGTAGGTATATAATTTTGAGTGGTTATCTTATTTATCACCCTTCTCGTGTAGTTTCAGATTTTGAAACTACGAGAGTTTACTATGACAATACAAATGGTAATCAAGACCCCTATGTTTGGAATCAAAAGTTTCTTCATACTTACTGTCACATTACTCAAATGTCACCCAAAGTTGGCAATATAAACTTTTGGGTTTCTGGGGATACCTTTCCAAATTTTAGTAGTCTGTATTGTGATTTAGTATTTGTAGTTGCAGAAAAGCTATATTGGGAAAATTCTAATACTATAAAAATTTCAGACTCTATTATTGATACTGATGAAGCATATAACGATCATTATCGTTGGTTTTGGCAACATCATTATCAACGTCGTCGTAGATTTACTTTGAAAGCAGACCCAGAATCTAGTTTTCAACCACAAAATATTTCTCAGGAATTAATTGATATTGTTCCTTTTTTGCTTGAGCAAGGTTTCAGTTTAACTCAACTTCGTCAAAATTTACGTTCAGGTTTTAATTCTAAACCTATGGGTTTGCGTTTAATAGCAGCCGAGCTTTATTCTTGGCTAAATCAATATGCAGATATTAAATTATCTGGTGCTAAATTACAAAAAATTCGCCAAGAAAATCCCCATCTTGCTAGTTTTGGTTTGCGTAAGTCTTGTTGTTAAAAAAATATTTTATTTTCTTGACAATTCAGACAATTGTGGTAGTATCCATATCTAAACCATTAATTAAGCGAAATAAGTATGTTGCTTCAAGAAAAACAAATAACTGCACAAAAGTTCATTTCCCTACTCGACGAGATTATTGAAAAACAACATTTACTTAAGCACACATTCTATCAAATGTGGAATGAAGGAAAATTATCTTTAGAAATGTTGCAAGAGTACGCTCAAGAATATTATCTACAAGTTCATTATTTCCCTACTTATGTTAGTGCTACTCATGCAGCTTGTGATGATTTAGAAATTCGGAAAATGCTCTTAGAAAATTTGATTGAAGAAGAAATGGGGGCAGCAAATCACCCTGAATTATGGTTACGTTTTGCTGAAGGTTTGGGAGTAAAAAGAGAAGCAGTTAAAGAGCGAGAACATTTAGCAAAAACTAAGGAATCTGTAAGTATTCTGAAGGAGTTAGCGAGGAGTGAAAATGCTGCTAAAGGTTTAGCTGCTCTTTATGCTTATGAGTCACAAATTCCCGAAGTTGCTACTACTAAAATTGCTGGTTTGAAAGAATTTTATGGCATTGATTCTGAAGGATCTCTATCATTTTTTAAAGTACATGAAAAGGCTGATGAAATTCACAGCAAAGTTACAAAAGAAGCATTGGTAAAATTATGTGAAACTGATGCTGAAAAACAGGAAGCTTTGGCAGCAGCAGCAAAAGCAGTAGATGCTTTGAATTTATTACTTGATGGTGTTTATGAAGAATATTGTCAAGCTGTGAATTAATTTTCAATCTACATTTTGCTTGAAGAAGCTTGTAGGTTTTAGGTTCAATTTAATCAAGATTAAAACCTAATTAATTGTAGACAGTTTAAAGGCGTTGCGGTTTTAAACTAAATTGTTCCGAATAGATTTAGGAAACATATTTTTCCTAAATCTAATATAGCAATCCTAAATAGGTCGCGGGTAATCAAAAAGTAGATAAAAAAACTGAAACTCGCGCCTGTTGACTCTCTTGGTGCGCATTCCCAAGCTAGTCCGTTGGGCGGGTCTCCCAACTTGAAGGAACTGGCGTTTGCGTCTAGCCTCTTGCAGAGGAACTGCCTCTTGCAGAGGAGTTTCGCTAACGCTAACGCCGACGCGGGATCGCATCGCTGTTGCCTAAAAAGCAGTAATATTTTTGCCACGAATAAAATAGGATTGCTATACTTCATTAACCTAACACCTACGATTACTGAAAAATATGAGCGTAGTAACGTTGAATAATTAGGTTATTAAAACGAGGTAATATTTTTACTCAGTCTTTAGCTAATATCAAACCAGGTGAAACAATAGAAGTAGTAATTCGTTACACCGACAGTTTAAAATTTGCCGGGGGCGACTATGAATTTATCTTTCCGATGGTTGTCAGACCTTTGCAGTTTGACTCCGATGGTCAGAATGAAGCGATCGCTCAACTTTGGGGACGAGCAAAAATTGGTGGTGGTGCATTGTAATGGTAGACAGAGTTTGGTCTGGGTGGGAAATGTGGGAAGTGTGGGGAAAAACTACAAATATCTTCACCATTACTATGCAGGACTACCTTAGTTTGTGGTGGTGCATTGTAATGGTAGTAGGAGCATCTTGCTCCCTTACTAAGTGTTCTTCATCCCCTTTTACTATTTAGGACATTAGTAAAATTGAAATTTTTTACAACCAATAGTTTTGACTTATAGCGGTTTTCACAAAGGTAGAGTACAAAACTTCTTGCTTCTTCCTTCTTCCTTCTTCCTTGAAACCCAAAGCGCTGTATTCTATATTAATGAAAACTGCTATAAGCTGATAGCTGAATGCTAAATGCTTATAGCTATAGTTAATTTTATAGTGAGGAAAATTTAAGTGCAGGTTGAACAAGTTATTGAGAGACTAAAGTTAGATTTACCAACTTTATTTGAAAAAGATATTTCCTACGATATCTATACTAAAGATATTTTTTTTAAAGACCCGGTAAATACCTTTAAGTGGAAGTTTAATTATCGAATTATCTTTTGGACTTTGCGCTTTCATGGTCGGCTATTTTTTACGGAACTCTATTTTGATTTACATGATGTTCAGCAAACAGCAGAAGATATAATTTTAGCAAATTGGACTGTGCGTGGTGTGTTAAGAGTTCCTTGGAAAGCTAAGATTTTTTTTAATGGTTATTCTACTTATAAGTTTAATCAAGATATGTTTATTTATGAACATATTGATACTTGGGATAGGAAACCAACTGAAATATTAAAGCAGTTTTTCCAGAAGGGATAATTTAAGCATTCAGCTAATTAGCTATTTAGCTGAATGCTCATTGGCAATTAGTATGCTATACCAAACAGCTTTTGTTTTTTGTTTAGTCCAAAAATTTTAATTATTAGGGGAAGCAAGACATACTCCCCTGAAAAATATTTAGTGATTTTTAGTGGTTAATTAGAGAAATTTCAGCCATATCTAATATTTGAGGAATTAAGTCTTCTCGCTTAATTGCCATTAGATGAACTCCATGACAAATGTTGCTTGCTATTTTCACTTGTTCGGCAGCAATTTTTATTCCTTCTTGTAAAGGTTTTTCTGCATTTGCTAAACGATTAATAATATGTTCTGGTATATCAACTCCTGGCACATACTTATTCAGAAAAGCAGCATTTTTTGCAGATTTTAGTAAAAGTATTCCGGCTAAAATTGGTTTATTACTATCAACTGCGATTTGATTCATAAATTTTTCTAGTTTATCAAAATCCGAAATTAATTGACTTTGAAAAAATTGAGAACCTGCTAATAATTTAAGTTCAAATCGTTTTTTTAATCTTGACCAACTAGAGGACTGAGGGTCTACCGCAGCACCTACAAATAAATCTGTTGGTCCATCGGGTAAAGCTTTCTCATTCCAGTCCATGCCTTGGTTTAACTTAGCAATCATTTGTAATAAACGTGTAGACTCCATGTCAAATACACTTCTAGCATCTTTATGGTCTCCTGCTTTTACAGGGTCCCCAGTCAAGGCTAAAATATTATGAATTCCTAAAGCTGAAGCTCCCATTAGGTCAGCTTGTAAAGCTATACGGTTGCGATCGCGACAAGCTAGTTGATAAATTGGTTCTATGCCATGATTTTTCAAAATCATAGAAGCTGCCAATGAGGACATTCTTAATACGGCACGACTACCATCGGTAATATTAACTGCATGAACCCTACCTTTGAGACATTCAGCCATTTTAATCATGTCAGTGGGGTCAGCTCCCTTGGGTGGTGCTACTTCAGCAGTGATTAAAAATTCTCCAGATTTGACGGCATTACGAAATTTATTCATTTATTTCTATTTATTTTTTTTGTTATGGTGAAGTTGTTCAAATTTTATCAGTGGGGTGGCATCTTCCGGTGTGGATATACCTCACCAAGGTAGAATCTGCTGTCATTATTAATTATTAATTATTAATTATTAATTATTAACTATATCCCAATGCTGTTTTAAC
>JBCDJM010000299.1:0-9586 GCA_038747755.1 Cyanobacteria bacterium P01_H01_bin.35
CAATGACCACGAATAGCTTCAGCTAAAATTTCTGCATTATTTGATAAACTACTAATATAATATCTTCGTTCACAAGTTCTTTTTCCATCTTTTTGAGACCGGAAATAATCGACGAAGCCAATTGATTTTAGATTTTTCCATAATTTTCTCGTTCGGAATCAAGTTTTGGCAAGCGGTAGTTTTCAATTCTTCTGCCATAACGCTCAAACCAATTTTCCAAAATATTGTTTTTTAACCATTCCGGGGCTGCTATCGCCAAACTATTGAGAGCAGCCCGAAATGTCTCCCCCAAGGTTTCTAAACGATTTAGAGGACGAATTGCTGCTAGAATATGTGTTGAATCAGTTCTTTGTCTGCTTTTTCCTTTGAGTAATCCTCTGGATGCCAATTCTTCTAATATTCGTTCTAATAACAGTTCTTCTTTTCCACCTTCTAGCAAGCGAGTACGAAATTCGCTCAAGATGGAAAAATCGAACCCATCATCTTCTAAAGGTAATGAAAGCAGATATTTCCAATCAATTCGTCCTCTTACGGCTTCTGCTACTTGGCGATCTGATAAATTTTCCATGTACTGCATGATACAGATTAAGGCTAATCGCCAGGGTGCGAGGGCAGGTTTACCTTTGAGTGAAAACAAATCAGCAAAATCTTCATCTATATAAATGCTTCCCAGGGTGTCTCTAATTTCTATGTAGATGTTGCCTTTGGGGAATGCAGCATGAGCAACTTGTGCTGTTATTGGGGGAACAGGTGGAATCGGTTTTGAGTGCAAAGACATTGCGTGTGTCACTGTTTGAAGTTAGCCAACTTCTTGGAAGATATCCTATTTTTGAGCAAGGAGTGGATGTGTGAATATTTCTTTAAGGTTTTGTTTTCATCTCTAAATTCAGCTTGAAATGTTTGGGCTGAAGGTAGTGAGTATTTTTACTTAATTAATTTCTTGTGTATTACCATAAGTTACAAGATGATTACTTTCGCCAACAGTATCAGAGGAGCTGTAATTTAATGCCAACTCATCTGTAATACAGTCTAGGAGATAACTTTAGCCTAGACAACTCCTTTCATCCCTCATGCTCACCTTGGGGGAATTTTATTTCCCCCTTCGCTCCTCCTGCTCATGGGAGTAAGGGGTGCTTAATAGAATGCGATAGAAATAGGCGATCGCCACTAACTATCAGGGTGCATCTACATTACTAATTATATCAAAGAAATAGAGGCAATACTACTCGCAAGATATTGCCTCTAATATGAATCAAGAATTTTTCTTTACAAAATCATTCTATCACATGGTATAAAAAACAAAATTGGTTAATTTATTTAGGTGTCTAGTAATATGTCTAGTAACCACTAGACAGTAAGAGATAGGGGGTTAGTATGGGTTTAGTAACGGTTTGGGGTAGATAAGTTTTGATTTTATTTAGAAAATAACTTCATCTAAATTAGATAAATATTCTAGGACTTGATTAATAGAACAACCTGCTTGAATTAATCCTTTTACCGCTTCAACTTTTTGTGCTGGAATAGGAGTTTTAATAACTTTTTTAAGCTCTCTCCAACAAAAATAATGATTGGTAGTTTGTTTGTTTTGGCGGGTGTAAATCCACCCACTAGCAGGAGCTTTATTTTTAGATTTTTTTGGCCTTCCCTTCTCCCTTAAAGTAGCAGGACTGGTTGAACGGCGATCGCTTATTTGCGATTCAGTTGTGGAGCATTTATTGTCTATATTAGTTGTGGAGCATTTATTGTCTAGCCCTTGTGAGGTAACAGTCTCGAATATTTGCTCCACAACTTTTGATGGCAATATTTGCTCCACGAAACGACGGTCAACTTTTCCTCCTATCTCTTTGTATCTATTTGTTAAAGATTCTATTTTGGCCACAATGGAGATAGGGGTTATTGGGGGGGACTTAGGTGGCCGAGCTTCCTGGACATCTCTTAAATTAAAATTAACCAAACCGTGGCCTTGGTGGAAAACTTCCAAAGTAGAAAAATTAATTTCCTGGACCTGACAAACTTCCCCTCGCAATGGGTGGTTTTGGGCCTTTACTTTTACCCATTCCCCTGGTTTAATTGTAAAAATGTTCCCCATATCTAAGTTTGTCCCCAGGCTCATTTAGAGATTTATCAATATGTTGTGAGAGTAAAATATGGATAGTAGAAATTGAAGCTGAAAAGTCATTTATTACTCCACTATCACTTTTTAATGAGGCAAATTGTCTCATAACTTTATTTACTTTAAATCTAGTATAGTTCTCGATTTTCTTGTTAAGATTATCTCCCCATTTTTGATTAGGAGTATGTTTAAGATGCCCTAACAAACCTATCACACAAGTTTTAACTGTTCCTGTTTCTGGGTTAAGTTCGGCGAAAGAAAATGTCGGTACATATTGCTTATCAAACATCACTTTATGCACCGAATATATGTTAGGGTTCAAGGCTAAATACTCTGTCACTTCTTGACCAAAATAATCAGGTAAGTCAGAAATAATATATTTAGCGACTCTCTCATCCCACAGTAATAATTCTCCAAATTGAATTCTAGGATTGTTGAAGATAAAGTCTAGCATTTGCACTCCTTATTTAACAGAATAATAATTAACGCCTTTGCGACGTTTAACAAAAATAATCCCCAGCCTTTCTAGGGAAATTAAAGTAGAAAATATCAGCTCTTTACTCCACAATATTTCAGAATAAATAGCATCTGTTGTCAGAAAAGAACCTGTAGATTTTAAGCACTTAATAATTGTCTTTTGGTTAGTGGTTAGTTTCATCCCATCCCTCCAATCTAATCTGTCTTAAAGCGAATAACTGCATAGAAATGTGAGACAATGAAAAATCATCTTCTTTTCTCACTATGTGGTCAATTCTTGACTCTAGTTCAGCACAAATAATCTTTCCAACTATTGGACGATAACTTTCTTTTTCTTGAAGATTTGATGAGTTATCATTATCAACTAACCCCATAATTTTATGGATTGTGCTACAGTCTTTTTCAATCCTCGTGAAAGCTATGAGATGATTTTTTTTGCTGTCAATTGTGGCAATATGTAAGCTGTAAAATGTGGGTTTAAATCCTACTTCTTTATAGAAATTTTCATTAGTTTGAGGGACGGCACCTATTGGAGATTTATGTCTAATTAAATCAAAAATTTCTTCGTGCCAGAAAACTAACCCACTCACACTATCGACACTTACTTCTACATCTTTAGTTTGCATAATTTACCCTGTTAAGTTCAATTAGTTTTTCTTGATTAAAGCTTTCTTCTTTTACTAATATTCTGGATTTCCTTCTAAGTAATAAGTCATCCCCCATCGATGAAAACTAAAGACTAATTTCTTTTTTTGTAGGACAGCTAAACAGTTGCCTACTGTCTTCTTTTGGTAGCCAACTTGTAGTAATATGTCGTAGATAGATAGGGGGCTTAATTCTGATTTAATTACCTCGAATATTTCAGATTGAGATTTGCTTAAATATGTCATAGATGCTTCATAAAAAGAGGGGTTAAGTTTGGGAATTTAACAGAATATTTAGTCTTCCCAACAAAAGGGATGTTGACAGATACTCCTAGTTTTTGAGACTTTTTTTTGGGAGATTTTTGTAGTTTGATTTTCTTCTTTTTAGTCACAAGTATAAAGATTAATTGTTAAGTTTGATTCCATAGTTTTCTTCTTTTTTCTATATAACTACTTATTAGAGAATATATAGAAATTTGACTCGTTGTTTCGTGCAAGTAAGAAGAGCCTAAATCCTCTCTTTCGACTCGACTTATAGCTTCTTTAACTACAGAATTGCAATATGAGTTTACTATTTTAGAATGTCGTTTCAGCCAATGTTCAGATAAGGATATCTCTATGTTTTTTGGGTATCTCAATATGGATTCAGTTTCAACAGAGAACGAAGTAAAGTCAATCTGAATAAAAGACAAAACCTTAAGCTTCTCATTTTTAAAAGTCAAGTCGTGCATAGCCCAAAGATTTGGGGGAAATGAGGTTTCCTGAAAGAGGCCAACTTTATCTAACTCAGCTTTTATCCTTTCATCAAAGAGGTGTATTTCTCCAAATCTTTCAATACAATTCCCATAGTTAGAATTATTTTTCATAAATAAAAAATTACCGACCGCTAGATAAAAGCGATCGGCACTCCTGATAGTTTTTTATTCTGTTTGACTTTTTAATTCCGCCTTAATTTCCTCCAAGGAACCTATTTCTTTCCGACATTTTTCAACTTGTTCATTGTACCAATCGAGACAGTCGGTAGCTTCTTTTTCGCGATCGCGCCACGAGTCAATTAGACGGTCGATAATTTTCCCAAGTGTTGGGATGAGGAAATATCCAACCTGATTTCCCTCCGACCTATTTTTTCCAGAAGAGTTGAGCGACTCATCCCTAGGTTGGCTGCTATATCCATCAACCCCTGGGCTGCATCCGGGGTTACTGCCGTTGACATCCTCTCTCTGTATTGCCCATGTTCCTTGTGTTTGCTTTTTGGCATTGTCATTTTTACTCATATCACTTTTTATATATATAGAGTACCTAATCTTGTACAAAATATATTGTACCATATATTGACTATTATAAATATCTTGTGTAATATATGGCTAAGTACAAAACAAAAACCTTGCGGAGTCCAGGTTCTGAAGTAGGCCAATCAAATACCTTTTTCGCATAGGAAAAGGAATTTAATTGTGGGTCAACATGGAAAACTTTTCCTAGTAAGCCATTCTACTTAGTAACTGACAAAACAGGATATTTAGTAAAGGAGCTTTTGCTTAGACGGCGATCGTAAAAAAACAAAATATTTCAATTCTCTTTGTTAGCCCAAAAAAAATCAGAGGTATTTTCTAGGCGAGTTATCAGCCCTACTTGGATTGCTAGATAGCCCGCCATTATTTAGAGGTTGAACATGAAAAACGAAAACGACTCTAACTTAAAGCAGGTGACACAAATACTTGAGCGGATAGAAGGTTATCTATTCTGGATATCGTTTTTAGTTACCTTAGCCTTTGGTAGTTTAGTCACCCTCCTATCCTGGAATTGGCTCGTTGAAACTATCAAAAATATTGGAGGTTGACATGACTAAAGTAGAAAATTTTTTAGAATCAATCCAGGACGACGCACTAAAGGTATTGAGCGTTGAGGGGTCTAAAATCAAAATTAATCCTTTGAAGTTTAAGCAAGCTCTGTCTATAGAGACAGAATCACTTGAGTATCTAGCTCAAATGATAGCAGAGGAATTAAATAATACCGCCAAAGACAACAGAGCCTGGGATGTCTATAAAACATTAATATCCAACATATTCAAAAATCGAGGCAATTTAACTACTCCAACATTGGGACGGGAGTTAGAGCAAGCTGCAATATTTAGCGAAATAGCAGTTGAGAAATTTGAAGAGGTAATAGCGAATATTGATGAATCAAAGTTGCCGGAGGAGAGTGCTATGAAGTATGTAAGCTTCAACTTTAACTTAGGAATGCTAAAGATGGATGACATAAGTAACAGTTCTAAGTTGAAAGTCTCCCTATTAACACCAGACCTAATGAATGCGAATAATGATGAATTTTCATTAATCAAAGAGGAACTAGAGCACTCAATTCCTCAAGATATCAATCAGTATGACGAAAGGCTCAAGTTCCTGGCTATCCTTGGCATAAACCTTGACACTAATGTAGGAACAGAAAAAATAACCTCCTTAGAACCCGGCGACGTTATATATGTGATTGAAATTCAGTTACAGCCTAACAAGCCAGAATTTGACTATACATTATTTCCAGTTTACGAAGTTAAATATGAGGAACATTAAGCATGACACAACAACTATCACTATTCGATATAGACGATTTCATCCGTAGGTGCGAAGTAGAGCAACCAAACCCGCAATTACCTTTATTAGAAAGATGTTACACCAATCCAACAGCCCCTACTCCCAAGCCTCGCAAAGTAAGAAAAATTCAATGGTATCGCAAATTCTTTTGGCGTAAGCGCATACCTATCGCTAAAGTCAGAGAGTGGGGTGGTGGTGATTGTCGGCGTAAACAAACTTACATCAATGCCTATGAATACTACACAGAGAATTATCAAGAGAATATCCAAACAGGAACAAAGATTTCTCAGAAAGATAAACAGACTGATAGCGAGACGATGGATTTCATACCGCCTCTACCAAAGCCACCAGTTGCACCATGCCCAGAACCAGAAGAGAACCCAAACCTCAAACCAATAATAACAAAACCTCCAAAGCCTAAGATTGGAGACATAATACTAATTACTTCCGGTGTTGGTTCAGCTGGTGATAGGCATGATAGATTTTTTGAAGTATTAGATGTCAATTATTCTGGTGTTTTCTATCTAGATGATGATGGTACACAATATTGGGAGCAAGACACCGGATATAAAGTTTGCGATAGAGAGTGGTAGGAGAGCGATTAACCATGACAGACGATAAAAAAAACGAGCAACTAGAATATGAGAATCTACCAGTAGAGATACAAAGAGACATCTACCTGTTGTTGGCATCGTTAGCTACTGTAGTCAACAGATTGTCAGTCGTTACTAATACGTCAAGAGAAGACATTCTCATCCCTTTGATGAAGAAAGCTGAACATAAATTTAACGCTATGAATCAGAGTGAGAGAGAAATATCTATGATGATGCTTTCAAAATTGTTCAACGGTACACCAGTAAACCCGCCTGATGAAGCAAATGCAGAAACGACTAATGACAGTTAGCCGTCGCGGGCAATGCCCGACAATTCCTATGGAAAGTGCTTTTTTAGAAAAATGAGCATTTTAGATGCTTTCTAGCTTTTGTGAGCTACCCATAGGAATGATTAACGGAGAGTCGTCTTGAAAGTAAAGTGAGCTTTGATTCAAAGCTTTCAGGTGATTTGTGGACGACTCTCTTACCACCAATATTATTATACATCATGCTTAGAATTTTAGGTGGAGATGTTTGTAAGTCTTCCTTGGTTGTGTGGGAATTATCAAATAATCCTACAGATTTAAGGAGAGAATTCCGACAAAATAAACGGCCAAAAACTGAAGACCCTATGACATTTCAGTTAAACTCTGAAAGCGTGGAAAGGTTTGTAAAATTGACTCGTGGTAGTCAGGGACTGGTTTTAGAGCCGACGGGTGTTAATTATTCTTATTTGTGGAAAGCGATCGCCTCTGAACATGGAATTGAAGTTAGGTGGGTTTCTCATCCTGAGATTAAACATTTGCGAAAATCGGAGCGACTGCCTGATAAAAATGACCAGGCTGATGCTTTAGCGCTGGCAGTATATGGATTCAGAAACTGGGATAATTCAGAAGCTTTTCTCTATTTTAATGAGGGTCAGATTTCTAGGATTAATGAGATATACCTTGATTTAAAATCTCTCGGAAGACTTAAGGCTTCAATTATTAATAGATGTAGAAGTAAATTATCTAAGGAATTTCCAGAAGCTGCGTTTAAAAAATCTCCTCCGTCAGAGACAGACGGGCTATCACCTTTCTTTAGTTACATTGCCGGAGTTGAGCGATTCACAGATCGGGGAAAGAACTTGTACTCAGGATTATATGAGAAAAGCGTCGCTCCCAAGTACGGGGTAAGAATTTCCGAGTACACAAAACATTTAGCTAATCAAATTTGTGAAAACGATACAATCACTTTGAAGATGAGACAAGAGCTGAATTTATTAGTTTTTGCTTCACCAGAGTTTGAAACTTACAATAAAGTATTTGATAACTATAACTTTGGGTTGATGTGTCGAGCTATGCTGCTTAACCGAATATACCCATTGACTAGGTTCAAAAAGTTGAGTTCATTTAAGAGAAGACTGGGTTACGGATGTGAGGAAAATAGCTCTGGTAGTGTGTCTAGATTTAAAAAGGCAGGTAGTAGTATTGCTAGGACAGAGCTGCATCTATGGTGTAGAAATACGATCGCGAGGGGTTGTCAAACAGACTCTAATATTTGCAAACAATTAGAGGCAAAATTCTTAGAAGTTAGTGAGAAAATTCGACAGCCAACACCCAAAGGCGCTAAATTTGCAGACTTAGCAAATAGCCGAACTGTGGCAGTAGCTCTCAGATGGTTATACAGAGATTTAAGGAGAGCTTGCTTGTGACTAGATTTGGCGACCGTTCACCATCTGGAATTATTGTCCCTGTACAGCTTTTCAGGTACTATGGCAATCCATTGTCGTTATGGTTATATTGCAGATTTTACGATCGCCAAGGAAGCGGTAAAGCTGTTATTGATTTAGCAGAATGTGCTGGGGAACTACAGATTAGTATTAGTACATTGAGAAAGTGGTTGTGTTGGGAACCTGACCTATGGAGAAGTTGGAAAACACGGAACGGAATCGCTACTATATATTACCGCTCTGTTCACAATTTAGCAGCAAAAAGGGGGTTAGAAAGATTTAGTGGTGGTGTAGTAGAAGTAGAGAACATTTCAGAAATAGCTAACCATCGACTAACCATACTCGCAACAGAAGCAGAATTACAAAATATTCAGAAGCAATCCAGATACGCAGCTCACGAAAAAGCGATCGAGAAAGCTGCTATAAAATATCATCTCAATACGGAGAAATCGCAACATAGAAAAAGACTCAATAGGCTAGTACCTAAGACGTTTCACCCAAACGACTTAGTTTTCCTCCCTGTGAAAAACATGGCGCGGGTACTTTGGAAAACTGGGTTTATATTGGGGGTGTCAGAAGGCTTTTTAGCCTATGGTGCTAGCCAAGAGAAAGTCGCGATTTGTCGGGGGCTATCACCCCGACAGATACAGCGACATTTATCAAACGAGTATAGATGCTCGGAGAGTCCGACCAGGCATTTCCGGGCAACCTATCCTATTTTTGGAGTTCAAATAAACCAACGAATAAGTCGAGACCAATCTATTAAATTTGATAGGGCTTTGACAACCATTCCTGAGTTAGATTCTGATTTAGCTTGTGGCAAGGTTTGGAGAAATCGAGAGGGGAGATGGTTTGAGCGTAAATGTAAAATTTATGAGCAAACCCTCCACCTCAGAAAGGCCAGGTTTAGACGGACAAGAGTCTTGATTAATAAGTAATTCTTATCAATGTTTTTTGTCGAGCCAGAAATTTTAGTCTATAAGTTCTGCTTATAAATTGTTTGGCCTTTTAACTCTTTAGTTGAAAAAAGTTGCTGTTAAATTTGATTTGTAATTTTCATTAATTCATTTTAAAGTTTAGCTCTTTAAAGTAAGTAGGAAAAGACGAGAAAGAGAGCGGCAAAAAGTTATTTCTGGGTTGACTGGTGGTTTGGTGATGGTGTCATTATTGGCGGTGGGGGCGGTGTGGCAGTGGCGTCGGGCTGTTGTTGGAGAAACAAATGCTAATCTCAGAGCTGAAATAGCCACATTAAAACCCCGCTTAGACTCTAGCTTGGAAGTGCAGATGGAAGCGGTAAAATTAGTTCAAAAATTACAAGTATAGCAGTGAGCGCTCGCATATTTACATACTACTCTTGTCATTAAATGTAGTGTAAAATTTTACTCCCATTATCAATATTTTTGCATATACTACATTAGTATTATTTGTACCATGTAAACATACCAGCGCACGTTGCTATA
>JBCDJM010000300.1:0-9570 GCA_038747755.1 Cyanobacteria bacterium P01_H01_bin.35
GGAAAAAAGAATTTTTTTTTCTTTGATATTCAATCCTTTCCCTTTGAGGGAGAGGTAATTATTAATTGTTAGTTGATGAATTTCCATATCTATTACCTGTATTTTAATACCTTGTAGTTGAATTTTTTTAGGGATAATAATTATGGAAGGCGATCGCAAAACTACTCTATTAATTGATTTTTTGCAGGAAGAATTAGCTCTCTCGGCAGCAGCAATTTCTGTAGCACGGAAACATAGCGAGACTTCTTGTGGTCCGCTACCAATGATTCTCTGGAAGTTTGGCATGATTTCTATTCATCAACTACAGCAAATTTTTGATTGGTTAGAGTCTTACAATAACAATACTCTATGTTACGAGAAGCCAATTAGTTAAAAGATGAATTAGAAAATTTATCTAAATAAAAGCTACCTGATTGACAAAGTAGTATTTAATAGAGGCAAATACTTAAATTTTGGTTTAAGTAGTTTAATCAAGAAGTCAAAATATATGACTCTTATTTATTATATTTATTGATTGGTCTCTATTGATTTGCTAGGGAAAGCATCCACGAAATTATGAATATAATTAAAATAATCAATAATTTATATGAGATTTATTCTGTTAATTAAACGCAGTTTTAACAATCTGCAGTCGATTTTTATGATGAACACATTTGATTGATTTACAAATAAATACGACTTCTTGACTAAACAATAAGGTCTCAAGACGTCCATTTTAAGGAGATGAAAAAAGTCAACTTCAGTATTTCAAGCCTCTGGCTTTCCTAGGTCATGCTGCGCAAACAGCAGTCGTTACTGATAACTGAATTGCGCAGTTCCTCCGACAGGAGGCTAACTGAATTGCGCAGTTCCTCCGTTTGCGGAGCATTCCGCAGGAAAGGAGGCTAACTGAAATGACTCAGCTATAATCGCTACTTTTTTGAAAATATAAATATGTAATACTTAAGAAGTAAAGCATGACTTTAAAGACTCCAAAAAATTACGACAATTTCTCCAGTAATACAGATAATATCTGTCAAAATTAAATACAGTTTAACTGTAGAAAAAAATACTAAACTTATCCAGTATTAGCGAGGTAAACAAATGAAAGTAGATGAACTTATCGAATTAGACGGACCACCTGCATTTGAACTCGAAGAAAAAGTTAGGGTTTGCAAAATCATTCGTAATGATGGTACTTTCCCTGGAAAAAATCGAGGTGATATTCTTTTAGAGGGAGGAGAAGTCGGTTATATTTGCGGCATCGGTACCTTCTTACAAAAATTTTATATTTATTCCGTGCATTTCATCAAAAAAGGAATAATTATCGGTTGTCGTAAAAATGAAATTGAACTTGTGGAGGAAAATTATTAATGAAAGTAATGTTACGCAATAATGCAGCAGGAAACTTAGAAGTTTATGTTGCGAAAAAAGACTTAGAAGAAGAAGTTGTCTCACAAAAAATTGATGGAGACAATAAAATTTTAACTTTAACAAATGGTTGGGAATTATCTATTCCTAAAGACCAACCAGAAAAGTTACCAACAACAATAGACGCTAAGAAATTAGATTAAAGGTTTCCTTTCCATAGTTACTCCTTATTGTTCAGCCACTAGATAAGATTTATATCTTGTTTAGTGGTTTTCTTTTGCGATCGCACAGATGGGGGCAGGTTTATTTAACTTAATTGTCATTATCATTATTCATTGCAGAACCTGCCCCTACAATTACATAACAAACACCTGTAGGGGTGGGTTATTCATTAAATTATTATACCCAACAATAAATTCCTATAAACCCACCCCTAACATAGATTGGTTAATGGATAGGGGCAGGTTTATTTAACTCAATTGTCATTATCATCATTAATGCTAAAACCTGTTCCTACCCAACAATAAATTCCTGTTAATTTGTCAGCAGAATTATAACAAAATAATAAACTGAGCTACTTAATACTGTTGATAGTCCATAGAATTTTAGTAATCGGGTTTTTTTGTGCAGAACCTCTAATGAACCAGATATAGATTGATATTACAAAGATTGAGAGGCCAATTTCTTAATGGAATAACTTTGAAGTTTAGTTGTAACTTTTTGTTACAGCATCTACAATTCCTGAATAAACTCTCCAATTACTCCTGAAAGTTACATATAAACCAACTGACAAAACTTCAAATTCAATCACTATCGTAAAAGTTATGTTTAATCCAGACTATGATGACAACAATATTGGACAACTGCTAAATGATGCTAACAATAATTTCCTATCCAAGGATTTAAACAACTATAAGCAATTTTCCTCAGCAACAGATATTTCACCACAGTTAATTCCTTTAGAAAGAACAGTTCCACCAGAAGTAGATGAATTAATATTACCTTCACCAGTAGGAGTAGATAGCTTGACTTATTACCCAGAATCTGATATAGAATTGATACAAAACCCAGATAAAATCGATCCACTCACGGGCATATCCACTACTCCTGCTACTGCCGAAAGAAGTGCTAGTCAATTTAATCCCATACCAATATTTGATAACGATCTAATAAACGCTCGTAATATTGGAGTTTTGAATGGTAATCAATTTTGGCAAGATTTTGTTGGTACTTCCGACTTTGTAGACTATTATCGTTTCGAGCTAAATACAACCAGTGACTTTAACCTATTTTTGTCTGGTTTGAGTGCAGATGCAGATGTCACCTTGTTACAAGATACCAATAATAATGGTTTTGCAGATTTTGGAGAAACTATAGATTTTTCCGATGCTGCTGGCAACACTTCCGAAGAAATTAATTTGTTTAATCTAACTCCTGGTATTTACTACATTGAAGTAAGTCAATACAGTGGAGATACAAATTATGACCTAAGTCTCTCAGCAACACCCTCTGTAAATGCACCCCTTCTAAATAACGACAACGATCTAATAAACGCTCGTAATATTGGAGTTTTGAATGGTAATCAATTTTGGCAAGATTTTGTTGGTACTTCCGACTCTATAGACTATTATCGTTTCGAGCTAGATACAACCAGTGACTTTAGTCTATTTTTCTCTGGTTTTAGTGCAGATGCAGATGTCAGTTTGTTACAAGATAGCAATAACAACGGTTTAGTCGATTTTGGAGAAACTATAGATTCTTCACTTGCTGCTGGTAACACTTCTGAAGAAATTAATTTGTTTAATCTAACTCCTGGTACTTACTACGTTGAAGTAAGTCAATTCAGTGGAGATACAAATTATGACCTGACTCTTTCAACAAGACCTTCTCTAAACACTCTAAACAGTGACCTAGATCTAATAAACGCTAGTAATATTGGAGTTTTGAATGGCCAGCAATTTTGGCAAGATTTTGTAGGTACATTCGACTCTGTAGACTATTATCGTTTCGATCTAGATACAACCAGTGACTTTAGTCTATTTTTGTCCGGTTTAAGTGCAGATGCAGATGTCAGCTTGTTACAAGATAGCAATAACAACGGTTTAGTAGATTTTGGAGAAACTATAGATTCTTCAATTGCTGCTGGTAACACTTCTGAAGAAATTAATTTGTTTAATCTAACTCCTGGTACTTACTACGTTGAAGTAAGTCAATACAGTGGAGATACAAATTATGACCTAACTCTCTCAGCAACACCCTCTCTAAATTCTGGTGGTTTTAGTAGTATCTATGGATATGGTTTAGTTGATGCAAACGCAGCAGTTGCTCAAACTATTGGCGCACCTCCTTTTCCTGAAGTTGTCGATGTCAATAACTGGGATATAGAAGCAGTCAATGCTCCTGAAGTCTGGAATCAAGGTTATACCGGACAAGGTATTGTAGTAGCAGTCATAGATAGTGGAGTTGACTACACTCACTTTGACTTAGCTGGTAATATATGGACTAATTTAGATGAAATTCCTAACAACGGTTTTGATGATGATGGCAATGGATATGTAGATGATATTAGAGGGTGGGACTTTTTTAATAACGATAATGATCCAATGGATGAGAATAGTCATGGCACTCATGTTGCAGGTATAATTGCGGCACAGCAAAATAGCTTTGGAGTAACAGGAGTTGCACCTAACGCTCAGATCATGCCAGTTCAAGTGGCGAACGATCGCCCTGGTTTCTGGGAAACTATTGCTGATGGTATTTATTATGCAGTTAATAATGGTGCACATATCATTAATATGAGCTTATCGGGAGGTTCAGTTTCAACTGAACTAGATGATGCCATTCGTTATGCAACAGAAAGAGGAGTTGTAGTAGTTATGACAGCAGGTAATGATAGCAGTAGTTTTCCTGAATATCCAGCAAGTAATGCCGATAAATGGGGAATTGCTGTTGGATCAACAGATATTATAGGTACAGTTAGTGACTTTTCTAATTATGCTGGTTCAATACCACTAGATTATGTTGTCGCTCCCGGAGAAGATATTTATTCAACTCTTCCTAATAATAATTTTGGTAATAAAAGTGGTACATCAATGGCCTCTCCCCATGTTGCAGGTGTAGCTGCTTTAATTTTGAGTGCTAATCCTTCTTTAACTTCTGAACAAGTGGAATATATCATTACGACTACAGCAAATCCCAATCCTAACCAAGTTATTGTTTAGTCTTAGACATCTTTGGAAATTACATCATAATATTTCTAGAAGTTAGCAGACTTTTACCACCGAAGTGTTGGCGGAGCCTAGCGGCAGCTATATCGCTCTCACCTGAATCCTTACTCACCGGAAGTAAACTGATAATTATTAGCTTCGGCTTTGTCAACACCAATTAATTCAAAAAAACTTTCTGGAACTGTGAGAAATAGTTCATAGAAAATGCTGTCTGTTTTCACCCTTTGTTACCTGTTTTTGACTATAAACGGTTAATAGCTGAATACTTAAGTTGTTTTAAGATAAAAGGTTGGAAAAATTCACAAATTCACAAATAATAACTCAAGAATTTTTCCTTTTTTAATTCCTTTTACTAAAATAAAGTTAACTTCTTAAATATACAGCAAGTTCTGATTCAATTAGAACACTTATGGCGGTTTTAATTTCAGTATAAGAATTAATAGAATAAATAGGATTGCTATATAAAATAATTATCAAAAATTCCCATAAAAAAAGGTGGGGAAAACCCACCCTAAAATTAACAACAATTTATCGCACTACACAAATAGAGCGCAGATATTTATAAATACTCAAAGTCAGTTAAGAATTACTTTTAATTTTTTACTTCTGACTTCTAACTTCTGACTTCAACTAGGCACCAACAGCTTCTTTAGCAGCATACATAACTTCGACAGAAATCTCCCCAATACCACGTTCTCTCGCAAACTTTTCTGTATTTCGCTTCACTTTACCCCGAACAAAACCAGGCACTTTATTCAATTCTGCCTTTGCATCTTTCGTCCAATTTAAATCAGAGTCAGCAGAAATTCCCTTAGTAATAACTTCCTTAGTATCGTGTCCGCCAAATATTTCTAACAGATGATCTTCCATTCCCAAAGTAAAGGAATTATAAACCAAATCGGCAATTTGATTAGTACCTTCATAACCCATAAACGGTTTATAACCAATAGGGAAATTCTGAATATGAATAGGTGCAGCAATAACACCACAAGGAATATTCAACCGCTTACCAACGTGACGCTCCATTTGCGTACCAAAAATCGCCGATGGTTCGACACGAGCGATCGCATCCCCAATTTCCCCATTATCCTCACTAATTAAAACCTCATCACAATATTCACTTACCTCTTGCCGAAACCAGTCAGCATCATACTTACAATAAGTACCCGCCCAAACTACATGAATACCCATTTCCCGCGCCAAAATTTTTGTCATAGCAGCAGCATGAGTATTATCCCCAAACACCACCACTTTTTTACCAGTTAAATTTTGACAGTCAATGGAACGAGAAAACCAAGCTGCTTGAGAAACGTGCAAAGTTTGATTATCAATAAATTCCTCATAGTCAACATTAGCACCTTGAGCATTAACCACCTGCTGAATTTTCCGAATACAACGAGCAGTTTCCACAACACCCATAGGAGCAATGTCAATATAAGGTGTGCCGAACTCAGATTCTAAATATTGAGCCGCCATTACCCCTAGTTCCCGATAAGGTGTCAGGTTAAACCAAGCACGAGGCAAATTTTTTAAATTGTGAACTGACGCACCTTCGGGAATGACTTCGTTAACTTCAATACCTAAGTCTGCCATCAAGCGTTTTAACTCAGTACAGTCATGTTGGTTGTGGAAACCAAGAGTAGAAACACCAATGATATTAACGGAAGGTTTCTCAGTTTTTCCCTCTGGAAGTTCCCCTTTCTTTTTCGCCTTCTCAATATAATATTTAATAATTTGCTTCAAAGTGCTGTCTGCTGCTTGGAGTTCATTGACACGATAATGGTTAACTTCTGCCAACATTACGTCACCTTTCGCATCTATTTGAGCGCGTTCGACAAAATTCTCCAAGTCTTCTTGCAAAATACTAGAAGTGCAGGTGGGAGTAAGAACGATTAAATCAGGAGTTTCTTCCTTATCTTTACGGACAATATTATCTACTACTTTTTCTTGGGAACCCCGCGCCAATACATTGCGATCGACTACACTGGCAGTCACAGGGGTATAATTTCTTTCTCTTTCTAACATAGAGCGCATGACATTAAAGTAGTCATCACCAAGAGGAGCGTGCATAATAGCATGAACATTTTTAAAAGAACTGGCAACGCGCAATGTACCAATGTGAGCAGGGCCTGCATACATCCAGTAAGCTAATTTCATCTAATCTTCTCCGTTTTGTTATTAACAATTATGAATTTGTTAGTTTGATTGTCTCAGGTTTTGGTGTCTTTTGCCCGTCAAATTTAGTCTGTGCTATGAATTTTACTTCTGACTTCTGACTTCCGACTTCTAACTTCAGTTATACTTTGCCAATAAAGCAATAAAATTTTATTTTATTTAAGTATTCTTAATTTTTCAGTTAATTTGTGTGAACTAGGGACAGAAAAGCTTGACAATTGTTAAGTTTATATATACGAAACAAGCGATCGCATAGTTAAAACAAGCGATCGCTCTCCACAAAGATATCAATTAGTAATTTTTTTTAGAGATTGGTTTGATCAGATAAAATCTCCCCCTGCTGACAAGAAAGCTAGGCAATGCCCAGAACTTTTTGTCCCAAATTTGACTCCCAAGGTAACACCTATGCCATAACGTACTATCGGAACTTTTGTGTTTTTGATGAATAAAATAGCCTCAAACCCAGTCGCAGCAATAGAAATAAGCGGCTATAGTTCAAAATGGCTCAAACCTAGATAGATCAAGAAAACGCTTATTTAAAGGTCAAAAAATTGCTGTGTGAGCTTTTGAGGCTATTTTTAAGGTATTTTTTCTTATAGCGCTACGCGCTAGGGAATCAGGAATAGGGAATAGTAAACTGTCAAAGGATTTTCCTAGGTCATGCTGCGCAAACAGGATTTAGAAATGTCCTAATCTTTGCTTCGACTGCTATAAAGTCTCGTTAAACTGTAACAACCTGCTTTTCTGGTAACTGGGCTTGATGAAGAAGAGATTGCAATTGTTCTCCTTCAATTACTTCCACCTCTAAAATTTGCTGGGCAATTTGTTCGAGTAAATCCCGATTATTATTTAGAATAGCTAAAGCCTGTTGATGAGCTTTTTCTACTATATCTTTGACCTCCTCATCGATTGCCTTGGCAGTTTCATCACTAACCATCCGCCGGGGATTCATCATGCCATCTCCCAGGAAGTTATTTTGTTGTCCTTTTTCGTAAGCCAGAGGTCCTAAAATCTTACTCATACCATAGGTGGTAACCATTCTTTCGGCTAAGTCAGTAGCCCGTTGTAAATCATTAGCTGCCCCTGTAGTAATACTATTGAAGATAATCTCTTCGGCAGCTCGTCCCCCCAGAAGCGTAGCAATTTGATCTTTTAACTCGGATTCTGACATTAAGAATCGATCTTCCGTCGGCATCTGCAAAGTATAACCCAGAGCTGCCATCCCACGAGGAACAATAGAAATCTTGGCAACTTTACCACCCCCAGGCATCACTGCACCCACTAGAGCATGACCGACTTCGTGATAGGCCACAATTTTCTTCTCCTTGTCGGAAAGAACGCGACTTTTCTTCTCTAAACCAGCCACAACTCTTTCAATTGCTTCATTAAAATCTGCCTGAGTTACTTGTTCTCGTTTATTTCTGGCCGCTAACAAAGCAGCTTCATTAACTAGGTTAGCTAAATCTGCTCCGGCAAAACCAGGAGTACGAGTGGCAATTTCTTGGAGATCGACTTCTTGAGCTAATTTGACTTTAGCGGCATAAATTTCTAATATCTTCTGACGACCAGCTAAATCGGGACGGTCTACTAATACCTGACGGTCAAATCTACCAGGACGTAATAGAGCCGGATCTAGAGTTTCAGGACGGTTAGTAGCAGCCAAGACAATTACCGTCCTATCACCAGCAGCAAAACCATCCATTTCTGTTAATAACTGATTGAGGGTTTGTTCTCTCTCATCGTTACCACCGACAAAACCACCACTACCAGCACGGGATTTACCGATCGCATCTAACTCATCGATAAAGATGATACAGGGAGCTTTTTGTTTGGCCTGTTCAAATAAATCTCGAACTCTAGCAGCACCCGCACCGACAAATAGTTCAACAAATTCAGAACCAGAAATGCTAAAGAAAGGTACGCCAGCTTCCCCAGCTACAGCTTTGGCCATGAGAGTTTTACCTGTACCAGGAGGTCCGACTAATAATACTCCTTTGGGAATCTTGGCTCCAATCGTTTTGTAACGTTCTGGTGTTTTCAGAAATTCTACAATTTCGGTTAATTCTATTTTGGCTTCTTCAACCCCAGCCACATTATTAAAGGTAACTTTAGTCGCTTCTTCTTCTACATAAACTTTGGCCCGACTTTTGGTAAAAGAAAGCGCTCCTTGTCCGCCAACACCTGCACTACGACTGATAAAGAACTGCCAGATAGCCACAAAAATTAGTGGCGGAATCACCCAACTCAAAATAGTGCCCAACCAATTATTTTTTGGGGGCGGTGCCGCAGCAAATTCGATTCCTTGAGCTTCTAAGCGTTTTGGTAATTCTAAATCGAAGATGGGGTTAGTTCTTAAAATTTGCGGTTTTTGTTCGTATTCTCCTTTAAGTTCGTAGATAATTTGATTCTGCCCTACAGAGACTCTACTTACATTCCCATCCTCTACTTGGTCGATAAACATACTGTAGGGGACTTGGGGAATAGGATTGCCAAACAATTGGGGCAAAAAGAGATTAACAAATAAAAATAAGCCTGCGATTAAAAACAGGATATTGGCGTAGATCGAAGGTTCGTGTCACCAGGTGCAACGTTGTAAAGTTTTGTAAAGAAAGCGTATATACCCGTTGGTAACTGTCTGAGCGCAAAAGATGAAATTGACTTTCCATATTAGCGTGTCTACCTTCGTCTATTAATTAAGTTTGGCTGGCATTGCTTATAAGCATTTGAAAATGCACCAAATCTGCAATAAAGATGAATTTTTGAGGATACAACTACCTTTTTTCCTATGTTTACTCAAGAAATGGTAAATAGTAGAAAA
>JBCDJM010000301.1:0-9492 GCA_038747755.1 Cyanobacteria bacterium P01_H01_bin.35
ACTATTTATGCTTAATATTTTCCTGAGAAAGGTCAATGAATAGGATATCTACAGTATAAATACGAACCCGCGCTACCGTTTTTTTATACTACTTTTAATGTTACAAATTGACGTGCGGAATGTGGGTTTTATATGTCGCGCAGCGAAACGCCCCTACAAGGTTTTGTTTATGGCGATGTGGTTCATCAATTTGAAAAGGGCATTAGGGCGGGTTGATTTAATCTTAGGGTGAGCATGAAAATTGCAACTAATATCATGTCCGGATAATTAGTGATAAAAAAAAGTTCCATCTTCAACCATTACCAAATCTTCCCACACTTCCCACACTTCCCACACTTCCCACACTTCACACACTCCCCACACTCCTGCCTCGTTATTTATAACTATTCAACCGGACATGGTATAAAACCCGCCCCTACTATTACACTTCCCTACAAAAAGACAAAATTTTTTGGCCACAATAGACACAATTTGCATCACTAGGACTACAATAGACGTGCTTAGTTTGAAATTTTAAGAGGTATACAATATGGTAGTATCTGCCACTCCCAGTAATGCCAAAGTTTTCGTACTTCCTCAGAGACAAGATTATATCGAACGTCCACTGTCCCAAACAGTTCCGTTAGATAGGGTTAGAACAAAATTGGACATGACACTATTAGCCCTCAAGGTTTTAATAGGTATTAATTCTGAGTCCATAGTTCAAGTAGCAAGTAAATTAAATATACCCCCCAAAATTGCTAATGAACTTGTTCTAGTAGTAGGAGAAGACAAGGGAGAAAAACGGGAAGTATCCCAAAATCAACCTCTAAAAGTAGAAGAAGCTCAGAGTTTTATATCAGTTATCTGTCACTTGGCAAAACAAAACCAACCATTAATTCGTCGTGCAGTGGCGTTGATGGAACAAATGGGCGCTCAAAATAGTAAGCCTGAATCAATTACTTTATTAAGAGAATATCTTTCTAACTTTAAAAAAGCGTACCAAGATTATTACTGGAATCGTGAAAATATGCCACCAGATAATCCAGAAACATTAGCTTTAAAACTATTAGTTGATTTGTTATTTTATAGCGCTCCTCAAGGATGCAATCGTCTTTTGGCAAGCCTTAAATCTTAATCAGAAAAAAAGACTCTCAACCCATAATTAACAAATCATAATTAATCTAAATTTTTGCCATAAAAAAACAGAAAATTATCAAATAAATTGATGGAATATGGAACCAAAAAAAATGTAGAATCTTCAGAGAATTATTCTTAATTTTCTAATGATAAATAGAGGTCAAACTACTTAATTATTAGGTCTTTAGAATCTTTTAGAAGGCAAAGAATTCAACTTGTATAGATGTGTGATTAATTTTGTGCTTCTTACCAATTTCCTTTAAAGATGTCACCAATAGTTTCAAACTTTAGATGTGAAATAATTTCCTGAAATTACTGAGCGCGTCAAAGTTTTGAGCCGATCAAATATTAATTTTGACTTTTGACTGCCATGAAATAGTATTAGGTTCCAACTCCGATGAATTTCGTACTTAACTCCTAGAATTTTGTATAACTTATATTGTTGAGAATGAAGAAAATTCTTACTTATATCATGTCCGGATAATTAGTGATCAAAAAAACTTTCTCCTTTTTATACTTTTTTTCTCCCTTCTTCCCTCCTGACTCCTGACTCCTGACTCCTTCCTTTTTATTTATAACCATTCAAACGGACATGATATTAGGTAGTAATAGCTAAAAACTGTAGATGGTATGACTTTAGATTGATATTTAATTCAAATGTTTTCACGAACTTACACTCCCCCAACTTGTACATTAAAAGTGAAAGTTAGAGGTTTAGCCTTGTTAACTTGGTTTGGTATGCCAAGAAAACAACAGTTTAGCCTCAGTTTTGACGACCCCAGGGTATCTGAAGCAGAGCATATTAAAGTCAGAGGCGATCGCCGTGAACTAGATACTCTCCACGAAGTTGTTACTACTTATGTCCAAGAATTTCTTGATAACTCTCCGAATTTGCCTTTAGAGATGGAAAATACGGGAGTAGAAAACGATAGCAATATACCATCACAATCTTCTGATACAAAAATTCAGGAAGATACAACTGAGGAAAATACCATTGAAAGTGGTGATGCTAAAATTGTAAATCCTTATTCTCAACCCCCGATAAAAAATCAAAATATCTATGTGCAACCACGGGATCTATTAACCCATGATTTATTTTTGGGGTCTTTAGCAAATAAAGAATCAGGAAAATTTATTTCCCTGAGTATGCTACAATTATTTGACTTAGCGATCGCGCTAGATGAATGTCAAAATGATTTACAGAGATTACCTCAGTTTGAGTCTAATAAGGAAGTTAAAGGTATTCCCGAATGGTTGCGTACTGCCATACTCATTCTAATTACTGCTGGTTTAACTGCTGCTGGAATTAAACTCTATAACCGCTATGCAATAAGTCAGCAAAAGCAAAACGAAATTGCTACATCAGATTCGACAACCGATAATAATCAATCTGTTCCCCAGACATCTCCAACTCCCATCCCATTACCAACACCAACAGTACCTGCATCACCATTACCTACCCCACCAACAAATTTACCAACAACAACCATAATCAAACCATCTCCCATTCCCACACCATCTCCTTTATTTCCTACACCAAGTCCTCCAGCACCACCTGCTCCTAATAATTTACCACCACCTGACTTTTCTCGCACTCCCCAAAACCAGGGAAATGCTACCACATTTGTTATTCCCCAAGCACCACCACTGACACCCCCGCCAGTTCCTCCAGCAGCAATACCTAATTATGGAGTACCAGTACAATCTAGATTTCCTGCGCAACCGCCTCCGAGTCTGCAAACTCAACCTGCGCCAAATCAAGCTCCGTTACCAAATATTAATAGGAGAAGGGCACAACCTTATTTTGATGTGAGTCGTATTCCTGTAAATGTTCCGAGAGCAATTAATTTACCGCCGTTGCAGGATGTAGATCCGGTTGCCGTGCGCGATATCCCAAATACTGTTGAACCTAGTAATGAAAGTAATGAAACAAAGAAGTCTAAATACACATTATTTGATAAAATTCCCCAAGTGGCAGAAGTGAGAGAATACTTTCAAAAAAATTGGCAACCGCCGTCAGGATTAGATAAGGATTTACAATATAGTTTGTTATTAAATGGTGATGGTTCCGTGAATAAGGTGACACCTATTAGTAGAGCATCAGTTGAGTTTTATGGTAATACAAATATGCCTCTAGAAGACCAAGCTTTTGTCTCTAATATTGAGGGTGGAAAGACTGCTAAAATTCGATTAGTTTTGAGTCGAGATGGTGAAGTCAAGACTTTTTTAGAGTCTTTGAATTAGTATCTACTGGTGTGACACGTCTAAAATATTGGAATAGTAGGGGCGGGTTCCGCGTTAAATTCATCTTCCTCAACATTAAATCAGATAAACCCGCCCATCTCCCTGCCCCAGTAATTTAATACACACTTCGCTCAACAATTCAATCCTGACAGATTACTACTGGCAGACCTAGAGGCATATATTCTAAAATAGAGAAGTACGTTTATATAAAATACTATGACCTTAGATGTTCAAGCTTTCTATCGAGCAACAGACCCTGGTGTTCCCCTTTCTATAGACAATGCAGAAATTGATGAAAGATACTACATTGACTTTTCCCCAGTGCGTGGGGGACAAGTTATTGAGAAATTAAAAAAAACTATTCTCTGGTCTACAGACAGACCTACTTGCCAATTATTTACAGGACATATTGGTTGTGGCAAGTCTACCGAACTCTGGCGACTCAAGCAACAGTTAGAAGCAGAAAAATTTCACGTTGTCTATGTCGAGTCTGACAAAAATTTAGAAATGGGAGATGTAGATATCAGCGATATTCTTCTAACTATTGCCCAACAGGTGAGTGAAAGTTTGCAAAAGTGGGAAAAGCTTAACTTAGAGGAACCTAAAAAACTCAAAAGTATAGTTGAGGGAGCTATCAATGTATTGCAGACAGAAATAGAAATATCTCCTCAACTTGAACTTTCCTTTGGAATTGCCAAAATAACTGCTCAAGCAAAAGCTAGTCCTGATGTTCGCAGTAAACTCAGAAACTTTCTGGAACCACGCACAGGCAATATGATTGAAACTATTAATCAAGAATTGATCGAACCTGCTAACAAAAAATTGCAGCAGTATGGCAAAGAAGGATTAGTTGTCATCGTTGATAACCTGGATAAAGTCAATAGTGTGCCTAAAGACTGGGGAAGACCTCAACCAGAATATCTCTTTGTTGACAGGGGCGAACAACTTATGGGTCTCAACTGCCACCTAATTTATACTATTCCTCTAGCATTGAGATTTTCCAATGACTATGAAACATTAACCCAACGGTTTAAGAAAGAACTCCATGTATTGCCAATGGTGGCGACACATTTACGGGATGGTAATGACTCTACTCAAGGAATGGAATTAGTAAGACAGTTAGTGCTGGCAAGAGCATTTCCCGAATTAGAAACACAGGAACGCTTGGCAAAAGTTACAGAAATATTTGACAGTCAAGAAACTCTAGATTATTTATGTCGTATCAGTGGAGGTCATGTTAGGAATGTACTGCGAATAGTTAATGAAGCTATTATGGAAGAAGGAGAGTTTCCTATCTCCCGTGCTAGTGTTGCTAGCGTAATTAAAACTTTTCGTAATCAGCGACTTTTAGCTATAGATGACAAAGAGTGGGAATTATTGCGCCAAGTTGGGCAAACACAAAAAGTAACGGGAGATGATGGATACCAAACTTTAATCCGGAGTATGTTTGTTTATGAATATCAAGACGATGGAGGTTCTTGGTTTGATATTAATCCTTTGTTAAAAGATGCGCCAGAATTGCAGACTGGGCAATAGTAGGGGCGGGTTTCCTCGTTAAATTAACGAAGCTCAACCTAAAGTTAGATAAACCCGCCCCCCAATGATGTAACGCACAATTTTAATAGTTTTGTGGAATGGGCATCTTGCCCGTTCCTGATCTTTTCAGACAGGATAGGGACAGGCAGGATGCCTATCCCACCAGGAGATTGCTGCATTCCACTCCGTTCCATTCGCAATGACATTTCAAATAGTTGTCGTTGCATAAATGCGGGATGATTGTAATAGTTTTGTGGAATGGGCATCTTGCCCGTTCCTGATCTTTTCAGACAGGATAGGGACAGGCAGGATGCCTATCCCACGAGGAGATTGCTTCATTCCACTCCGTTCCATTCGCAATGACATTTCAAATAGTCTTCAAATAAAAATTATGTCTACCAACTTAGAAGTTAACAATCAAAAATTATTACAAAAATTACTTCGAGGCATGGAGTCTCAAGGTAAATTTCGGTTATTGTTAGCCTGCTGCAATAATCTTTGTCAGCGTCAACGCCTAATTCAACAACTCCAGTCATCTTTTTCTGGAAATTTAGCAGAGTTGGAGTTAGATGAGTCGGTTAAAGAACTTTATAAAACTATCTCTCAACAGTTAGGAGAGCAACAGCCAGATGCTTTTATGGTTTGGGGTTTGGAGTCGGTAGCAGATATTGATAAACTGCTAGTATCCATGAGTTTAGTCTTAGACGAGTTTAGAAAAAACTTTCACTTCCCAATACTTTTATGGATAGATCAAGAGGTTTCTCGAAAGTTCATTCGCTTAATTCCTGATTTTGAAAATAGGGCAAGTCTAACTGTATTTGAAACTCCAACTCAAGAATTAATTGATTTTATTCAGCAGACAAGTGAGAGTGTTTATCAGAAAGTTTTAGAAAGTGGAGCAGGAATATTTTTGCATAATGCTGACTTGGGTTTAGCAGAATCTACTTATCAAGAATTGTTAGACTCAAGGCAAGAATTGGCAAATAGAGGAATCAGTTTAGAGTCAGAATTAGAGGCAAGTCTAGAATTTGTTTTAGGTAGAGCAGCAGATAATTATGAGGAAATAGCGTTAGAGCATTATCAACGGAGTCTCGAACTTTGGCAACAACTTAACAACCCGTTGCGAGTAGCTCATACTAATTATTATTTGGGTTTATGGTGGCGTTTTTATGCAGTTAGACATAGAACAGAAAAACATAAGGCTTGTGAGAAAGCTTGCTCTTATTTTCAACAGTTAATAGAAGGCTTTGAAGCAATTAACTGTCCAGACTTAGTTGCTAAGTTTATCAATGCTTGGGGAGAAGTTTTGCAGACTTTGGAACGTTGGGATGAGTTGGAGACTATTGCGAATAAGGCAATAGAATTACATAAAACTTATTCATATCCATTTCGACTAGCTCGTGCCTACAATTTTTTAGCGGAAGTTGAACTAGCAAAAAGCAACTATAAACAAGCCAAAAAACTTTCTCAAACTGCTCTAGAAATTTTCAATAAAACCTTAAATGCTCTATCTCCTAATACCTCAGAAAAAGACAAAATAATTTTTGATTGGGAAAAGTATTCTCGTCTGGGTAGATATTTATTTTCTTTGGCAAAAGCCGAAAAAGGTTTAGGTAAAATCAAATCAGTAATAGACAATTTTGAACAAGCTAAAAATACAACTAAACCTAAATACAACCCTGATTTTTACATTGAAATTATCACAGAATTACAAAAATTATATTACCAACAAAAAGAATATCTCAAAGCTTTTGAATTAAAGCAAGAACGACAACAAATAGAACAACAATTTGGGTTTATAGCTTTTGTTGGTGCGAATCGTTTGAGAGATATAAAAGAAAATATCAATCCTGCTTTACCTCAGTCGAAACAAAGAATTAAGCAACAAAACATTACTCAAGAAATAGCTGCATCTGGACGACAATATGATGTAGAAAAATTGCTGGAAAGAATTAGTCGCCCTGAATATAAGCTCATAGTTATTCATGGGCAATCAGGAGTAGGTAAAAGTTCGATTTTGCAGGCAGGGTTAATTCCTGCTTTAGAGCAAAAATTAATTGATAATCGTAATGTAGTTGTGGTTTTGCAGCGAGTTTATGTAAATTGGATTTCTGGATTGGGAAAACGTTTAGCTGAACAATTGCCAAAAACTCAAGATTTAGCTGTTAATTCAGATAGTCTAAGTTCGACTGAAGGAATTTTTGCTCAGTTAGACAATAATGATAAATCAAATCTACTGACGGTTATTATTTTTGACCAATTTGAGGAATTTTTCTTTGAAAATAGGGAACCAAGGGATAAACTAGAATTTGCTCAATTTCTCCAAAAATGTTTAAATATTGATTCTGTGAAAATTGTTTTATCTTTGCGAGAGGATTATATTCATTATTTACTAGAGTTGAATCGTTTAGCAAATTTAGAAGTAATTAATTATGATATTTTAAGTAAAAATATACTTTATTACTTAGGTAATTTTCGTCCTTCACGGGCAAAATTAGTTATTAAAGAATTAACAGCAAATTCTCAGTTTAAAATAGATACAAATTTGACAGAAAAGTTGGTAGAAGACTTAGCAGGGGAGTGGAGAGTAATTCGTCCGATTGAGTTACAAATTGTGGGGGCACAACTCCAGAGAGAGAATATTACTACTGTAGAAAAATATCTGGAATTAGGAGATAATCCTAAAGGAGAATTGGTAGAGCGATATTTAGCAGAAGTGGTGAGAGATTGTGGAGAAGAAAATGAAAAATTGGCTTGGTTAGTTTTGATATTGTTGACTGATGAAAATAATACTCGACCATTGAAAACTGAAGCTGATTTAGTGAAAGAAATTGAATTTAGAGTGGATAATTTAGAGTTAGTATTAAATATTTTTGTGGGTTCGGGGTTAGTGTTTTTGTTGCCGGAAAAACCAGCATATCGTTATCAGTTGGTGCATGATTATTTAGTAGCGTTTATTCGGCAAAGGAAGGGACTAGAAATACTAGAGGAACTGAGACAGGAACGGGAAAAACGACAACAAGAAAGTATTATTTCTCAGGCAAATGAAGCTACAGCGTTATCGATGTTAGGCGATCGATTGGATGGGCTGATAAAAGCCATGAGAGCTAGGCAAAAACAAATGGATGCTAAATTTGAACCAATAGGTGAAGCTAGCAAGGTAACGGATGCTCTACAAGTATCAGTTTACAAGTGCAACAAAGATGAAAAGTTTAGAGAATTAAACCGTCTTCAGGAACATGAGAATTGGGTCAGGGGTGTAGCATTTAGTCCTGATGGAGAGATTATAGCAACTGCTAGTAGTGACAAAACAGTGAAATTGTGGAACCTTCAGGGGAAATTATTGGAGACTCTAACCGGGCATGAGAATTCAGTCAGGGGTGTAGCATTTAGCCCTGATAGCCAGATGATTGCTTCTGCCAGTCAGGATAAAACAGTAAAATTGTGGAACCTTCAGGGGAAATTATTGGAGAGTCTAACCGGGCATAAGGATGCAGTCAGGGGTGTAGCATTTAGCCCAGATGGAGAGACTATAGCAACTGCCAGTCAGGATAAAACAGTAAAATTGTGGAACCTTCAGGGGCAACTTTTGCAGACTCTAACTGGGTATGAGGATGCGGTCTGGAGTGTAGCATTTAGTCCCAATGGCCAGATGATTGCTTCTGCCAGTCAGGATAAAACAGTAAAATTGTGGAACCTTCAGGGGCAACTTTTGCAAACTCTAACCGGGCATAAGGATGCAGTCTTTGGTGTAGTCTTTAGTCCCGATGGCCAGATGATTGCTTCTGCCAGTGATGACAATACAGTGAAATTGTGGAACCTTCAGGGGCAACTGTTGCAGACTCTAACAGGGCATAAGAATTCGGCTATAGGTGTAGTTTTTAGTCCCGATGGCCAGATGATTGCTTCTGCCAGTGATGACAATACAGTGAAATTGTGGAACCTTCAGGGGCAACTGTTGCAGACTCTAACGGGGCATAAGAATTCGGCTATAGGTGCAGCATTTAGTCCCAATGGGCAGATGATTGCTTCTGCAAGTGGTGACAATACAGTGAAATTGTGGAAGCGTCAGGGGAAATTATTGCAGACTCTAACTGGGCATGAGAATTGGGTCAATGGTGTAGCCTTTAGCCCCGATGGCCAGATGATTGCTTCTGCCAGCCGTGACAAAACAGTAAAATTGTGGAACCGTCAGGGGCAGTTATTGCAGACTTTGGAGGGACATGAGGATTGGGTCAATGATGTAGCATTTAATCCCGATGGCCAGATGATTGCTTCTGCAAGTGGTGACAAAACAGTAAAATTGTGGAACCTTCAGGGGAAATTATTGCAGACTCTAACTGGGCATGAGAATTATCTCAATGGTGTAGCATTTAGTCCCGATGGTCAGATGATTGCTTCTGCCAGTCGTGACAAAACAGTGAAATTATGGAACCTTCAGGGGAAATTATTGCAGACTCTAACTGGGCATGAGAATTATGTCTATGGTATAGCATTTAGTCCTGATGGTCAGATGATTGCTTCTGCCAGTCAGGATAAAACAGTGAAATTGTGGAACCTTCAGGGGAAATTATTGCAGACTCTAACCGGGCA
>JBCDJM010000302.1:0-9415 GCA_038747755.1 Cyanobacteria bacterium P01_H01_bin.35
AAAAAAATAATAATTAATAATTAATAATTACCTCATCTTATAAATAAGACGATTGACTAATATCATTTCTCTGTAAAAAAGCCCTTAATAATTATTACCCAAACCTGAATTTTAGCAATAGCTGTTATCTTTTATTAAGGGCAACTTTATGGGAACATGGTATAAAAGGTTTTTTTCTCCATGAATGAGGATGCTTTATACCTGAATTTTTCGGTAATAGTCGGAAGTAGTTGATAATTTATGGATAATAATTAACTTTATTTTTTATTTTTGGAGAGGTTGAATATACATGGACTGAAAAAATTTGTTTCTGTTTTCACCTATCTAAGTCCTAATTAACTCAATAATTCATCTACCGAAATGCTAAAACCATCTAAAACTTTTTGAGTATTAACAACTTGCCCAGAAATAAAGATAAGTCTCGATTCTTGAGTCACAACAATTACCCATTTATTCTCAGGAAATACTAACCAAACTTCTTCACTTCCAGACTCTAAATATTCTTGTGCTTTGGCAATAACATCTTCAGCTAAATCTGTAGGAGAAAGAATTTCAGCAGTTAAAGGAAAACTTTGAGGTAAGACTTTTTCATTGCCAAATTCTGCCTCTAATTCTGGAGTAAGATAAGCAACATCAGAGTAACGCCCTTGCTTGTTTGTACGACAAGGTACATTAGTATAAACTTTTCCACCTTGCCCACTAGAGTATTGATAATTTTTCCAATAAAAGGAAAGATTTCCTTGAATTCGACTATGCTTAAGAGTTATGCCATTTTTCTCCAATAATTGCCCGTTAACCCATTCTTTCTTTTCAGGAAGATTTTCTACCCAATCTTCTAGAGTATATTCTGTTGATTTTTGCACAACAACTGGCGATGTAATCATTATTAATTACCTCTTTTGATTCTTCATTAAATTATAGTAAAAAATCTATTTTTTTTCTGGTTGACAATAAAATAGTTTTATGTTAGACAATATGATCAAATGGAAAAAATTAAAAGAGTATTTTGCTCTTGAAATCCCAAAAATTTCCTAAATTCAGGTAAAATCAAAACCTAAAAAAATTAAGTGAACTTCCAATCAGTCATAGCTACCTTAAATAAATTCTGGAGCGATCGCGGCTGTCTCATCGCTCAACCTTACGATACCGAAAAAGGGGCAGGGACAATGAATCCCCATACCTTTCTGCGGGCGATCGGTCCTGAACCTTGGTCAGTTGCCTACGTTGAACCCTGTCGTCGCCCTACCGATGGACGTTATGGGGAAAACCCAAATCGTTTTCAACACTACTATCAATATCAAGTCTTAATTAAACCCTCTCCCAATAATATTCAAGATGTTTATCTTGACTCTCTCCGCGCTCTGGGTGTTCGTCCAGAAGATCATGATATTCGATTTGTAGAAGACAACTGGGAGTCTCCCACTCTGGGTGCTTGGGGTGTTGGTTGGGAAGTTTGGCTCGATGGTATGGAAGTCACCCAATTTACTTACTTTCAACAATGTGGTAGTATAGATTGCCGACCAGTATGTATCGAAATCACTTATGGTTTAGAACGCCTGGCCATGTATCTTCAGGAAGTTGATGCGATCGCTAAAATAGCTTGGACTGATAATGTCACTTATGGAGACGTTTACCTTCAGGGAGAAATTGAACAATGTACCTATAATTTTGAGGCATCTAATCCTGAGTTTCTGTTTACTTTATTCGGTCTCTATGAACAAGAAGCTCAACAACTCATAAAACAAGAATTAGTCTTACCCAGTCTCGACTACGTTCTCAAATGTTCCCACAGTTTTAATTTACTTGATGCAAGGGGAGTAATCTCTGTTACTGAACGCACTCGTTATATTGGCAGGATTCGTAATTTAGCACGGCAAGTAGGTCAACTTTATCTAGCACAACGGGAAAGTCTTAACTTTCCACTGCTGAAAGAAACTATGGAAGCAGCATAAACTTACTTAAAACTTGATATGAAAAAACCAGAGAGAAGAAAAATGGCAATCAAACAATATTTAGAACCAATAGCAGATATATTCCGCAACTTTGGTGTGCTAGAAGAATCAATTGTACATTGGAGACACCTACAATGATGGGTATAGTTATATTTGCGATCGGTAGTTTTGTTGGTTTTACTGGATGGGATAGATGAAGTCGCTGATAAAGCAGTAGCTCTAGAAAGTGGTTCTAATTATCGGAAAATGGCGTCATTTATCAAATGTTTTTTGTCAGTAATGAAAGTTGAAATGTTGTAAATTAGTTGTTGATTTCACGATCCCAGAGAATTTGCCACTTAATTACAACTTCTCTAATTTTAGGCGAGCGAATCAGCAACGCCACTATAACTGGTAATAAATTTGCTATGACAAAAGTTTGTGTTTATTGCGGGCTAAGTTCAGGGAAAAATCCCATATATCTAGAGCAAGCTAAAATTTTGGCTCAGGTAATGGTTCAAAGAAACTTCACTCTAATTTATGGTGGAGCAAAGATAGGTCTTATGGGAGCGATCGCCGATGTTATCTTAGAGCAAGGAGGTAGTGTTATTGGTGTTATTCCCAAATATATTTCTCTCAAATTTCCCGAAATGGTTCATTCTGGATTAACTAAGTTGCATGTAGTTGAATCTATGCATGAGCGCAAAGCTCTGATGTTTGATTTAGCAGATATTTTTATTGCCTTACCTGGAGGGCTAGGTACCATAGAGGAAATTTTAGAGGTGTTTACCTGGTCTAAAATGGGAATTCATAATAAACCTTGTGGATTACTTAATACTCTTGGCTATTATAATGATTTACTTTCTTTTTTCGATCGCTGTGTTAATGAACAATTTTTGAAGCCAGAACACCGTTCAATATTGGTTGTTGAGGAAGACATACTTCGATTGTTTGAAAAGTTGAGTTGAAAGCCAAAAGGTAGAAGATTAAACTGATAAATTATACAGAGGAGTTATTTGAATTATGAAAGAGTCATCATCGAATTATTTAGTCGAGACAAAACAAGTTTATACTACATCGACAAAGGTTTTAGAAAAAGATTATATAGATTGTATATTAGCAATAAATTTAGACAGTGATAAGTTTACTGCAGAGAAAATAAACGCAACGATCGACTGGCTTGAAACAAAATTCAAAAGATGCCTTATTCTTATTGCTGATAGTTTATATGAACTAAGTCTTCAGATGATTAATCCTGAATGGGAGCAACAACAAGCAACTTTGTTGACAGACTCTAAAAGCCAAAAAATACTTCAGATTCTCTCAGAGAAAATTCAGTTTAAGAAGCCAGACAATTTTGAAATTGTTTTGTCTTCAGTCGTACAAAAATATTCAGGCTATGAAGAGTACCGAAAAAATCTTGAACTAATTTATAAAAAAGAATCTAATTTTAAGTCATCAGTAGAAAAGTTTTCCGAGGGTTTTTTACATAGTAAACAGATTCCTTCGTCTGCAAAAAATTTAGAAATGACCTGTAACTATGTCTTAGAAGACTTAGCTATAATTGCTTGTATAAGTCAGCGAGGATATAAGGCTCTAGTTTATCCAGGTTATCTTCCTTTATTTATAGAGATTGCGAATGGAGAACATCCTGAACTAATTTTACAACTTCAAGAGCTTGTATACTATGAAATAAGCCTTAGAAGCTCTGGAAATTGACTTTTAACTCCCCCGGCGGGAAGTCCCGCGCTCTCCCGTAGGGGAGCGTCGGGAGTATGTCAATTAAGTCTAATTGGTAAAGAGTGCAGTCCTCGAATAACCCAATTAGATCGCCAGCTTAAAGAAGAGGGTATAAGTGTAATCGAAGCATAGCTTTGAAAAAGTTGCTTATACACTTGTTGCACTTCCAAGCGACTTAAATGAATGCCAAGACAAAAGTGAATCCCTTGACCAAAAGCAATATGTGGATTAATTTTTCTAGTTATATCCAATTGCTCTGAGTTGACAAAAACTTTTTCGTCTCGATTAGCAGAACCTAAAATGGCAATTACTTTTTGTCCAGGAAGAATTTCTCGATCGCCGATAGTAACTTTTTCTAAACAAGTTCTAGCCGCAGTCGTTTGGGTAGGACTTTCAAAACGAAGAAATTCTTCCACAGCTTGAGGAATTAATTCAGGATTTTGCTGAAGTAACTTTTGTTGCTCTGGAAATCTCAACAAACACCATAGACTATTTGAAATTAGATTGCTAGTAGACTCAATGCCAGCAAAAATAAATTGAACTAGATGGGCAATCAAGTCTTCTTCTGTCAGAAAATTTTTGGCTTTCTCAGGTAATAATTCAGTATCAATTGTTCCTCGTTCTTTTATCATCTTGCGAAAGTAAGTTGCTAATTGCTTCGTAGCTTCATCAGCTTTGGTGAGTGCTTGAAGGTCGTTTTGTAAAGCTATCCCATCTGCAATCGTTTTTGACCAGATTTGGAATTGAGAAAGATCCGCTTCAGCTATGCCTAATAAATCAGCAATAATTCTTGTTGTGATTGGAAAAGCAAAATCCTTCACAAAATCTATCTGAACAGGGGGAGGCAGAGAAGTAATAATCTCTGTAATTCTCTTAGAGATATGGGAGCGATAGTTTTCGACTGATTTAGCTTTAAAGGCGGGGGCAATTAGGGATCTAATTTGACTATGTTCAGGGGGATCTAAAGAAAAAAGCCATCTTTTACGAAGGGCAGAAGCCGAATCAACCTCTATACTTTTTTGGCTTTTTGATGAAGCTCTTGCAAATAAGGGACTATTTAAAAATGAGACCACATCCTCATAGCGAAATAAGTACCATGTACCCATTAGTTTAGGGGCTATAGGTTTTCCCCAATGCACAGGATCGTGTTGACGGAAATATTTATAGATGGAATAAGGATCTTGCTTTAAATTTGGCGAAAATGGATCGAATTGTGTAGGCATAATTTGGTTATAATAGATTTTTTATTTAGTTTAACGAGGTAGCCTAATTAATATACTGTTGGCCAATAGACATCTCCATAAAAGAGAGAGCAGGGAATAGGGAGCAGGGAGAGCGAACTATATCTCCTTACTCTATTCTGCCAAAAGTTGACGAATTAGTTTCTATTTTCTTAGCAACCAAAATTTCTCCATTGATATATAAAAAAAAACTATGTTTACCATGAAATTTACATCCAAAACTGTTGTAATCGTAATGCCAGAATTAGGCTTAACAACGGGAGAGATGCCTCACGTCCGATTTCCTCCTAAAAACTATATGCCTAGTCAAGCATTGTATTTCCTTTATACTGCTTGTAGAAATCTAGGTTATAAAACCTATGTGGTTGATGCCAATTGGAGCAAGGCTCCAGTGGCCAGAATTTTGTCTTTTCAACCTTGCAAAGTTTTTATTACTACTGCTACACCCACTCTAACTGGAACATTAAAGATAATTCGTCAATTAAGACAGTCTGGTTATGTAGACGAAATTTATGTCGGAGGACCTCATATTAGCCTCAACTTTTTGCAAAGGGATTTTTTATTATCAGATCTAACAGCAGAAGAAGGCGTTACTCTTCTGTCTACAATCAAAAGTAGATCTACTTTTGATTGGGTTCCCGTTGCTTTTCCTGGTCGCTCACAGTTTGAAGTTTTAGGAATGACCACGGAAGTCGCTCAAGACTATCTCAAAACCGAATTTGAACGAGAACATGGCCGTAAGATAGTGGGTAAATTAGAAGACTACATCTTTTCATACTTTAAACCGACTATGGTGTGGATGAAGGAAACCTACAAAGGTTCTCATCTCAAAGAGCAATGGAAAAATATTCCCCTACGCCACAGTATCATTACTTCTATCGGTTGTAGCAAGAAATGTTCTTTTTGTGGAAACCCATATATTTATCGAATTGGTTTTAAAAGTCCGACAATTGTGCGGGAGATTTTACAAGAATATCTTGCTCAAGGAATTCATCGAATCTCACTGCATGATATGTATTTTTTAATGTATCAACCTCATGCCCTGGAAATGATGAAAATTTTTCAAGAGTTAGGGGTTAAATACTCTATGCAAACTTGTCTTGATGACTTGACAGAAAAATGGTTAGAAGATTTAAAAGATAGTGGTCTCCAAAAATTTCTGGTGGGTATTGAAAACCCTATCTCTTATACAGTTGGGAAAAAAGTAGAAATAGAAAAGGTGTCGTGGTTACTTAAAATCATCAAAGAAAAACAGCTAGAGGGAGTAAAGTTAAGCTATATCGTGGGATTGCCTGGGGTAAGTATTGAGAAGGATTTTGCTTTATTGCAACATATAATTAAGGCAGTAATTACCCACGGTCATCCTCTTTATGATTTACAGGTCAATCTCTATAGCCCTTATCGTCCTGAAGCAAATACCCTATACGTTCCGTATAATAAGGAGTCTACAGAATCTAAGAACGTTATTCATATCTTAACTCAACTCCCCTTTAAGTATTGGGGAAGTTTTCCAATTGGATTTCATTCTCAAGAGGAATTTTACAAACAGATGGTATTATGTGATGTTGTTTTTGCTGCGATCTATACTGATTTTGTTGCAGAATATTTAGTCCAGCGAAAATGTTACGTCCAAGAAATTCGCTATCATTATCCTGAACTTTATAGTCAACTGCCAATCTTTGAAGAAAGTTATAATGTGTATCACAAGATAACTCAAACAAGTCTGAAAGCAAGTTTAATTGCTTAAGATAAGAGAATATGATTTATGATTGGTAATGAATGTGAACAATGGAATAGACGTTATTCTACTGAAGATTGGTTTTTTGGCCATTCGCCGAATCAGTTTTTAGTAGAGCAGATTCAACAGCTTTGCCCTTCTCCCAAAGCTAGGATTCTATCTTTAGGAGAAGGAGAAGGTAGGGACGCACTCTGGCTGGCTCGTCAAGGTTTCCAAGTAACTGCCATCGATGGTTCCGAAGTGGGTTTACAAAAACTTAACCGAGTTGCTAAACAGGAAAATTTAGTCATTGAAACTATTCATAGAGATTTAGCTAACTATGAGCCAATGAAAGGTCAATTTGAATTCGTCTTAAGCTTTTTCTGTCACCTTAAACCTGTTTTACGGTCTGTTGTTCACCATAGAGCTGCACAAGCGCTTAAACCTAATGGATATTTGATTTTACAAGCATTTGCTCCTGGGCAACGACAGGAAAACCTTAGTAGTGGTGGACCCAAAGATATAACAATGCTTTATGATACGGCTTGTTTAGAGCAAGATTTTGCTAAATACCTCGAAATTATTGTCCTGGAAGAGCGAAAAGTAACAATTGATTGCGGACGACATCAAGGGAAAGCGATCATCACTTTTTTTGTGGGCAAACTAACCTAGACTCTTTTGATTGAACTTAAGAAAATCGACTCCCATGAATAACTTGAATGACTTACCAATATATTTAACTTTTGATGATTTGTGCTTGTTGCCTGGCCATAATCAGGGGACACCTGAAGACATCTCTTTAAAGACCCAAGTAAGCCAGAATTTCCAGATCGATCTACCTTTATTATCTGCAGGCATGCCGAGTATCACTGAAACAGATATGGCAATTGCCATAGGGGAATTTGGTGGCTTAGGCGTGATACATCGTTATATGGCTCTTGATGTTCAATGTTCTATGGTAAATCAAGTCAGTTCATATATCCCCAATCCCCAAATTTATCCTCAAGCGTCAACTCAAGCAAACGGACATTTAATTGCGGCAGCATCAGTTGCTCCAACGAATATTGAGGCGGCTCAAGAGTTAGTCAGAGCTGGAGCAAATATCCTATTCCTGGATACTCCCAATCCTGGGAACGAGGAGATTATTAATTCTGTTGCTACTCTTCGCCAATTAGTCGCTGCGGATCTCGTCATTGGTTCAATTGTGGAAACTCAAACTGCTCATCGCTATTTAGAACTTGGTATTGATGGAATCAAGGTTGGACTAGGTTCAGGTGCACTTTGTACTATGAGGCAGACAACAGGTGTGGGAGCGCCCCAAGTCACAGCACTCCATAACTGCGGACAGTTAGCTCATAAATATGGGATACCTGTAATTTCTGATGGCGGGATAAAAACCTCTGGAGATATCGTCAAAGCACTTGCAGTTGGGGCTTCTAGTGTCATGCTCGGTTCTCTATTAGCAGGATGTGACGAAACTCCAGGTCAGATAATTGAGCAAGATGGCTGTTGCATGAAAAAAGTTGACGGTTTACGACTGAGTATCTTAGAAATTGAGACTCCAACTGGTTTTCCCAAAATTGATGCTTATCTTCAAAAAAATTCTGCTCCTAGAGTAGAAGGTGGAGAGACTTTAGTGTCACTAAAAGGTCCTTGTCATTTAACATTGATGCAGCTAGTTCAAGGAATACGTAATGGGATTTATTTAGTTGGAGCGACTGATATTATTGAGCTTTGGAGTAAAGCTCAACTCATACGTACTTCTTTTTCTGGGAAAATTGAAGCTAGTTTAATATCTATTTTATAATAAAGTTAATATAGTTTATTATAGTAAGAGAAAATTGTGTAATTTAGTTCCCAAAAGTTTGGATTTTGAAAATCCTATAAAACCATTCATTGTTATAACTGGTCCTAATAGTGTTGGCAAGACTTTGTATGTTGATAAGATCCTTGCTCGGATTACTCAAGCTGAAATTGTAAACTTGGATTCATACCAAGTTTATGCCTTTTTTCGTATTGGTACTGGAAGAGGAGATGGCAATCATGAGAGAAAACATCTTTATGGATTTGCTAGTCCTTTTGAGAAAATTTTGCCTCAAGAATATGTTAGTAAAGCAAAAGCTGTCGCTTATGAGTTACGGAGTCGTGGCAAAATCCCTATTTTTGAGGGGGGTTCTCGTAGCTACCTACCTGCTCTGTTAGAGAAAATACCTCTGAAAATTTTTGGATTATATCCACCCCCTAACGATTATCAATGGATTGAAAATAGAATAACTCAAAGAATTCATTATGATTTCCAACAAGGTTTTGAACAGGAAATAAGATTAGGAGAAAGATTAGGTTATGGCGATACAGAAATTATGCAACATCCTATTCTCTATCGTCCTACTAGAGATTATTTAGCTGGAAAGATAACTAAAGAAGAGGCAATTCAAATCAGTGTTAAAGGAATGTTAGAAATGCACAGAGATCAACTGGAAAAACTCTCTATGTTACCGATTACTTGGTTACCTGCAGATGACCCTCAAACAGCAGACAAACTTCTTGAACTTATACAAGCTTAAACTAAAGGAAAATGTTTTAACTTATAGAAATTGTGACATTAACACCTGCTTTTGTATATAGTATATATATCCGTGTGAAAAATCTATGTCGTGCTTTCCTTTTTCAACATGAATCAAGCTGTAGCGATCGTCATCTGCCTAGCTTACATAATGGGGCTAATATCTACCATTGTACCTTGGGGTATATATGCTGTACTAACCATAGGATTAGTATTAGCAATT
>JBCDJM010000303.1:0-9198 GCA_038747755.1 Cyanobacteria bacterium P01_H01_bin.35
TTACCCTTATATTATAAACCGATAATATTTTTCTCTACCCATAATTTTAATGAACTTAGCAGTTCAGTATTCTAGATTTCAGGCTTTTTTTTGTCAAAATATATTTTTTTCATGCCTGTTAAATTTATTGATCCCCTGCTACATTTCCATACAAGACCTTAATTTTTAATCAAGGCCATAAGTTAATATTTGATTAATCTAATATCTAAATTTTAGCCAAGTCAAAAATAATTGACTTAATAAAAGTTATGTATGCAAAATTATGAATATAGAAAATTTTGGGCAGTATAAAATTACAGCCCTTAAGTCAATAAATTACACAGATAAAAACTTACACCCTGATAAATTCCTGGGGAGTTATATCTAAGCCTTCTTACTTTCAATCGCCCAACGAGCTAACTCTGTCCGATTATGCAGACCTGTTTTACCAAGCATATTGCTCACATGACTCTCAATCGTTCTTTGACTAACTTCCATAATTTCTGCGATGTCACGATTAGCCATTCCCTTGGCTACCAATTGGACTACCTTTAACTCTGTAGGAGTTAATTCTACATTTCGGCGCACCTTAATTGTTGGCCCACTGCTGACACCAGCATTTTGATGTTTAATTAGGCGAGAAGCTTGCTTGAGAGAAGATTCTACTTGAGCTACCAGTTCTTCTGGTTCAAATGGCTTGACAATATAGACATCAGCTCCAGTATTTAGACCTTTAACTCGATCTTGACTTTGACCTTTCGCAGATAGAAATAGAACTGGAACCCATTCTGTAGCTGAATTTTCTCTGATATGCTGTACCAGGGTGTAGCCATCCATTTCTGGCATCATCACATCACATATAATCAGGTCAGGAATTTGTTCTTCTAGCAGTTCTAGGGCTTCTCGGCCATTTTCTGCTGTCATTACCTCGTATCCACGAAATTCTAAATAATCCTTGACCAATAAGATTAAATTAGGGTCATCATCAACCAACATTAAACGTCCTTGGTCTGTAGTATTCATTTCCTTCATAATGAAGAACTCACTTTTTTGATTCCTATAAGTATTAACTTTACAGACGGGTGAAACCACGTCTTTCATGGGAGAATGAGGAAGTAGGGCTGTTTTGCCACTTTCCTTTAAATTAAAAGATATATATCCTTGAACCTAGAAGGCTTGGACTGTATCTAATCCTTAAAGGGAGTCGATCCCCTATCTATTATAGTTATAGATTATAGATTTTATACTCAATCAATTAAGTCCTATATTTTAGGTAGATATAGCTAGATAATAGTTTTGTAGTGATGGAAAATAATTACCACTACTTTTGACAATAATATATGAGAATTAAATAGTATTCTCTAATTAATAGTATAAGGAACTATGGTTAATTTTACTTATTTATTAAGTTAGGATATATGGTGAATTGATAACAGTTAGTTACCGATTGTTAACATTTAGCTTGTGAGTTTATTGGCAAATAATTTGTCCATACTAGGCAAGCATGGACCGATGAATCAACTAAGATTATTTGATGAAATAATTCTTGATTCTGGCAAAGGATGATTCAGAAAAAGGTATTCTTCTACCACTTGAGAACCGATGATATGTTCTTGAATAATTCTTTCAATCACAGGAGGAGTTGCGGAGTGATACCATATTCCTTCTGGATAAATAACTATGATTGGACCTTGACAACAAACTCGTAAGCAGTTAGCTTTAGTGCGAAATATAGAGCCTGATATATTACGGCCAGGCTCATCAAGTTTTAATTCTTTCAGACGTTTTTTGAGATAATTCCATGCTTCTAAACCAACTTCTTTTGAGCAACATTTCGGTTTAGTTTGGTCTGCACAAATAAAAATATGTCTCTGAATTTTACTCATTCCCAGAGATTGGACACAAATTCCTAGGGATTCTTGACAAATATCTGGGTCAATATTTCCCTGTTGAGAATTGTCCTGTTCTTGGGCCACAATTTTCTCTGTCCCATGAGTTTTTTCTGTTTTGTTAAATAAATTATCTATCATCAACTTGCAATACACCTTTAATTTGCTTCTATAATAGTTATTTTTGATCCCAAAGTCAAATGTTGAATTAAGAATGTCAAATGACTAATAAATTCCGGCGTTGCTGATTCTGGGTATGATTTTGATAATTTTGTATTTTGGATTTTGTATTTTGGATTGTTTGAACGACTTGTTAATATCAGGACTTACGCAGCAGTCCAATATCTAGTAAGGGCGAATGCCAGAAAGCCCCTACAGATGGTGTATAATTTCATTTTTTGAGTAAGTTTTGAATATTAAGTTTTCCCAGTTAAGTGTTTCGTGTTTCTGATAAACCTACTTTCATACCTGAATTCAGCAATGCCGAAATTCCTACCTAGTAAATCAACACAACAGTTATACTGCCATCATTGCAGTTTATTGTCTTCTGAGATTATTTTTTGCTGCACCATAATAACCCTAAGTCAGAAGTCATAATTCATAAGTCAGAAGTTAAATTATTGCTGTGGCTATATAGCGCTACGCGCTAGGGAATAGGGAATAGGGAATAGGGAATAGTAGACTAATAAAGGGTTTTAGGATTTAGAAATGTCAAACACCTTAATGCGTAGCGCTATATTTGAGAAGAGCGAAAATTTCCGTGCGAGTAATGGCGATTGCTAACAGAAGTCAGAAGTTAAATTTTTCTCTCCTAGTTCAGTAGTAAATACTGATAACTGTTAAGGAAGTTCCAACCCTAGAAGGCTAACTGAAATGACTCTTGGTAAATACCCAAATCTCCAGTTCGGGAACCCGTACAGTTTAGTTAGTTGCGCTCGCAACTCTTATTCAGCTAAATTAGCACTCAGATGGTGAGAGTGCTAAAAAAACAAATGAAGTTAAAACTTGGCTTCAGTTTAAGACTCTCAACAAGAATAAAACTTATCTGGAGGTAATGTAATGGCAGCCGTAACACTTAGTGTTTCTACTGTTAAACCCTTGGGCGAACGTGTATTCGTTAAAGTTAGCGAATCTGAAGAAAAAACAGCAGGTGGTATTCTTTTACCCGATACAGCAAAAGAAAAACCTCAAGTAGGAGAAGTTGTTGCTGCTGGCCCTGGTAAGCGCAATGATGATGGTTCCCGCGCAGAAATGGAAGTTAAAGTAGGAGATAAAGTTCTTTACTCTAAGTATGCTGGAACTGATATTAAGCTCGGTGGTGATGAGTACGTCCTACTAGCAGAAAAAGATATTCTCGCAATTGTTAACTAATAATTCTGAAGTTGTTCTATAGCACTAGCAAACTTTTTCTTCATATCTGATGTTTGCCAAAGTGCTAAAACAACTAATTATCAACACAAAAAAATAATTATCCACAATTACTAATCAATAGAGATCGCAATTATGGCTAAACGTATTATTTACAACGAAAATGCTCGTCGCGCCTTAGAAAAAGGCATGGATATTCTAGCTGAGTCTGTAGCAGTAACTCTTGGTCCAAAAGGTCGTAATGTTGTTCTAGAGAAGAAGTTTGGCGCACCTCAAATTGTTAATGATGGTGTTACTATTGCTAAAGAAATTGAATTGGAAGACCATGTAGAAAATACTGGTGTTTCTCTAATTCGTCAAGCAGCTTCTAAAACTAATGACGCAGCAGGTGATGGTACAACTACTGCAACTGTTTTAGCTCATGCAATTGTTAAAGAAGGTTTACGCAACGTTGCTGCTGGTGCTAACCCTATAGCTATCAAACGTGGTGTTGATAAAGCTGCTAATTTCCTCGTAGAAAAAATTGCAGCTCACGCTCGTCAAATTGAAGATTCTAAGGCGATCGCTCAAGTTGGTGCTATTTCTGCTGGTAATGATGAAGAAGTAGGTCAAATGATTGCCGAAGCAATGGATAAGGTAGGTAAGGAAGGTGTGATTTCCCTAGAAGAAGGGAAGTCTATGCAGACTGAACTAGAAATCACTGAAGGTATGCGTTTCGACAAGGGTTACATCTCTCCTTACTTCGCAACTGACATGGAGCGGATGGAAGCTGTTCTCGAAGAACCTCAAATTCTAATTACTGATAAGAAAATTGCTTTAGTACAAGATTTAGTACCAGTTTTAGAACAAGTTGCTCGTTCTGGCAAACCCTTATTAATCTTAGCTGAAGATATTGAGAAAGAAGCTTTAGCCACTTTGGTTGTTAACCGTCTCCGGGGTGTATTGAATGTTGCTGCTGTGAAAGCTCCTGGTTTTGGCGATCGCCGGAAAGCTATGTTAGAAGACATTGCTGTATTAACTGGTGGTCAATTAATTACTGAAGATGCTGGTTTGAAACTAGAAAACGCTAAGTTAGAGATGCTTGGAAAAGCACGTCGCATCACTATCAATAAAGACAACACTACCATTGTTGCTGAAGGTAACGAAAAAGAAGTTAAAGCACGTTGCGAACAAATTCGCCGTCAAATGGAAGAAAGTGAGTCTTCCTACGACAAAGAAAAGTTACAAGAGCGTTTAGCTAAGTTAGCTGGTGGGGTAGCAGTAGTTAAAGTTGGTGCTGCAACTGAAACTGAAATGAAAGACCGCAAGTTACGTTTGGAAGATGCTATTAACGCAACTAAAGCTGCTGTGGAAGAAGGTATTGTTCCTGGTGGTGGTACAACTCTAGCTCATTTAGCTCCCGATCTAGAAACTTGGGCAAATGAGAACTTAAAAGCTGAAGAGTTGACTGGTGCTTTGATTGTTAGTCGTGCTTTATTAGCTCCATTAATGCGCATTGCTGAAAATGCTGGTCAAAATGGTGCTGTAATTGCCGAGCGGGTGAAAGAGAAAGATTTCAATACTGGTTTTAATGCAGCAAATAATGAGTTTGTTGATATGTTTGAAGCTGGTATTGTTGATCCTGCTAAGGTAACTCGTTCCGCTCTACAAAACGCTGCCTCTATTGCTGGTATGGTATTAACAACTGAGTGTATTGTTGTTGACAAACCTGAACCCAAGGAAGGTGCTGCTGCTGGCGCTGGTATGGGTGGTGGCGATTTCGACTACTAGGTTTTTTGAGGTAGGGGGCAATTTGGGTATTGTTCCCCATCCGATTTGTTTGTGTAAAAAGTGTGTATTGTGTTTGAGTCACTTCCAGTTTTTGGAGGTGACTTTGTTATTTTTTAGAACTCATTTGGGTAAGGCTAGGAGTTAGGAGTCATATAGAATCCGGGTAATTAGTTATCGTATTACTGAGGAGTAAGGAGGTAGGGACGTTTTGCGAACGCAGAGCTTCCGCTTTATATGTCGGCGACAGCCGAAACACTGCGTGACATGGAAAGCGGAGCATTCCGGAACGGAAAACGCATTAATGCTCAAGCAACGTCCGTAGGTCCTAAGGAGTAAGAAAGGAAATGAAAATGCATAAATTTTTAAATTCGTATTCATGCTTAACATTGGCTTTGTTGAAGAAGTAATGAGTGCGATTACTGTATAACCGGATTTTATATTACATCTAAATTTTTGATTTCTTCCTACAATAAAAAAATAGAAGTTACATAAATTCTAGAAATCAAACCTTTTTTCCTCTTGAATATTTATGTTTTTTTCCCATGTTCCCTGTTCCCTATTCCCTATTTTAAATCAAGATATGAAATAAAAAATTCCATCTCCCTATTCCCTATTCCCTGAATATAGATAAAAATCCTCATACTCCAGCATAAATTATAGCCTTTTTATCTATTTGTATATACAGCATTACCTATTGAGATTACAATTATATTAATTGATTCTTGATAATGGAGGAAAGTTTCGATGCCAGAGGCAGTAGGTGTCATTGAAACTATTGGTTTTCCTAGCATTTTAGCTGCTGCAGATGCAATGGTCAAAGCTGCACGAGTTACATTGGTTTATTACGGTATAGCCGAAAGAGGCCACTTTGTCGTTGCGGTTCGGGGACCAACCTCTGAAGTTAATCCTTCAGTCCAAGCTGGTATTGAAGCAGCAGAAAAAGTCTATGGTGGTATAGTGGACGGTCATTATATTGTTCCTAATCCCCCAGAGAATGTAGAATCTGTATTACCACTAGAATATACAGAAATTAGTGAACAGTTTAGATGAATTTCGTCCTAAATTCTATTATAGTTTGGCTGAATAATAGTTCATTTATGGCAGACATCTAAAATTTTTACAATTAATTGAAAGAATTAAATTCTTAACTGAAATTTAGGAGATATAGAATGGCGCAACAAGCTGTTGGAGCACTGGAAACTAAAGGTTTTCCTGGTATTTTAGCTGCTTCAGATGCAATGGTAAAAGCTGGTCGAGTTACTTTAGTTGGTTATATTAGGGTTGGTAGTGCGCGGTTTACTGTTCAAATTCGAGGGGATGTTTCGGAAGTAAAAACTGCTATGGATGCAGGAATTGCAGCAGTAGAAAAAGTTTATGGTGCTACCTTGGAATCTTGGGTAATTATTCCTCGTCCTCATGAGAATATTGTGGCAGTTTTACCAATAGACTTTAATCCAGGTGTTGAAGAGTTTCGCCAACGAGTAGAAGGAATAACTGTACCAGGATTGCCTGGTAGTAGGTAAGTTTTGATTACCTAAATATCTACTAATCATCTTAAAAACCGTCCACATTAGTATTGTATTGCCAAGAATTATCCTCAGTATAATTTGAGTTATTATTAACTATAATAGTTTGTGGGCGGTAAATATAAATATTAATTTAAACAGTTAATTTTGATGTAGCTATCTGTTAAATTTTATCTAGTATTTAGTAGGTATAAAATATTAAAATTAAGTATAGAAAAATAAACTGTAATTCAATGAAGATAGATATATCTTCAAAAGGGCAATCCAAAAATCAATTAATTTCCAGTATTAAAACAAAAAAAGTGATAAGTGAACATTTTATATATATCAAAGACGCTATATTAACATTATTAAAATAATAAAAATGGTAATCTAGTAGCTTAAATTAGAGCGCTGCTAAAAAATATTATCCCTAATATTGTCGGCAATTAAACATAAATCAATGGAATCTTGAGTAAAAATAGTCGCAATAAACAAAGACTATGCCAGTAGGATAGTCTTTGTTTATTTTAGCTAAGTTCCCTATACAAAACCCTCTCTATATTTATTTAGTTTAGAGGGTGGGAAAATATTAAAATTAATTTACCATTAATATAGATAACTCAATATTGATGTACTCTATTAATTCTTAATTCCTGATATTGAATCTTATATTTTAAGCTATGGACACCTGGATTGTACAAATACACAACTCTACCAATGAAATTACTTTTGTGACAATTACTGCTTTAATAGCAGTCATTTTTTGCTTTTGGTTGATTCCGACTGCTACAGATATGATGGTAAATTCTGCCGCAGGTTTAGCAGGTAAATATTTAGGTAAAGATAAACGTACTATAGTAATTAATTCTAGCACAAATAACCCAGAATTATTTCTCATGTTGTTATCACTAAGTCTTCGACGACTAGGTGGTATAGCAACTCCTCTAGGCTCAAATTTTGCCAATATTTATCTGATGTTTATTGTTGCACCAATAATTGTTATTAGTAAATGGCTCTTTATTGGCAAAACATCTTATATAAAAGATTTTATCGAAATTTTTAACAAAGAAAAAATGCTGTTTTTATGGCATTTTTTCATGTCATTATCAATGTTTGCTTTTGCCAGTACAGCTTACTGGTGCATTACGGGTAAATCCGAATTTGCACCTTTGCCAGAAGGAATTGATACCCGCACTTTACCGTGGATATTTGTTGGTGGTTTAATTTGTTTAGCAGGTGTGTTAGTTTTCTTAATTTATGAAAAACAGTTTAAGAAAAAAAGACCAGAATTATTTGATGACATTAATGAAGATGATTATACACCAAGTTGGTTTCAGTTTATTTTAGGAACAGGGTTATTAATTTTATTATGCTATTTATTAAATACATTATTTATCGCTTGGACTAATATTTATGATGATTTACTTAGTAAATTATTTGGTGATGCAATTTTTGCCGGACTGCATTATTTTTTGGGAAGTTTAATATCATCTCTACCAGAAACAATTGTAGCTATAAAAAATTATGAACGTTTAACTTCTCCAGATTTGAATACTGCAATGGCATCTGCAAGTCAGTCAAATATGACGAATTTGGCAATAGGATTTTTTGGTAGTATTTTAGCAAGTTTGTTGTTACTCATGGGGATGAATTATCAGTTGTAAAAAGCAGTCAGCTATCAGCTATCAGCTAATAGAGTATATCAAACAATTTTTTTTATTTATTTGGCTTTCAAAAAATTATTGAAGTAAAACAGCATAACCTTTTGCCAGTGTAACTAATAGTAATTTTTCTAATTAGTAGTCAAAAGTAAGTTCTTTTGTACAAAGTCTTAATCTTACTTCTCGATCATGGAAAATTCCTATCAAACGATACCCGTTAGTTTTACATTTTTCTAATAGTTCAATTACTACTTGACTATTTACAGAATCTAAGGCTGAAGTTGGTTCATCTAATAATAAAATTGGATAATTAACTACCAGGGATATAGCTAAATTAACTCGTTGTTTTTCTCCTCCAGAAAAGGTGGTTGCAGAAAGATGCCGACCTTTTGGTAAATTCAAGATCTCAAATAATTCTTATACTTTTTGATCGGCTATTTCTGGCTTTATTCCTAATTCTAATAATGGTTCTGCCGCTACTTCTAAAGCTGGCACACGAGGAATTACTCGTAAAAATTGACTGACATAACCAATAGTAGTTTTTCGTACTTCTAAAATTTCATGGGGTGTTAATTTAGGAAGATCAACCCAGGTAGATTTATGCTTTACCCAAACTGAACCTTTATTGAATCGATAGTTACTGTAAAGGCAACGCATAAATGTAGATTTCCCTGAACCATATTTTCTGGATAAGGCAATACATTCTCCTGCTTTTAAGCTGAGAGAAATATTTTTTAATACTGATAATTTGACTCCGCCTTGGTTCTGTAAAGTAAAGCTTTTTTCAACAGATTCTGCTTTTAATAGTATAGAAGTTTCTGAAGGACTATTTTCTTTTGGATGATTAGTTGCTAGGATTTGAATACTCATAATAAAGGAAGGAAGAAGGAAGAAGGAAGAAGTAATACCATTTCTCAAAAATTTTGCTATATTTGATTAGGTGGGGGAGTGTGGGGAGTGTGGGAGGTTGGGGGAGAAGTAAACACAAGAATAATTAACATTAACTGGCTAATAATTATGGAA
>JBCDJM010000304.1:0-9191 GCA_038747755.1 Cyanobacteria bacterium P01_H01_bin.35
ATAAACCCAAACATACTATTGCCTTCTTCGTCGTGAGTATGTTCGGCAGCAACTGCTGAATGCACAGTTTCCTGAACTTGTTCTGAAGTAACTATACTATCCATAATAAAATTTTCCTCTTTTGAAGTAACTAGATGATTATCCATATTTAAAGTTCTCCTTTTATTAATACACCTGTAGAAAGTGTGGGGGGTTTGGAGACCAAACCCCTATCTAGAGGGTTAAGAGAACATACCCCCTAATAATAACCTAATTCAAAGCTTCGGCAACTTCTGCTGTATGACCATGACCATTGGGGTCGTTAGCGGTTAGAGGTTCTAACTTACCATAACCATAAGGTTCAGAAATAATTATAGGCAGTTCCTCAAAGTTCTCTACGTCTGGTGGAGAAGAAATCATCCACTCTAAACCTATTGCTCGCCAAGGATTAGCTGTTGCTTCCTTTCCTTGTATCCAGGAACTAACCATATTTAAAATGAAGGGCAAAGTAGACATCCCTAACAAAAATCCTCCTAGACTAGCAAGCACATTCCAGAAAGTGTATTCAGGTGCATAAGAAGAAACGCGACGTAACATTCCCTGTAAACCTAATGGGTGCATGGGTAGAAAGTTGAGATTTGTGCCGATGAATGATAGCCAAAAATGCAACTGTCCCAAACCTTCGTAATACATTTTCCCAGTCATTTTAGGGAACCAATGATAAATGGCAGCAAACATTCCCATGGTCACGGTGCCATAGAGAACATAATGAAAATGACCGACGACAAAATAGGTATTGTTAACGTGAATATCTACGGGAACGGAAGAGAGCATAATCCCTGTAATTCCAGCAAATACAAACATTATTAACCCACCCAAGGAAAATAACATAGGAGTATTCAGGCGAATTTTTCCACCCCAAATGGTTGCTACCCAGGCAAATACTTTTATTCCAGTTGGTACAGAAACGCACATTGTTGATAGCATGAAAATCATCCGCATCCAAGGAGGTGTACCACTTGCATACATGTGATGTACCCAAACTAAACCACTTACTCCGGCGATGACCATTGATGAAATTGCTACAATTTTGTAACCAAATAGGGGTTTACGACTGTAAACTGGGAATATTTCTGAGAATACGCCGAATATAGGTAGAATAATAACGTAAACCGCAGGGTGAGAATAAAACCAGAAAAAGTGTTGGAATAAAACTGGGTTGCCTCCGTTAGCAGGGTCAAAAAATCCTGTTCCTACTAGGATGTCAAATAACAACATTACTGCACCTGCTGTTAATGCTGGCAAACCAAATAATTGAATGATTTGAGCTGCAAATACTGCCCAAACAAAAATTGGCATCCGGAAATAAGTCATGCCTGGCGCTCGCATTCTGACAATAGTTGTCACAAAGTTGACCGCTCCCATAATTGAAGAAACACCCGAAATAGCAACGGCAAGAATCCATAATACCTGACCGTTGATGAGGTTGCCTGTGGGATTTTGCAGACTCACTGGAGGATATGCCCACCAACCTGATTGAGCTGGCCCGCCGGGAACAAAGAAACTAACTATCATTAGGATACCGACGACTGGCACCATCCAGAAAGCAGCAGCATTCAAACGAGGGAATGCCATATCTCGCGCTCCGATCATTATGGGTACAAGATAGTTTGCCAGACCAACAAGGGATGGAAACGTCCACAAAAATAGCATGATTGTGCCGTGCATGGTGAACATTCCGTTGTAGATAGTGCGGTCTACGAGGTCTGATTCTGGTGTCATCAGTTCGCCCCGAATCACCATTGCGAATATTCCGCCTACTAGGAAGAAGATAAAGGAGGTGACTAGGTATTGGATACCGATAACTTTATGGTCTGTGCTGAAACTAAAGTATCGTCGCCAGTTGGGCGGTTGTTCATGTTCTGGTTTTTCTATAGCATCACTGATGCCTTCAATTGTTATTTCTTTCATAGAAGATTTTTTTTCCTTGATATGTGCAAATAAAAATCTGTAGGTTAGGTTTTGCTCCGTAATATTAAAACTGGAGGGAAAACCCAGGAAAATACTTAATTGTTGGGTTTCGCTTGCTCAACCCAACCTACATGAATTTTTTTCATAGTGCTATAGTTCTTATCTGTTACCTGTTGCTTCCCCCTCAACTGTGAAAATTAACAACAGGAGGCGAAGCAGGTTTAACTGAAGGCCAACCAGGTTGCACTGGTGCCTCTGATTTTTGAATATATTCACTATGTGCCTGATTTTCTGCTGAAGATAATCTAGTATTTGCTGCTCTAGCAAGCCACCGTTTATAATCTTGAGGAGATTCAACGACTACATTTGCTGTCATTGTGGCAAAATACGTACCGCTGTATTGAGAATCAGTTAGACTATATTTGCCAACACGAATTGGAGTAAATTCAAAATCTATAGGATGGTCGGGAATAATATCTTGCTTGACTCGGAATGCAGGAATATAAAATCCATGTAGCACATCTTCTGACTTTAATACTGTCCGCACGCGCCGATCTACAGGTAAGTGCAGTTCGGTGCTAGTTACACCATTTTCTGGATAGCGAAATACCCAAGACCACTGTTTGGCAAATACTTGGATTTCTTCTACAGGTTCAGTTTCAGGTTCTAGTGGATCTGCATAAGCTGATTCCATCCCTAATGGTGTATGCAAATGAACTAACTCCATTGGTCCTTGAATTGCCATTTGCTGATAGGTATTGTAGCTGTAAGCTGCAATCCAAAATACGAGAAAAATTGGTATTGCAGTCCAGACAATTTCTAGAGTAATGTTACCTTCTATGTGAGGTCCGTCGCTGTAGTCATATTTGGCAGCACGTTGAAAAATCACCGAATACATTAAAGTTCCGGTTACGCCCAAAAATATGAAACTACCAAGAGTGACGAGAAAACTAAATAACTCATCAATTAATTTAGATTCTGCTGCCGCTTGGACTGGCAACCATGAGTAAGATACTTGCCCGATCCAAAAACTAATAGCAGCTAAAACTAGAGCGATCGCTCCCAGTGTGAAAATAGTGCGGATTTTCATAATCAATATCCTAATTTAATTGGGATAGGGAATAGAGAACAGGGAACAGGAAGCCAATAGGATGTGTAATAATTTTGCTAGAAATTTATACCAATTCACTTTAAAGATGTCACAAATAGTTTTGAGCTTTAGATGTGAAATAATTTCCTGAAATTAGTGTAGCGTCAAAGTGTGAAGTCTATAAAATCTTACTTTTGACTTTTGACTTTGAGATTGCCACGGCTGTCGCCTCGCAACCTTTCAGGCTTTTGACTTCCGTGAAACGGTATAAAATTATTTTAGGAAAATATTAGGATCTTTGCCTAATTCTAGCAAAGCATCAGCAGTATTGTGTACTCCAAACTCAGCAGCTAACTGCGCTCCCAGAGTTCCATGAACGTACATAAAAAACATGATTACGAAACCAACTGCTAAATAACTCCACTGTACTTGTTGAAGTCGTTCTACCCGCCATACATAGCGCTGTAGTCCTCTCCAAACTGTCATCCCCACAATCATGCCTAACAGCATTACGCCACCTACACCATGCCAGACCATTGTATCCATCGCTCCTAGTCCCCAGGCACTTTTTAGCTCTGAAGATGGCGTTGCTAGCATAATTTCATAAAAACCTGCTGCTACAGTGAAAAATGAGATAATTGATGCTGCCAGCATATTGTACCAACCAACATCAAAAAAGTTTGTACGATTGGCAGCGATCGCGAAATATTTCAATAGTTGTTTTTGTAGAGGGAAAAATACCCCAACCATATCAAAAGCAATTCCAATAATAAACAAACCTAGAGTCAGGTGAACTAAATTTGGATGAATGGGAATGGCGTAGGGGAGACCATTTGCTCCTAATTGGGAACTCAAACTATCTATTAACTCTGGGTTCATTGTAATACTCCTTCCTTCACTGCTTCTACTACTGGTACTGTATGGAGTCCGTACACCCAGACCAATTCATCTCCCAAATATACCTGAAAGCATACTATAGTCACTAGCAGCACTCCCATTCCCACGTATGATATTGGTAATTTTTCTGGGCTGCGCGATCTAATCACATACCGCCAACCAGTTATGGCAGCAATGATTCCTGAGAGAGACCAGCCAATTAATGTATGTAAATTTAGAACTGGTTGCACCGCTTCATAAGGTTGTGCCAAACCAGCTTCTAGTTGACCAAATATGATAGCGATGAAAATAGAAATGGTAGCAAAACACATATTCCACCAACTTACTTCATATAAACGGAAATTACGAGTCAAATAACCAATGATGTCGCATAAGAAGGCAAATAATACCATTGCAATCACAAAGTGGACAACGATGGGATGTACTGTATCTGGATAGGGTAAATTGTGTTCGTTTAAAGGTGGTAAATATTGCCACATAGTCTTCTCCTTAAGTAGATATAGATATGCGTTAAAAAAAAATTAAACTTTACGAGTTACTTCAGATAGATATTTTCATCAACTTTTTCCCATAACGTTCTACTTGAATTTAAAGAAGATATATCTTTTTAACCGTATCAATACTCACAATTTTATCATAACTATTTTTATTCTGAAAATGTAAAAAAAGCTCATAATCTTAGAACTGTAAATCCTCGAAATTACATATCTTTTCTATAACAGCTATATAGCTTAACTTTAAATAATTATTAGGTTCTAAATAAAGGGGATTATAAAACGGATTTTATCTCAGGAGTTCTCTCCTTAAAAACTATAAAAACTAACTGTTTAATTAAAATTTAAGAACGCCCTATTCTCTATTTCGGTAAAATACTGTAACTCAATTTACAGAAAAATTTAATGTTTTTCTCTTCAAATTATTTTTGCGTTACACAGTTTTTTTATGCTATAATAAAATGTTTAATGTTAGTAATTTATTTCAATTACCCAAAGACATTCTCTCTAAAAACTGCGAAGTGCCAAGCTAGTACAGTAGGTTATAACGGAAGGCTTTAACCAGCGATCGCTATCGTCATTTCAGTTATCAGTTATCAGTATCTCTAGCTGTTTGCGTAGCATGACCTAGGAAAGCAAGAGGCTTGATATTAAGGAATAGTCTCTTTTTTTTATCCCTTTAAAACTGGAGTTTAGACCACAATTTTTCGGTCACAATAATAATCATATTTACTACCACATAAGAAATCCAGGTGATACTGAAACTACGATGATGATGTATGGGTAATAACTCTTTAGCTCCATCCTGTAGGTGAGAATAAACTATTACTAAGGCAGTTGCTAAAATATCAATCATTGCCCTGATGTGAATCATATCCACCAATGTCAAAGCTTCAACTGTACCTAAAAGCGACCCTGATACTTGTTGATTAACCACTATAGCAAATAAAGCTCCCCCCAGTAAATCATTACCACTGGCAACATCTAGAAAATATGCTAAAAGTGAAATGGCAAAGGCAATATAAACAGGAATGTTAATTTTGAAAAAGCTAATTATTGAGTCTCGTTGTTCATGTCGGCGACAGCCGTTTGCGCAGCACGATCTAGAAATACAATTAATAATAATCTAAAATGGAACATTAATAATTTACAACAGACTATCTGATGCTTCTTTATGGCGTATAAATTATTAATTATTAATTACAATGGGAGGCTTTAAGGAGTGAATTGTTGAATGAATAATTAATTGACTATCAACTCCTAATTATTATAGCGGTTTTCACTCATATTGACTTGCATTACTTCTTCCTTCTTCGTTCTTCCTTCTTCCTTCATTCCTCAAATCTCTGTACTCTAAAAAACATGAAAACTGCTATAATTATTAACTATTAATTATTCGGTAACAGTCCTCTTTCTGTTCCGAAATGCTCTGCAAAGGCGCAGGTTTATTGCTGATTGCTTATTATTAAAAACTGAATTCAGTATCCTGGGCTTGAATTGCCTTTAATTTACTGAAACCCATTGCTAGTGAACGGAGAGGGTGGGATTCGAACCCACGGAGACTTTCACCTCACTCGATTTCAAGTCGAGCGCATTCGACCACTCTGCCACCTCTCCTAAATCAAGTCAAAATTCAAAAGTCAAAATTCAAAAGTGATTTTGGAGTTTTGACTAAACAAGCTAAAGACGCTTGTAATGTTTTGACAATTATTTATTATAGCACCTATGCAGACTCAACAGCAAGTTTTTCTTGGCAATATAAAAATTCTTCAGAAATTATCTCCAAATTTTGGCCCACCCAAACCAAAACAACTTGAGAAACAAGACCTGCTTTCATGGAAACAATAGAAAAATTGCGTTTTTTCTGGTCTTCTGTTTCAATAATGCGTGGCACTCTTGCTGCATTAAAATATAAAGTCCCTTCACTGTCCACATCAATACATTTACGCAACCGCTCTTTGGTATGTCGCAAACTATGGTGCATATGACCAAAAGTAACTAGAGAAATTTTCTTACCCAAATTACGAGATTTTATTATTGCATTGGTAAAGTCTGGATCGCCAAAATCTCCGCCTATAGGTTTCCAGTCTCGCCCCACTGGGTCTTCAGGAGCATCTCCTAAACCCTTTGGTCCATTATGGCCAAGAAAAATCACATTTTTATGTTTCGCATTTCGTACAGCTTGCACCATTAAATCAGTAGATTCCTCAAAATTATTGACTCCAAACCGTTCCCGATAAAAATTATCATTTTTCCATTCTGGACCGCCCCAACTAAAAGGACGAGTCCCCACCACTGTCAAGGCCAACTCTGGGAAGTCCAGATTACGATAACCTACATGAGCTTCCCCAAGTAAATCTATTTGTTGCTGGACTCTATCTTCTTGAGTTCTGTCATAAGGACATTTCTTTCTGCCCCACTCTGTAGCTGTATACCAGGCATCGTGATTACCAAAAACTGCTGCTTTAGGGATATCAAGAGTGGCGATCGCTCTAACTACCTCTACTGCTTCATTACCAAAGTCTCCCACAAATAGTACCAAATCAACTCCCAGATGCTTGAGGGCTATTTCGTCTTCTAATTCCCACTGACCGTGAACATCTCCGATAACGGCAATTTTAATTAATTTATCTTGATTATTAGTCATGTTTACTGTCATATTTACTTTTGTTTCCCAAAGTTGTTTTATAGTTGTTTATTATTAATTACAATTATTCAGTATACTAAATATTATGATTTAATCAAATTATTGGCATTTGTTAATACTTTATCTCTAAGAAAACCATCTAATTAATATTTTCTTTTAAGAACCTAAATTAGTTTAAATTAATTAAAGCATATTATACACTATATCATAATGAATAATGAACAGCTAATTATTTTTACTCGCTATCCAGAACCAGGAAAAACTAAAACACGATTAATACCTGCTTTGGGGGCAGAAGGTGCAGCAAATCTGCAAAGTAAAATGACTGAAACAACTTTAATAAAAGCTAATAAATTATTGAAGAGGATGTCATTATCTATTGAAATTAGATTTGCTGGTGGAAATTTGCAATTAATGAAAAACTGGTTAGGGTCTGATTTAAAATATCAAGAACAAGGTACAGGAGATTTAGGTGAACGTATAATTAGAGCATTTGAATCTGCTTTTAATCAGGGGATGAAATATGTAGTAATTATTGGTATAGATTGCCCTAGTTTAACTCCGGAAATTATGTTACAAGCTTTTGCGAAACTAACTCAATCTGATCTGATAATTGGTCCAGCAACAGATGGAGGTTATTATTTAATTGGTCTGAAAAAATTTATCCCAGAATTATTTCAAGGAATTAATTGGGGAACTTCTGTTGTTTTGTCAAAAACTGTAGCGAGCGCTCAAAAGATTAATTTAGCTATTGACTATTTACCTGAACTTTCTGATATTGACCGTCCAGAAGATTTGGAAAAATTACATTTTTAAATTAATCAATAGACATCTCCAAAAATCAAAAATAAAATCAATTCAAGACATGAAATAAACAATTTAATTGCCTATCCCCTATTGCCTAAATTTTGCAATAAGTATAATACATATCTAATTTTCATCTGCTTTTAAATTTTCTCCTATTCAATGGTAAAAAGTATAAATTCTCCATCCATTACCAAAAATATTGATGAGCAGTCTTTCGATTATTATTCCCGTGTTAAATGAAGTTAGTACAATTGCCCAAACTATTTCCACAGCTAAAACAGGAAAAAATATAGAAATAATAGTAGTTGACGGTGGCAGTAATGATGGTACAATTGAAGTTGTTAAATCTTTAGATATTAAACTTATTTACTCTCTTCCTGGTCGTAGTATCCAAATGAATTGTGGAGCAAAAGTAGCAACAGGAAATACTCTTTTATTTTTACATGGAGATACATTTTTACCATTAAAATTTGACCAATTATTAAGAGAAATTCTAGCCCAACCGAACATTATTGCAGGTGCATTTGAATTAGGTATTAAAGGAACAAAAAGAAATTTACGAATAGTTGAGAAAATGGTAAATTGGCGATCGCATTATTTGCAAATGCCTTATGGAGACCAAGGAATTTTTCTCTCAGCTAAAATATTTGAAGAAATTGGTGGTTTTCCAGAAATACCAATTATGGAAGATTTTGAATTTATCCGAAACTTAAGGAAAATAGGAAAAATTGGAATTGTATCAAAACCAGTATTAACTTCTGGCCGTCGCTGGCAAAAATTAGGAATATTTAAAACTACTCTAATTAATCAAATAGTAATTATTGGTTACTTACTTGGAGTTTCTCCAAAGATATTAGGAGAATTGTATCGTAGCCATTTTAAATAGGGCTTGCTGATTAAATCTTTAAGAAACTGTTTGTAAACTCATAAAAACCTCTCTCCTACAAGGAGAGAGGCTTTGAAACCCCCATTCCCTACAAGGGAATGGGGGCAGGGGGGTTAGGTTTTTAGGATTCATCGGTTTCATCCAACACTTCTCAAACAACTTCTCAGTTGAAAACCCTCAAAAAGTTAGGATAAAAGGCAGACAGGTACAGAAAAATCAAGGGAAAATTATTCTTTCTACTTTCTCTGTATCCCCACACCTCCTAAACTCCCCACAGTCTGGTTTTTTTGAGCAAACTGTAATATCATGTCCGGTTGAATAGTTATAAATAAATGAGGGAGGAGACAGGAGACAGGAGACAGGAGTCAGGAGGGAAGAGAGGAGAAGAAAGTATAAAAAGAAGAAAGTTTTTTTTATCAC
>JBCDJM010000305.1:0-9176 GCA_038747755.1 Cyanobacteria bacterium P01_H01_bin.35
CCAAGCAAAGATTAAGACACTACTAAAATGCTCAAATTCAGTCAGAGATTGCTTCTGTACGTCGCTGATCCCACGCCTCGCTATCTGTACGCGCGAATGGCCAACAAAGCCCTACTGTACGTCCCCAATCCGACGGTTCCCCTATCTGACTTGCGTATAGCGCTATATAAGTTGCTTTGAGGATAATTTCTGGACTCTGAAGTGAAATTTTATATCATGTCCGGTTGAATAGTTATAAATAAGGTAAGAAGGAGTCAGGAGTCAGTAAGGAAGAGAAGAGAGTTTAAATGTATAAGGAAGAGAAAGTTTTTTGATCGCTAATTATTCGGATATGATATAATATTATTTGCGGTTGAATAGTTATAATTAAAGCCCTACTACAAGCTTTAATTATAACTATAGAAGTTGCTCAAGCCCTACTACAAACAAAAACTTTTTTTGAGCATTAATTATCCGAAAATAATATTAGTTATCAAAACCTAATATACCTGATTTTTAAGAAATTAGAATTACTATTCTACAGTTATTCAACAATACCTGAAAATTTTTAGGTTTTTCTACTAACGATCATAATTGTGACAGGATTAAGAGGATTAAATCGAGTTAAATTAGCTATAGGTATAGAACGAGATAACTGCGCCTGCAAAAGACGATAACTCCAAGAGCGATCGCTCCTTCTTCTTTCCTCTACCCAACTCACAGCAGTATGCAAATTTTCCAAAGTTGTAAATGCTAAAACTATTACTCCTCCTGGTAGCATTCTAATTCCACAAACTCCCAGAATATTTCTGAGTTTACCACTATTACCCCCAATAAAAATTCTATGGGGAGGGCGAAGATGATGTAAAATTTCGGGAGCATTACCGTGAATAGAAACTACATTCTTTACCTGAAAGCGACGGCAATTTTCTTCAATTAAACCTGTTCCTACAGCAGTTTTTTCAATTGCATATACTATAGAATTACTGCAAAGGCGAGCAATTTCAACTGAAACAGAACCTGTTCCAGCACCAATATCCCAGATTATTTGTCCTGCTTGCAAACTCAACTCAGCTAAAATCAACACCCGCACTTCCCGTTTCGTCATCAACCCTGGGCGATCGTCATAACTTAAAAAATAATTATCTGGTATCCCCAACAGAGGCAAATTAGCTAAATCTACAGGTTGATTAGCTATTATAGGTTGACGCAATAATACCACCAAATTTAACGGTGCAAATATTTCTTGTTGTACTGCATCTATAGACCATTTTTGCACCCGTTCATCCTGACTACCAAGATTTTCACATACCCAAAATTGATATGTAGTTGGTAAATTTAAAGCTAGTAGCAAATTAGCGATCGCCTTTGGTGTATTCGTCGGATCTGTTAACACAGCAATTTTTTCAACTCCCTGCTGTAACGCTTGAATTAACTCATCCATAGAGCGACCATGAACGGTGATTATTTTTGCATCTTGCCAAGGAATTTTGATGCGACTAAAAGCTAATTGTACAGAACTCAGATGGGGGTAAAACCTTAATTTTTCTGCTGGAAAATGTGTAACTAATAACCTTCCTAAACCAAAAAATAGGGGATCTCCTGAAGCTAAAACTACTATACAACTATTAGGAGTATCTAAATGCTGTCGTATTTCTACAATTGCCTCAAGTACATCTCCTAGTAAAATAGTTTCGGCGTTATGATTAGGAAAATAACGGAGATGGCGATCGCTTCCTACCAACAAAGTCGCTCTTTCAACTATTTTCCCTACTAACTCGTTTAGTCCACTAACTCCATCTAAACCTATGCCAATAACATTTATAGTCACGATAATTAAGCTTTTTCCCTACTTTTCCCTGAGTCTCTCCATCTAGTTTTTCACCTATTGTTCTATAAGTCTACACCGTTCTTAGAAACCTACGATTATCTGCAAAAATCTCTGATTTTCTTTGGATAATCAGTTCTATTCCCTATTCCACTGATAATTGATAACTGAAATAACCCGCCGAAAATGGAATTATTCGGCGGGACTCAAATTATATTACAGCGCTTCCCGTTGTTATGAGGTACAAAATTTTAGGTTTGAGGCAACAGGGAACAGGCAACAGGCAACAGGGAATAGAAAAGAATAAAAACAACTGTACCTCATAGCTTCGGAAACTGCTGTAACTAATTCTTCTATCTATAAATAACTAATGAAGTCAGGCATTATTTATGGCCTGATTTCATTGTAAATCTACTATAGGCCAATCAGCTTGTTGATAGTACCGCATCATATCATCAAACTTTCGGAGTTCTCCGTGATGTACCAAAATTTCTGGAGTATTTTCCAACCATTGATGATTTAGTTCTGAAATGTTATTTGCCAAACCAGTAATATCTAAATCAGATGGAATTTCCCCAAAATATCCCAAGGTAACATGAGCAGTCAAGTGATATTGCTGTTCAATACCTAAAGCAATGAAATTAGGATTTTGATAAATTGACTGACGTAACTTGAGAATTTGCTCATAAGAACCTTCATCTTTTGGAACTAAACAAACACTAACTGCTCTAGTCATAACTATAATTCCAAAAATTTGCCATTGAATTTTATGGCCATTTTGGGAAATAGATAACTCCTGAAAACTTTCTCCAATACAAGAGCGTAATTTTTCTTCAAATTGAGGATTATCTTGACTAGCATTTATAAAGGCATTTTCCCAAATTAAATCAGCTAAGGTGAAATGAAAACTATTGCTAGGCACCGGAATCATTAAACTGGGACCGAATAGTTCGATTAATTGTTCTTGACATTGTTGTAAATGCTGATAAAAATTACTATTTTGTGAGTCCTCTTCCCCAGGTGGAGTAATTACCGAATAGCCAGGAAAAGGTGTAGCCTGAAATTGGCCATCCAGCTTAGTAAATTTTGGAGAAGGTTGGATATATTCCAATTGAGACTTGTAACTTTTTAGTAGCGTCATCTGAGCTACTCGGTTAATGTAGTTCTGATATGTATCGTCCAATCTAATTGCCCCTTGTCATTTCAGTTATCAGTTATCAGTTATCAGTTATCATTACCTCCTGCTAAACTAGGAGGTTTGAAAATACGGAATATTTTTTTATCCTCTTGAAAGAGGAGGCTGAAAACCCAAATTTTTAGGTCAAATAATAGCTTCTTATGCCAATTTACCTCTACTTTGGCGAGGATGAATATTCAATGATGCAAGCTGTTAATGCTTTGCGTGAATCTGTCCTCGATCCTATCTGGGCTAGCTTTAATTATGACAAAATTTCGCCAGCAACAGATGCAGTTCAAACTGGATTAAATCAGGCCATGACCCCACCGTTTGGTTCTGGTAGTCGTTTTGTCTGGCTTGTCGATACTAATATAACTCAGCATTGCTCACAAAATTTGTTGGAAGATTTGGAACGGACTCTACCTCAAATTCCTGAAACAACTGTCCTATTATTTACCACCTCCAATAAACCTGATAAAAGACTTAAGTCTACAAAATTGATCCAAAAAGTGGCTCAAGTTCGAGATTTCTCTCCTATTCCTCCTTGGAAAACAGAATTATTGGAGCAGCAAGTCAAGGAAATGGCTCAGGAAGTAGGAGTTAAACTTACTCCTGCTGGAATTACTTTTTTGGCAGAAGCTTTAGGTAACGATCGCCGACAACTGCATAGTGAGTTGACTAAATTGCAACTTTATGCTTCTCAAAATACTGTTTTAGATTTAGAAGTAATTACTACTCTGGTGGGGTCTCAGACTCAAAGTAGTCTAAAGTTGGCCACAGCTATTCGTTCGGGAGATACAGTTAAAGCTTTGGAGCTAGTAGCAGATTTAATTGCCCACAATGAACATCCATTAAGAATAGTAGCTACTTTAGTAGGCCAATTTAGAACATGGTTTTGGGTAAAACTAATGATAGAGACAGGAGAAAAAGATGAAAAGGCGATCGCCCAAGCTGCAGAAATAGGCAACCCTAAACGGGTATATTTTTTACGACAGGAGGTGAAGTCTTTATCATTAAATAAGTTACAGAAAACCCTACCTTTATTGCTAGAGTTGGAGGTAAGTCTCAAGCAAGGAAAAGAGGAAATATCTACCCTACAAACCAAAGTCATAGAACTTTGTCAGCTCTTTTCTCACCAAAGACATCTCTAGAAAAGTTGATTAAACTATAAGGGTCTGGGATTGACAATTTATGGGTGATAATGCCCATATTTATCACAGTAAATTATAATATTTGTTCTTGAGGTCTTCCCTAACCAAAATTAAATTTATGGAGATGTATGTGGAAGGCAAAAAATGACAAATTAGAGACTAGAAAAAGCTGGAAAATATTTAAAAATTAATTTCAACCATTAATTCCCACCTCATTACTAATTCTACATTATGCTGTCTCAAATCACTATTCTTCAAGATTCATAAAATTAACCTCAGCATAATTCTAGAATCAGCTCAAGTATTTAATAATTTTTTTGGCTATAGTTAGGGGAGTCCGAGATTTTCTTAAGACTCATAGTATAATCTTTTTTTTTCGACCAGAGGTATAGACAGATAAGAAGCAAATTTTAATCATTCCATCTTGTGAAAAATTGATAATTTCTGCTAATATAAAACCCAGTAGCAGGTTTTGAGAATCCTGCAAATTATTGGCGGTTGGGCAACCCCAATCCGAGCGGTTGAATATCTTTCCCCCTGTTTAAATCTAGGATCAAAGTTCTCTTCTTAAGGTAGAGACTTAAAACCTAATTTTTTCAACAATAAAAGATATACCATTAAGATGGTAAAAATTTTCACCTTTGCCGAAAATACCATTTCCTAATGAAACTGCACTTAATAAAATATAGTTGAAGGAATTAACTCAGGTTGATTTGTTGCAATCAAATATTTATGGTAAGTTCCTGATAAATCTAATTAATTTATAAGGGTTGAAACTGCAATTAAATATTCAGGAGCGATCTGTGCCAAACAAATTAGCTTTAATAGGAAATTATTAAGGGCATTCTTACAAATAAATGGTATTATAAACGTTATATGCAAATATAGTCATATATAGTCAAGTATGGTTAAATATTAATAGTTATTGTGTACTAAATTCTCAAACTAATTTTTTGCTCAACTTAGTGACTTGAAACTTAACTTTAATGGTACAATGAAACCAAATAATTAAGATAGGTTTAGCAACCACCAGCTAACTAATAATCACTCTTGTGCAATGCTTACTGCTTTAATTACCTGGAAAAATGAGATTAGTAGAAAGACATATTATCAAAAGTAGTCATCGGTTTTACCAAGAAATAGACAGACTATGTTGGTTGTCAAAAAAACTCTACAATTATGCTAATTATCTAATTCGCCAGTCCTTCATCCTCGAGGGAATTTATCGCCCTTACAATGACCTGCAAAAAACTTTACAAGGCCATGAATGTTACCAAGCTATACCAGCCAAAGTCTCCCAACAAATTTTAATGGTTTTAGAGAGGAATTGGAGTAGTTTTTTTGAAGCTAACAAGGCTTATCAAGAACAACCTGAAAAGTTCAAAGGTCGTCCCAAACTCCCGAAATATAAAAAGAAAGAAACAGGGAGAAACTTGGTAGTTTATACAATGCAAGCTATCAGTAAAAGACAACTCAAACTTGGGATAATTCATCCAAGTAAAACGGAGATATATCTGACAACTAAGGTAAAAATATCGGAAATTAGGCAAGTTCAGATTATTCCCCGACTTAACCATTATGTAATTGAGGTGATTTATGAAAGGGAACCCCAACAATACGAGTTAGAAGAAAATCGCATCGCTAGTATTGACCTAGGATTAAACAATTTAGCTATATTAACATTTAATCAAGCCGGACTACAACCGCTCTTGAGCAATGGCAAACCGTTAAAATCCTTGAATCAATACTATAATAAATCCCGAACTAATCTTCAATCTATTCTACCGAAAAATCAATCAAGTCGAAAACTAAAAAAGCTCTGTAATCAAAGAGAATTTAAAATTAATGATTATTTCCACAAAGCATCTCGCTTAATAATTAATACCCTAATCAAAAAAAGAATTGGAACTCTTGTAATTGGACAAAATCCAGAGTGGAAACAGGAAATTAACTTAGGGAAAAAGAACAATCAAAACTTTGTTCAAATCCCCCATAAAAAGTTGATAGAAATGTTATCTTACAAAGCAGAAATAGCAGGTATTAAGGTGATATTAAATGAAGAATCTTATACATCAGAAGCTAGTTTTATGGACAATGATCCAATTCTTGTGTACAAGAAGGATGAGGAGAAATCGTTAAATTTTAGTGGCCAAAGGCTCAAACGGGGTTTATATCGGACAAGCAGTGGAAGATTAGTCAATGAGTAAAGTCAATGGTTCTTTGAACATTATGAGAAAAGCAGTCCCAAATGCCTTGACTAAGCTCAGTACAAGTGACTATGGGATAGAGGAGCCAGTGCGTTGGGCGGGTCTCCCGACTTGAAGCAACTGGCGTGGTGTTGTAGTGCCTCCTGCGGAGGAGCTGCGCTAACACCCAGTTCGGGTAACACCGACAAAATAAAGGTGTGTCATATTTGACTATATCTTTATGAACTAGTAAGAATATCAAAATTGATTATAGTAATTAAGTAAATTAACTGTTCGCCCTTCAGCCCAAAGGATCGCTAGTCATGACATCAAACAATCTGCGGGAACTTGCTAAACAAGGAGATCCAAAAGTTATCTCCTCAATTATCAATCATTCACTACAAAAAAAAGGGATCGATGTCCAAGTAACTAAGGACAATGATTCTCTTGAAGTTACACTGGAATCGGATCAAATTTCTAATCAACAAGCCTCTCTTGTTGAATTTATCCGAACTGGAATTGAGAAATTGGGAGTCGAATCAATCAACAGTGTCAGGGTGTATGGTGTTCAGACTGGAGATAGTACACCAGTCTGGGAAGAGCAATTTTTTTTAGGTACACCACCAATACCCGATACATACGAACTTGAAGAAGAATCTGAACAAGAAGATTTTTCAGAAACTGTGGATGACTTCGATCAAGACTTCGAGACTGTATACGAAACAGAAACAGATGAAGAATATGACGAGGAAGGAGAATACGGCGAGGAAGGAGAATATGACGAGGAAGAAGAATATGAAGATGATGATGAAGTATCACAGGAACCTAAGTCTCAAAAGAAGAAGATTCCTCTAATTCCGCTAATATTTGGAGGTGTATTAGCAGTAATAGCTGCCCTTGCTGCATTGCACTTTAGTGGAATATTCCCACTTCCATTCCTTAGTCAGTCAAAGTCAGAAAATACTGAGGCTAATCAGACTAACTCATCTACATCCGAAACTTCTTCTGGCGATCCTCAGACTTCAGGAGAACCAAAAACAGACACCACAGCAGCCGACTCTAACCCTTGGTATTTTGGTGTCACGAGCGCCCAAAGTGCTGCCCAAAAAGCTCAGACAGCTGAAACAAAATCTGAATGGAATGCAGTAGCTAGTGACTGGCAAAAAGCTGTCGATCTAATGAAAAAAGTGCCAGAGTCTGACCCAAATTATCAAACAGCACAAACAAAAGTTCTTGAGTATCAAAATAATCTAGATATAGCAAAGCAGAGAGCAGAAAAAGCTCCTAACTAGAAATCAGCAAACAAAAATATGAAACTTTTTGTACCAGGTCGCCTTTGTTTATTTGGAGAACATAGTGACTGGGCAGCAGGGTATCGCCTTATTAACCCCCAAATAGAGAAAGGTTATACGATTGTAGTAGGAATTAATCAAGGAATTTATGCAGATGTAAAACCCCATCCCACTGATTTAATTGTCAAGACAACTTTAAATAATGACAATCTGATACAGTCATTTAAGTTGTCTATGGAGTCAAAAAAATTATTAGCAGAGGCGGGTAGGGGAGGGGTTTTTAGTTATGTGGCTGGAGTTGCATATCAACTTATCAAAAATTATCCAGTAGGTGGTTTAGAAATAAATAATTATTTCACAGATTTACCAATTAAAAAAGGTCTATCATCAAGTGCTGCTATTTGTGTCTTGGTGGCTAGAGCTTTTAACTTATTGTATGATTTAAACCTAAGTATTCGAGAGGAAATGGAGTTTGCTTATCAGGGAGAAGTTACTACCCCTTCTCGTTGTGGTAGGATGGACCAAGCTTGTGCTTATGGTAAGCAGCCAATTATGATGATATTTGATGGGGAAAAAACAGATATTATTGAACTTAATCCGCCAGAAAAAGATTTATTTTTCGCGATCGTTGACTTAGGTGCTAGCAAAGATACTCAAGAGATATTGACTAGATTAAATAAATGTTATACAGAAGAACTCAATAAAATAAATGAGAATGTACAACATTATCTTGGGGTAATTAATACTAATATTACTCAACAAGCAGCATTAGCCTTGCAACAAGGGGATGCAGAAAAAATAGGTAGTTTGATGGTTAAAGCACAAACCGAATTTGATAGATATATGATACCAGCTTGTCCTTCAGAATTAACATCTTCTGTGTTGCACTCATTACTAAATTATCCACCTATCCAAGAATATATTTGGGGTGGTAAAGGAGTAGGGTCTCAAGGAGATGGAACAGCTCAATTTATTGCTAAAGATGCAGCTAGTCAAGAACAGTTAATTGAAATAATTAAGGATAATTTTCCTAGAATGCAATGTTTGAAATTAGTAGTTAGAGGTTGCTTATCAGGTAAATATTAAATAGACTTCTCCGAATAAAGATATAGATTTTTTTAGGAGTAGGGAACAGGGAACAGTTCATTAATGGATAATGGATAATGGATAATGGATAATTATCTCTGGTTAAAAGCGTTATTGATTGGACAGAAGGAAATATTATTTTTTTCCCTATCCAAAGGCAGGGCTATTTCATTCGTCAAATAAATAATCAATTAAGGGGAGTTGGGGGCACAAATATCAGGAATTTGGGAGAAAATTACGAAAAACTGGCGATTTTCAGGGGTGGAGGGAGGGGAAAGCTCCCAAAGAATATCGGTAAAATCAACGGAATTGCTGAAAAATCAATTGCCACACCAAAACTATTGAGGGATAAATAAAGGGGAAAATCATGGGTAAAGGATGGAAAATTCTCCCCTACTTTGTGCTCCCCTGCTCCCCTGGAATCTTAACCAAGAATGAAACAGCCCTGCTATCCAAGGGGAGGCTAATAAAGCTGAA
>JBCDJM010000306.1:0-9163 GCA_038747755.1 Cyanobacteria bacterium P01_H01_bin.35
ACCATTACGAATAATAGTAGAATTAATTTGATTAACCTGATGGGGAACACGAAGGTAAGCTTCTAAATTTTGTTCAACCCTAATAACTTGTTCCTTCAAAAGTTGACTAACTACATCATTAACAGCTCTTTGACCATTTTTTACAGAGATATACCCTATCAAACCTACTACTCCAAAAAGTTGCACTATAAATGGGAGTATTAAAGTTACACGGAGGGGAACTTTTCCAGATATTTTAGCAACTAATTTACTCAGATATTTTAAAGCCATATTGTAGCAATTATATTTGATCTGTATAAGAAATATTCATTGCTTTTAACCAACTAAGTAAGAGGGGTTGATGTCAAAAATTTCGAGATTTTCGTCTATTTTTTTATTTGTTAAGTAAGCATTTCCTGCGGAATGCTTACTTTGTTAAAGTAGATATTTAGGAGCTTTAATGTTGGTTGATTAAATTGATTTAATATTTATTAAATAAGGATTAAACAGAAAAAATTAATGCACTATTTTAGTTCTGTCAGTCTAGTTTGATTACAAATATTCAGGTAAAATATCTAAATTAAATAAGCCCTATCTTTAGTGAATAATGAAGGTCTAAAGCTTTTCCTTTTAAATATAAAAAAGAAAGAAAATCATTTTAGTCGTTCCTATTCTTTTAAGCAGAAGTAATTATTAATTATTGAACAACCTTATTCCATAAAAATCAAAACATTATTGCCTATTGCTTCTTACACAAGTGCCTATAAAATTTAACACTTATAACATTTTTTTACCAATTTTATATAACCTACTTACTCCTAAATCCTAAGACCAATTTTTCCAGGGATTTTTAGATAAATTAGAATTAGAATATCTTTTATCGTGAGAAACTTCTTCCCCTATCCATTCAGGTAATTCAACTTTTTGATTCTCATCATCAAGTTCAACCTCAGCCATAATTAAACCCTGGTTATCCCCAGAAAACTCATCAACTTCCCAAATAAATTCACCATGATCAACCTTATACCTAACCTTTTCAATTAAAGGTGAACTACATAAACTATTCAACATCTCTTGAGCATCTTCAAGGGGAATTTCGTACTCATACTCCGATCTAGAATTACCAAAACTAGGTCCTTTAATAGTTAAATAACCTTTATCTCCTGCCACTCTCGCCCTTAATGTTATACCATCTTCTGTAGACATATAACCTTGACGATACACTTGTCCAACAGCTTGATTTCGCCATCCATTACCTCTAACCAAAAACTTGCGTTCTATCTCTATTGCCATTTTAATACTTCAAAAATATTGAGAATTAACATATAGTATAATGATTATAATCATCATGGGAGTTTCTGGTTCTGGTAAATCTACTATCGGAGAATTACTTGCAAAATCTCTAGATTGGCATTTTTTTGATGCAGACTTTTTTCATCCCCAAGCTAATATCAAAAAAATGAGCAATGGAATTCCTTTAAATGATGCTGATCGAATTCCTTGGTTAGAAAAAATACGAAATGCAATTGATGAATGCTTACAAGATAATAAAAATGTTGTATTAGCTTGTTCCGCTCTTAAACAAACTTATCGTAATTACCTTGTAACAAACACAAAAAATGTCAAAATAGTTTATTTAAAAGGGTCCTTTGATTTGTTTGCCCAAAGACTAAAAGCTAGAAAAAATCACTTTATGAAACTTGAGATGCTCCAGAGTCAATTTGATATTCTTGAGGAACCAAAACAAGCAATAATAGTAGATGCTGTAAATTCTCCAGAAGATATTGTCTATTCTATTAGGAAAAACTTATATAAATAATTTCTCTAGGTAGTAAATCCTAGGTATTAGGTAGTAGGTTAAAGAAGTGATTTTATTAACATAGAACCTAACACCTAATAACTAAAACCTTTCCTTTACTTCAAAAAACGACCTGCCATTCCCATTACATCAGCTATATCAACATCCCCATCTCCATCTGCATCCAAAAAACTATTTAAAACATTATTAGATGCTTGCTCAGGGTTTTGAGTGTCATTACCAGTTTTTAATAAATTGAGAATTACTGGAACTAAAGCAGGTAGTAAATTCTGAATTTGTGAGACATCAAAACCTGTTTTTTCAGATATACTTTGAGCAATATCAGTTATTTGACTAGGGGAAAATAGAGAAGCAAGCGCTAGGGGGTTGGGAGTTGTACCTGCAAATTGATTGATAATTTCTTGAACTCCTGCACTACCTGACTCTTCTCGCTTTTGTTGTAAAGCTGAACGTACATGACCGCCCAAAATTGACATAGCAGCTTGAGTTGCGCCAAAATCTCCCCCTAGATTACCGCTTAGTTGCTGCACTGTACCAAGAATATTACCCAATTGACTACTACTAGCCTCTTGATTAGGATTATTAATAGCACCAACAATTTGATCGAAAAGTCCCATATTTTTTAACTCTAATTAACTTTTGTTAGTTGTTAACAAACAGTTCAGAGAGTATTTTTTCCTCACTGAACTCTTATATATTATCCATTTTACTGATTTAAATAGCTACCTAAAAAAGTTTCTACTTCATCAGCAGTAGGTTGAGCTGTAATAGCTCCTACTTGAGTAGCAGTTAAGGCCCCCACAGCACTAGCATAAGTAACAATTTGTTTTGCTATCCCTGGTTGCTGTAAACGACGAATACCATATTGGCGCAATTGATGGATAAAACCTGCCACAAACCCATCTCCTGCACCAGTAGTATCTACAATATCCAGTGAAAAAGCAGGTACATTTCCTTCATTTTCTGACAAATAATAAGCACAGCCTTGATTACCTGCTGTTACTAATGTACCTTCTACCGAATCTAATCTGTAAGTAATTGCACCAGGGTCAGTAGAATCAAATAGCCACTGAGCTTCTTCGAGAGAAAGCTTGACAAAATCCACTCTTTTTAGTAGAGAATGTATCAGTGTCCTGGCATCATCAGGATTAGGCCAAAATGAAGGACGCCAATTAACGTCTACCATAATCTTAAGATGATATCGGTCAGCCAAATCAAGGGCTTGATAAATAGTTTGTCTAGTTTCAGGATAAGCTAGTCCTAGAGTTCCTAAGATTAAAAATTCACCATTTAAAAACAAAGATTCTGGCAGCAGTTCAGCTTTGAGGTGAGTATCGGCAAACTCTGTGGTTGGATGTTCTCCAAAACCAGCAAATTCACGCTCCCCAGTTGTGGAACGTAAAACATAAACCTTTCGTGTTGGTGCATAAGGATGTCCCTGGATACCCGAAGTATCTACCCCTATATTTTGTAAAAGTTGTGCCAGTTTTTTACCTTCTGAATCCTCACCCACAGAGCTAATCAAGGCGGCAGAAGTACCCAACTGGACTAAACCACAGGCAACATTAGCAGGTGCGCCGCCAGGGTAGGTTGTCCAAGAGTCAACTTGATTTAAAGTTTTGTCAGGTTGGTCCGCTAGACAATCAAATAAAATTTCACCAAGGCAAATAGCATAGGGATGGGTCATATTGATTTAAGTATCTGAAAACTATAAATTGGTAATCAAAAATAGGAAATAATTAAAGATTTTGATGACTACCAAAATCAAAAATTTCTTTAGATATTAATCATAAAAAGAAATTTATTCCACTTTCTAGAGACTTTCGGTGTACTTTTACCACTTAATAGATTGTCATTAACGTAATTTTTGTCAAGATGTCTCTAAAATTATAATTAAGCAGATATACATATATAGGAAAAAGTTATGACTGGTTGCAAGTCTGAAACACATATATCCCTTTCAGAAAGGGAATTGCAAGTTCTGGAGCTAGTAGCAGATGGATTGACTAATGAAAAAATCGCTGAGAAGCTAGAAATTAGTAAACGAACCGTAGATAATCATATTAGTAATATTCTCAGTAAAACTTCTACTCATAATCGAGTGGAATTGGTCCGTTGGGCTTTGCAGTGGGGCAAAGTATGTTTGGATGATATAAATTGTTGTAATGTAGAACAGCCAACTGAATAGTTACTAAATCATAAGTTTGGAGAATTATTTATTTTAAATTAATGTCGTCAGAGGAATCTATATCATTATCATTAATTGATAATGGATAGTGGCTCGTGAAAACTATCTCTAATTACGAATTATCTATTGAAAAGGAGAAGCTTTAAACTTTTGGGGATAATTATCAATTATCCATTGGTAAGTCCCCAATGGAGTTACCAGTGAAATGAATGATGATCAATAATATAGATAAATTCCTTGATTTGATTTAATTAAATAATTATTAACAAGTCATGTTACGATAGCAACAGTGCTGATACTTGTTAGGTATTTATGGATTAGCCAACCCAACATAATTCTTCAATGAGTAAATACTAGAATGGAGACTGGGAAACAGAAACAACAACGTTATCAATTTAGCTGTCAGGGACTCCCACTCGCAGTCTATCGAGAAGTAGCAGCTCATTTACGCCAAGTAGGCAAAGTACAAGTGGGCTTATTTTCCCCTCCTTCCTCAGAGCTATTTGACTACAACAAAAGCCAAGTAGGAGGATTATGGTTAGAGTATGCTGAAGATGCTGAAGATGCTATTCGTCAAAAAGTAGACCAAATATTGGCCTATTATGAAGAAATATTTGGTCATTGGGAAGAAAATTTAGATGATAGCTAGTAGTGATAGAGATGTCTATCGATCAAAATACTAGGGACTAATCAAAGTCCCCTCTTCTGATTTTTTTATTAATATTGTTCTAAATTTCTAGCCTTAAAACCCCTCTAATATCAAATCTCGTTAAATACTTATTATATAGTTGGGAGAGTAGGGGAGTAGGGGAGTAGGGGAGATTGAATATTGAAGTATATTTATAAACATACACTATATAATCAGATTATATCTATATATTAAAATATTAAACAAAATTCTTAATTAGGGAATAAGAAGCAGGTAATGTGTAGGATAAATTACCTGCATCAAAAATGCTATAACTGTTCAAACATCAGAGATGTTACCATGCCCCCAATACCATCTTATTTAATACCTCTAATAATTATATTAGTAATCGTACCATCTTTTGTAGCTATCTTATTAAGGATGGTACTTTATTTTGACTTAGCAAATCAGGGAAATAAAGTTAGGAGACTCATTAATCAGCAGTCAGTAAATAAGCCAAGATTTATCGAATATTTAGAGGGCAGATTTGCCGATGCTAGTAGTAAACTAGAGCAAGTTAATACAGGAGCATTAATAGATCAAGTTTATAGTAGACAGCGATTATTAGGATTAGTTTCTTATGAACAAATAGAATATTTTTGTCGTATTTTACCTAATCTACTTGTATCTTTTGGATTATTAGGTACTTTTGTCGGTATTACTATTAATTTAACTTCTCTGAGCCAGACAATTAGTGATACTACTGCTAACGATATTAGTAGTTTGCTCAAAGCATTAGAAGTACCATTAGAAGGTATGGGAACTGCTTTTACGAGCAGCTTAGTAGCAATATTATTTAGTGCTATAGTTACATCAGTTAATTTGATTTTTAATACTAGCCTTGCCAAAACTAGATTAGTTAGTTTATTAGAAGATTATTTAGATAATATTTACTTACAAACTATTGAAGGTCAAACTCAAATTGACAAAGTAGTAAAAGCTGTCGCCTATTCCTTTGAAGGATTTTTAACAAGATTTGGTCAAACAGTTAGAGTAGGAGTAGAGTCAGCTTTACAAGATAAAATTCAAGAAATTCATAATGCTAATGCTACTACAAGTAAATTAGCAGAACAGACTTTTGTAAGATTAGGAGAAGCTGCTGCTACTGTTGCGAAAAGTTCTAAAGATTTTCAGATAGCTTCTGATAGATTTCTAGAGGTAGCACAAACATTTGAACATAGTCAATTTCCGCAAAAGTTAGCTAATTCTACAGCAGAATTAGCCAACATTCAAAGTAATTTTTCTCAGTCAACTTCTACTCTAGCTGCTGCTGTTCAAGCGATTGAAATAGTAGTAATTGAACTCCAGGGATATAGTAAGAGACTAGCTAAGTTTGGAGAACAAGTTACTAATAGTAATCAAACTTCATTAAGACTCTTAGAATCTCATCAAAATAATCAACAATCTTTTGCTGAGATGATTAGGCAACTACAGGAAGCATCACAAGGTTTTAATTTAGCTGTCGGTACTTTAGATACTGTACAAAGAAGAGTAGTATCTAAAGCTGATAATTTAGAGGAAGTACAAATTCAACTCAAAACTTTATCAGATGCCTTAAATAATTCTACGGATGGTATTAGTCAAAGCATTAAATCTTTAGGAGACCAAATAAATAAAGGTATGAGTACCCAAGCTAATATTAATAATTCCCATTTAAGTGCCATTGCTACAAATTTACAGGAATATATAAATCAAATGCACGCAACTAAAAATGAAATTCATCGTCTGACACACACTATTGATAAACTAGCAAATTAATAGAAAAATAGGTTATCAGTTGTTAGTTTTTATCAAAACTATGTACAGCATTTTTCATTTAAGTAGACCACAAAGTAGAGACGTTGCATGCAACGTCCCTACGGGGTTATCGTTTTTTTACGATGACTAAAATAGTTGTTTTTTCTTGTCTACTCCCTACTCCCTATTCCCTAATTTTATAACTATGCGTCATCGTTCACGAATTATTGAAGATAATCGCGACCTAGAAGTTTGGCCAGCTTTTACAGATTTAATGTCTAATTCTTTTATGATATTAAGTTTGTTATTGCTCTTAGCTATTATTAAATCTCTGTTTATAGAATCAATTTCTGATGCGAATCAAAATCGCGCTATCCAACTACAACAAGAGATTACTAATTTACAAAATCAACTGCAACAAAAAACGAATCAAGTAACAGGTTTACAAGGACAAGTAGGAAATTTACAAAACCAAGTTACACAACTTCAAGGATTAGTAACTACTTCCAAAGAAGAGTTAAACCAAAAATCAAATAGAGTGACAGAATTAGAAACAGAAATTGAAAAATTAAAGTCTCCACCTGTAATTGTAATTAGAGATTCCCAGTCTCGGAGATTTGAATCAGGAAGTGCCGAAATATCAGGAGATTTAAAAGGTTTTATTGAGGAAGATTTAGTTAAACAAATTGAGGATTTTGCTAAAGAATATCAAGGTTATGTTGTTGAAGTAATTGGTCATACTGATGGTCAGGTAAATAGGGGAAGTATTAGTAATTTAGATACCCAGTTAGAACCAGTTGCTAAGGGTAATGAATCTGTTAGTAGTTTAGCAGCAGGCTCGAATGCAGATTTAGGTTTAATGCGTGCCCTAGCAGTGGTACAAAGACTACAAAATAATCCTCGTCTGCAAGAATTGGGGTTAAAATTTAGAGCTTATTCTGCTGCACAATTGTATAATCCAACTGGAGATTATGCTGGGGCAAATCGAAGTCCAGATCAGAGTCGGCGAAGGATAGAAGTTCGGTTTACTCCTAGTGCAGTGGAGAGATGAAGTCAAGGGGTGGGGACTGTGGGGAGTGTGGGGAGTAAGGGAGTAGGGGAGTAGGGGGAGTAGGGGAGATTGAAGTAATAGTATAGAGTACAAGGTCTGAAAAATACCTAAGTTGCATTAACAAGACTTACGGCGTTGCTGAAATCTTGGGGAATATTAAGTGCAGTGGGACAGGCATCCTGCCTGTTCTTGCCCCCAAACACAAAACTATTAAAATCCCAAGCGCACTCTATGCAACACCAGACTTACCTATGGGGTAGGAAAAACTAAGATTTGAGATGGTTTCCCTATCAGTCGCAATGACGAAAAACTGAAATGATTACGGTAAAACACAAACGAGTGCTAATTCTGGGTGGTATGGGAGATAGCTTGAAACTAACAGCTTTAGCCTCTACCATACCAGGGTTAGAAGTAATAAACTCTATTGCAGGTTGCACTCGTCAACCTCTTGTGACATCTACCTATACACGAATTGGCGGTTTTGGTGGTGTGTCTGGGTTGAGAAACTATCTACGAGAGCAAAAAATAGATTTTCTAATTGATGCAACCCACCCTTTTGCCAGTCAAATTTCCTGGAATGCAGCGATCGCCACTTCAAAACTAAATATTCCCCGTTTAATGTTAGTCCGTCCTGCTTGGAAAAAGACTGAAGGCGATCGCTGGCTCGAAGTGGAAAGTAACAAAGCTGCTGCCAGGGTGTTACCAAATTTAGCCCAACGAATATTTCTGAGCATCGGCCGCCAAGAATTAGTAAGTTATGCTCACCTCAAAAATCTCTGGTTTCTGATGCGGATGATTGAACCACCTCAACCACAAACCCCAGTACCTCCAGGAAAAATACTGACTGAGCGGGGACCTTTTTCTCTGGAAGAAGAGCGATCGCTTTTGCAAAAATATGAAATTGAGACAGTAGTCAGTAAAAATAGTGGTGGTGATGCTACCTACTCTAAAATTATTGCGGCAAGAGAATTAGGAATTCCTCTGGTAATGATACAGCGTCCGTCACTTCCTGAAGGAGAACAAGTTAGTGATGTAGAAAGTGCAGTTTCTTGGCTCAGAAATTATAGTAATTGACTATAGGGAGAAAAGTAATTTTTGTCTGTTTTATCCTGGAAGTAGATCGAAGTTATTTAGATGTGCCAAAGTAGTTTATAATTTATAGCGGTTTTCACAAAGGTAGACTACAAAACTTCTGCCCTCAACATAAGTGCCTTCTACCTTTAACTAACAATCTCTGTATTCTATGTTAATGAAAAGCGCTATAAAATTTACGTCCAAAAAAGTCTTGTTATATTTCATTTATCAGTCATTAGCTCTCAGTAAAATCAAATCCGGTTAAACAGTTATAGATTGGTTAACTTTTTAGGAGTCAGGAGGAGAGAGGATTACAAAGATGAGCGTAGTTATGACGATTGGAGATTTTTTTATGTCCAATTTTTTAAAGAAGAGGTATAGCGCTACGCGCAAGTCCGAAGTAATGTCTGATAGCATTTTGATAAATGTTTGCTACAAATAGGTAGGTAATTTTTTAGGAGTCAGGAGTCGGGAGTCAGGAATCAGAATGAATAGCTTTGATACCATTGATTAGTTCATATTTGATATTATTAGTCAGATAGACATCTCCTGTAAAGTCTTTTTCTTGCCCTTATTATTGGTAATATTCTTTTTTTTAATTGGTATGACTGAGTTTTTGCATTTAGT
>JBCDJM010000307.1:0-9113 GCA_038747755.1 Cyanobacteria bacterium P01_H01_bin.35
ATAAATTCCCACACATAAGCACTCAAGCAAAACAAGAAAAAATACGAGTTCTCTCTTGTCCTGTGGACATTACTCTGGAATACTCCAAGCGTCAACAGTTGCTTCATTCTGTTGATTTAGTTGAGCTATCAGCTCTTTAATCTCACCCAACTTAGCTTTACCCTCTTGATACTTTCTACCTTTGCACTGCAACACATTTTCAATGATAAAGGTATCTGACTTACCTTCACTTACTAACTTACTTACTTCCGTGATTAGACTAGCTGAAATTTGTTCGGAAGTGTTAGTGGGAGTGGCTTCTGGAAGTGTTTCTGGATAAATCTCAATCGGTTCATCTGTAACAGGTAATTGTTCAAAATCAGGGCTGATACCCTGCTTCTGTTCGTAAATATAGGTTGCTATTGTGTGAGTGAAAGTTTCGTCATCAGCTTTTCTTAGGATAGTGAATATCGGTGAGTAGCGATGGATGGCCATGGATAGCCCGATTGTACTTAGTCCCGACAAAAGTCCTCCAGTGTAAAGGAATGACTTGATAGTGTCATCTTCGGATGCAGTAGGTGACACAAAGAGGATTAGCGATGCAATAGTTGATGTTGAAGCTGCTGATATTAACAGTGTTCGGAATGACTTCAACATCTCCAGTAGCAGGGAAGGTCTTAAATCCATACGAGAAGTCCTCCTATTAAACTGATGGCGATTACTATTGACCAAATTCTCAAATCTTTTTCAAGCCATAAAAAGGCAGCGACCGCTTTTGCTGCAACCAGAACTATGATGATAGGTAACTGCAAGGTTTGAGAATTTTTGACGGCTAGATGGAGTAGGGATGAACCGCATAGTCCAGATAATAAACATCCCCATAAAAAGTAGAATTGTGATACCATGATTTTTGTGACTTCAGATACGCTTAAAGTTAGAAGGGGTATATATTTCAGGTTTTGACCCAAACTTTTGTATCAAACTTTTGCATCAAAACCAAAATATACACCCTATTGATTATCTACCTAGGATTTCAGAGTGTTAGCGATGGCCTCTATTTGCTGTTGAGCCGAATCATCAGCTCTTTGTAATCCTGTATTGATACCAGCGTAACCCGGTCTGAGTGAGTGCAAAGTACGACCAATACTTGCGAGTTTGCGGGTTTGTTTCAATCCTTCCCTAGCATTGGATTTTGCGTAACGAGAGTAATAATTAACCACTTGGGTGTCGTACTTATCAATTCTCTGTAATTCCTGATACCCTACCCTAGCTGCCTTCTTGGCTTCTGCTAGCTGCTTTCTGTGAGCGGTGAGCGCTTTAGCTTCATCAGCACTCATGTACCTGGCTTGTTCGACAACTGGTACTGACTGAATGCCTTTCCAGTTTGGAGTATGTTCTGGCGAGAATCGACCTAAAGCACCACCAGTGATAATTTCATCTTTATTGATAGCATGATTACCATTTCCGATTGCAGATGAAGATTTTTCAGTAACTTCATCTTTGAAATATTTACTCAGTAATCCCAACTTCATCTACTCCCTTGCTAAATGTACTTGCCATAATGATTGGTGTGGAAACTAGCAGAAGTGCTAGCATAAACCCCGCTAGGAAAGCAGGATTAATCAACGTCGTTTGTTTCAGGTGATTCATAATAACTTAGCCCTAAGTCTAATCTTATCCCTGCGCAATAAGGGCTGCCTTCTAGTGGCAGTTGTGCGACCGTCTCACAAAGAAACTTACCATCGACAGTTAGCTTCACGAGTACAGCCGTGTAAATTTTATCGTTGTCAAAAGGTACAAGAGTCCAAGTGCTATCAACCAGTTGATTCCCTTGGCTGGATTTGTTCACTACCATCTAACCCTATCTCCGCTAATAGTTCGAGAGGGGAACCCCCGTTATGTAGATGTTTTACCCACCTATCTTGGTTTCGTTGTAGAGGGTGAAAGGTTTTACCGTCGATTCTGTTGGCAACCTTCACCATCAAGTACCCCCTGAAACTCCAAGTATGAAGTACCCAATCACCCTCCGTGAAAGTCTTCTCCCAGTTGCATTTTTCTGTTGATTGATTCATAATACCTAGCCTATATGTGGTACTGAAGGTAAGCCAGGGAAAAACATAGATTCATCTAAATCTAATGATTCCAGTTTCTCATCCTTCTCTTTGAGGATTCTCTCTTGGATAATCATCCGAGCTTCTTCTTTGTAATCAGTGAGATACTTCTTATAAGCTTGCCCCCAATCAATAGCATCTTTACGAGCTTGCATACGAGCGTCATTAGTGCTGTCGGATTGACTGAATTGCTTAAGCGACTGTTGTTGCTTTACATTCAACTGTTGTATAATCGCCCCGTTGTTTGTTGTCATAAGCGGTCGTTTCTTCCAGTAAATTGATGATTGTATTTAAGTGATAAACAGCTTGTGCCCTACCTCTAGTTGCTGCTAGGAATCTGAACACTACAATCGCTTCACAGCTTTTGCGGTCGTACCCCTTGTCGTACTTAAAGTGGCTAAAACCTTTGATGTTGCACTGACTTAAAAGTTCGACATCCCTAGTAAGTTGAGAGCTGGAAAGTTTTAAACCTGTGCGCTTCAAAGCCTCTAATAGTGCTGGCCTTGTGAAAAAGTCTTTTTCTCCTAGAGCAACGTAAACGCTTGTTTTGATTCTGTCGATAGTTTTTTCGTTAAATTGGTTCATCTCCTATTTTGGTGAAAATTACTAATATTACTGGAAACCTCATTAAATGGTTCATTGCAGATGAAACGATGAACAATTAGACAAGACTCCTAATAATGGGATATGCTGGACTTGTACATGAGATATGAGTGGTTTATCAGGTAATGCCCCGTTGATTCTAAAGGCGACGCTTTTATATCCGGTCGGTGTTTCCTGTTTGCTCATATATTAATAATACTGAACATCCTCTGAAGATGTCAAGATGTTTTTAGTATAAATTCTGGTTATATCATTAGGATATTAATATGGCAGAGAGAAAAATGTTGTCTGTAGCGGTTCCAGATGATTTAATGGAAGTAGTGAAGATGCTATCCGAACATTCTGGGAAAAGTATGTCGTCATCCCTCATCTACATAGCGGAAAGAGGCGCTCCCATAATCATTGATGAGCTAAACAAATTTGAGATGTACAAAGAGACTGTGGCAAAAAGGAAAGCTAAAGAGCAAGATACCGTCGCTTTAACCGACACCCCTGAAGACAACGGTAAATCAAAAACCAGCAATACTAAAACGAGCAAAGATAAACCTTGAGGGGTTGATATTGACCTGGTATAAATAATACTGGTGTAGATAATATTCGTATCAGGTTTTATAAATTTCCTCCAAGGGTGTCGTTAATACCGACACCCTTCTCGTCGTCGTCTAGCTTGTCTAAGTTTTGCCAAGGGTACAAGTAGTATTTGTACCCTTTTCATCAGCTTCCCACACAGGAATTCCCACACAGGAAAGTAGCGATTCTAAAAGCAAAAAGTAACCCAAAGTAAAAAGCTGTCTACTAAGATGTCTATCACTCACACTACACCCTGGTAGACAGTTACTTTTTAACTGTTGGACAAGGGACACTTCTAATCGCGACAATATCCAAGGTCACTAATTCAATTTAAACTTGCGTCGTGTAAAACTAATAGCATCTTCATGGGCTTGTTCTAAACTCTCTACAAAAAGCTCAACTACCTGATTCTCACAGTAGGCAACCGCTTTTAACCCTTCTGCTTCGGGTATGTAGTTTCTACCTATAGATTTGTCACCTTCAATCAACTTCCACATCTGTTTCATCTGTCGAGCTTGCATATTAAAAAGACCCGTGTAAACACAATCTGTCCAATAAGCATAGTCATATCCTTCACAACCTTGTGATTGGAGAAAATCAGTGTACTTATTTCGTTTAATAACTCCAGCCAAACGAATCTCCATCCAGCCAGATAATGTCCGGTCATCCTTTGCCGTATAAGCTCCCTTAAGGACAGCATAAGCACCTGCATAAAAACCTTTTATTGCAAACCATTTTACAAACTGGAGAAGTTTGGTTTTAATAGGCTTGCTAACTCTACCTGGTTTCTCTAAGACATCAAAGGCCAAATCAAACCAATCTCTCACTTCTAATACAACATACTCATTCTTATCTAATCCAGTAATTCGGGAGACCCTATAAGTATTGCCTGAAGGTACTTTCAAGCATTCAAAATCGTCTTCCGGGAGACCCTGCAACCAACCATTCATCGTTGAATCAGGAAGGCCACTGTAACGTTGCATCATCCCAAAACCAAACCCCACTGTCGGCTGTCCATTACCCATTCCGTTAGGGTCTATGACAATAGCTTCAAAATCTCTACCTTTATAACTCAAATCAATTATTTGGCCCTTCTTTATTTTCTTCATTGCTCCTTTTTGTCCACTCGTTATCTCCCATAATCTTAATAAAACAGTCGAAACTGAAGCTAATGGCAAACAAAAAGTAAGTATTGACAAACCAGGCTTAATTGTGTATATTATCAATACGCCTAAATTAAAGGCCATTTTTCATCGTCATCACTACAAGCAAGCGTATATTTCTGCTTTAATACAAACTTTTGTAATAAAAGTTTATTACAAAAGAGAAAATATACCCTGAGAAGGTAAAATCATAAATAAATGGACATTAAACCACCGTAAATTGATGCGGTGGTTTTATCATTTCTGCCATTTGCGGAGTATTTCGACTGAGTGTCATCAAAAAAGTTAGCTTGAGTTTCATTTAGGTAGCAGAATGTTTCAGTATTAGCTCCTACTCCCCATTCACAGCTTCCGTTTGAAACGGAAGTTGCCCGAAGTCTTGCTCCAACTGAATTTTTAACAGTCTCCATTTCAAAAAACAACTGTCCGAAGTCTTGCTCTATCTCAATTTTATACTTTTCAACTGTAGCTAAAAAATTCTTGTGTTTGATTCCCAACTCTTGAGCGACTAGACGAGAATCAACTACTAATTCACCGTCAATTTCTGTGATGTCTAAATTTAAAAGAGAACCTATATTTAATTCCTATTGATTCATTCATTTATCAAAAACAGAAATCAGTTTCATAATATAATTCCACCTAAAACTATCGACTTTTGTCATTCACAACTAACCATTCTGTCTGTCACACCTACCCCTAGCGGGTAATATATAACTCCCCCTGGTACACCTGTGACAAAAGTAAAAGTGTTGCTTAGTGGGAGCTTCAGCGATTCATAGTAATTATTGCTTATTGGTAATAGCGATCGCTTCTACTAAAAAGTCGGATTAAAAATCATACTAAAACGATAATTAAATCTCAGGAATTACTACTGAATCGTCAGCTCCCCAATAATTATTCATAATCATCCTTTCTGAAGTCCCTGCTAATCCAGCCACAGTAGCTATATCAAGACCTTCTCTCAACACCAAGGTAATCCAGCTATTCCTGATGTTGTAAGAAGGTAATTTTTTGCTAATCACCCCTTCATTAAAAAGTTTTTCTACTCTGGGTTTGAATTGTCTCTGGTTAAATTTCTTTTGCTCAATATATCCACCCGTGGTAGAGGGAAATAATAAATCAGATTGTGTGTTGTTCTGGTTTTTGATTAATTCCTCTAATTGAGGGTTAATAGGAAATTTTCTGTGTTTATCGTTCTTAGTCCCCTTCAACTCTCCGTAAGAGAATGCTTTATCTATATTAATGAGCTTGCTTCCCACGTCAGTTTTCCGCAAAGCAATTGCTTCTTCTGGTCTGCATCCTGTCAGAATTAGAAACGAAATATACCCATAATAATGATTGTTCATAAAACTTTCTCTGATGATATTCAATTCTTTTCTATTCCACGTTTGCTTGCTCCTGCTGCCAGCTTTTTTGGGTATTCTTATTTGAGACCTGATATCTATCCAAGGGTTGCTAACGTTTTCTGACTTGCTCCAATCATTTGTTGCCTTTACCACGTCGGCTAAACAACGATTTAACGTACTAGGTGAATAATGCTTTGACAATTCTTTCACTACCTGTCCCGAATTCTGTGGGATTAGTTGGTTTTTGTTCAATTTTAAAAGCATATTATCGACTATCTTCCAAACTGATTTTTTCCTAGAATTGGGAGTCGATTTGTCATTTTCAATCTTATGATTTTTCCATATTTCTAGTAAGTTAGTTAATTTGGCTTTAGAAGTATAGCCTGGCTTGTACTTCTCCAAGGAAGAGTCGTAGTGCCCAGGAATTCCCAGCAACTCTTTTGCTAAATCAGAATCAATTTCAGAAGCTTTAACAGAAGCCAGTTTTTGCCCATCAACTGTTTCTGTTGAACAGACAGTCAAGCTTCTTCTGCCAAAAAAAGGGTCAGTCCATCTAAGACGATACGACCCTTTCACTTGTTCAATATTTATTTTTCCAATTTTCATCTTTAACCTTACTCAAAAAAAATGACTTTGAGTAAAGTTCGACCGAATACCAATCAGATACCATTAGTTATTAGTGCTTGGACAATATTTTGACTGAGATATTGTCTGTCCGGGGTCATGTCTCAATGCCATTGAGGTGCTCTACCAACTGAGCTATAACCCCGGACCAAAGCATTAATTATAATGCCTAATTTTTGTTTGTTTGTCAAGAAGTTAATCAAAAAATTTCTACAACATTTTGAGCAGAAGATCTATAGCACTTGCCATTACTATATAGGACGTTATCCAGCCTCTCGAATTTAGTCTGTGCTAAGAATTTCACTTCTATACATTAACAATCTGACTGCTCCTCTATCTAAGTTTCTAACTTCTGACTTTTGAATTCTGACTTCAAGTAGATCAGGGTATTTGGCCTTCTTGAAAAACATCATACCCTGATGAGAAGCTTAAAAATATGTGTAGGAATGTTGAGACATCTGAGTTAAGTGAGTCATACAAGTACCCATAAGAAAATAAACCACCATCATTGCTGCAGCAGATATACCAACTAAGATACCTGCTAGCATTAGAGAAAATTCTCGATGATAGAATGACTCTTGCATCAAATGCAGAGCCCAAGCGACTAAAGCAACATCAAGTATTAGAATCGTGACCAACATAAGTTACGTTTTGTAACAATTTCTTTTATTCTAACAACATTTCTTAAAAATATATCTAAGTATTCTTACTAAGAAAATCTAAAATTCAAGTTACACCTCAAATTAACTTTGTCTTACTGGCACTTGATGGCCAGCTAGATAATCTTTAATTTCTGCTACGCTTAGTTGACCATAATGTAGTAGAGAAGCCAGTAATGATGCTTCTGCTTTCCCCTCAGTTAAAGCCTCAAAAATATGCTGGCAGTTACCTGCACCTCCAGAAGCAATTACCGGAATCTGAACACTTTCTGCTATAGTCCTCGTAAGCTCTAAGTCATAACCTTCTTGGGTTCCATCAGCATCCATACTTGTGACAAGTAGCTCTCCTGCCCCTCTTTTTTCTACTTCTATGGCCCAGGCGATCGCATCCTTGCCAGTATTTTCTCGGCCACCTCGAACATAGACATCCCATCCTAAGTTATCTGGATCTGAACGACGACGAGCATCAATAGCTACTACAATACATTGATTTCCGAAACGGTCACTGGCCTGATTAATAAAGTCAGGATTACGGACTGCTGCTGAATTTATACTTACTTTATCTGCACCTGCTCTTAATAAATTTTTAATATTTTCTAAGGATTGAATACCGCCTCCTACTGTTAGGGGAATAAAAACCTGTTCTGCGGTCCGATAAACTACATCTATTATTGTATCTCGGTCTTCATGAGTGGCCGTAATATCTAGAAATACCAACTCATCAGCACCAGCATCATTATATATCTGGGCCAGTTCCACAGGGTCTCCAGCATCTTGAAGATTCACAAAGTTGATACCCTTGACGACTCGGCCTGCATTAACATCAAGACAAGGTAAAATTCTTTTGGCCAGCATATAGATAAATTATTTGAGGTAGCAGAGTATATTATGGCCGATTTTACAGTAGAAATTCATGGGTAAAATTAAGTCTAGTCAGTCATTACAAGAGATTGTTAGGGGGCAAAAATTAAGTAAAGCGAATTTCATCTTAATTATTATGTACATAACAGGCAAAATCCCCGCACTACAGATAGATCCCTCAGTCGTACCAATGTTTAACTTTTGACTTTTTATTTTTGACTTTTGACTTAGCATGATAGAACTGTGCTGAAGCACTAATTTCAGATAAACTATGGATTGATTAATACTACTCGAAGAACACTGTAAACAAAAATGGAAATAGGTCAAAAAGTCAAAGTCAAAGGTATAAAACAACGGATACCTGAAAATATAGTCAATAGATTAAAGCAAAATCCTATTGGTACAATCAAAGAATTCAAAATGGTAGACGGTAGTGGAATTGGCTACTGGATCGAATTTGAAGAAGAAATGGGCACTTGGTTTTTTGAAGATGAAATAGAACCAGTTTCCTAACGAATACAAAAAGTAGAGCATTTGGTATGAGAGTAAATCAGAAAAAAAGTTTTACTTTTAGTTTCGCTTAACTTTCTGTTTACTCTTACCCAATGCTCAATGTTTGATTAGGAAGTAGGGAGTAGAGAGTAGGGAGTAGGGGAATAATTTTCATGCCCAACTATGTGCAAGAAATGTTAACTTTTTGAGCATCAAGAGCTGAAAACCAAAGTATTTCAGACCTAAAAAGGCTAAATTCTTGATATTTAAAGACTTTGAGAGTTAATCGATAGAGGAATAATTAGGGTTTGCTAAAATCTTGGACTTTGGACAAAAAGAAATTAGTTAGTGTAATATTTACGCTAACTAAACTAGAGAAATATTTCTCTTTCTCCAGTGAATTTAATCACTGAAAAATGGCAATAATTAAGAGTTGTCGCCGACTACTAAGAAACTTTTCGTTGTTTTTTGGATTTTTTTTGACTTTTGATGATAACTTGATGACGAGTTCGTGGTGTTGTTTGATATCCTTTAGTCCGTCCGGTAGAATAACCTCGACGTTTAGGAGATGTAGCCATTGTACCCAAAGTCGAAATTATTCGCTCTTATTCTCTTTGAACTAAACTGGGAGTAATTTTAACTGATTTCTTACTCTTCAAATACTGTTCCCAATGATGAGGTAAAAAAACACGATTATTCCTTGCA
>JBCDJM010000308.1:0-8908 GCA_038747755.1 Cyanobacteria bacterium P01_H01_bin.35
ATAGGGAATAGCGGTGCGACCCCGCGTCGCCGTTTCGCTTCGCGACATGAAAAGCGTTAGCGCAGCTCCTCTGCAAGAGGCAGCTCCTCTGTAAGAGGCTAGGCGCAAGCGGTCAGACCCCGCGCCGCCGACAGGCGCAAGGGAATGCTGACCAAGAGAGGGAACGCGCACCAAGAGAGGGAACAGTATACTGTTAAAGGGTTCCATGATTTATAACTGTCCTAACCTGAATTCGTAGTGCTATAAGTTAATAATTTATATAGTAATCCTAAATAGATTGTCATATTTTATCGTAGGAGTTTGGTTTCCAAACCCAAGGACGTGAGGGATTTGGAAACCAAACCCCTACAGTTTTTTTTACGAATCATTTTTTATGGCTATAGCTGACAACTTAATGCTCAATTATTTTTTTCTTCTGAGATGCTGAAATAGATGATAACTGGAATTAATACAATAATCATCAAGGCAATTGATAATGCTGAACCAAACGGCCAATTTCTAGCTTTAAGAAATTGATTTTGAATCAAATTTCCTACCATCATAGTTTTTGCACCACCTAAAATATCAGGAGTAATAAAAGCACCATAAGCTGGAATAAAAACCAATAAACAACCTGCAACTATACCTCGCATTGTTAATGGTAAAACTACACGAAAAAAGGTTCGTAAATCATTAGCACCTAAATCTTGAGCAGCTTCTAACAAAGAAAAATTAAAGCGTTCAATTGTAGCATATAACGGTAAAATCATAAACGGTAAGTAGCCATAAACCAAACCAATAATCACAGCAAAGGGTGTAAATAAAAGAGTCAAAGCTTCGTCTGTGATTTGCAAACTTTGTAAGGCAATATTGAATACTCCTTCAGTCCGAAGTAAAACTATCCAAGCATAAGTACGAACTAAAAAATTCGTCCAAAAAGGAATAATTACTAGCATCAATAAAATATTACGCCAAGGTTGTCTAATGGTGCCAATAAAATATGCTAAGGGGTAACCAATTAATAAACAAATTATAGTTGTAATTAAAGCGAGTAATAAAGACCGCCAAAATATTCCCCAATATATTCCTTGAGATAGTCGTTGATAGTTATCTAGAGTAAATTGCCAAATAACACCCCCATAAGTACCTCGTTCTAAGAAGCTATAAATTAAAATAATTACTAAAGGGATGATGAAAAAAACCAATAGCCAGATAGTTGCAGGAAATAGAAGAATTAGTAATTTTTTTAGTTGATATTTTTCAATGTTTGAAGTTGACTGTTTTTTCTGGGATTGCCACATTTCAGTTATCAGTTAGCCTCCTGCGGAGGAACTACGTTAACAGTTATCAGTTATCACTACCTCTGAGTTGAGTCGTCGGCTTGAAATACTTAGTTAAAGATTTTTTTCATCCCCTGAAAATGGGAAGCTTTGGAACTCATTTTTTTCTAAATTAGTATCAGTCGAATATAGTTTTTTTTCTAGAAATAGAAGGCTTTATACCTTGATTTTTAGGTAAAAGTTTAAGAATTTTAATGTCTTTTTTGATTTTTGACAAATTATTTAGAATGGCTACATCCTCAGGGGGTGACATCAAATCTGTTCTACTTGAAAGTATAGTGTCAAAAATTGGCCATATAGATATTAATCAACTTTTATATATTGACCAAATAACAATGTTGTGGTAATAAATCTAAATTATGACATTATACTACTCTAATGTTTAAAAAGTTGTTAACTTTTATATATTGACAAATATACAAATTTATAAATAAATAACCCCCTCAGTGTTTTTATCCCTCAAGTCAATCATACTATGTTAAAGAATATGTAAAATCACTAATATTTTATTTAAAGATTTAATGAAGATATAGAGTGTCTTGAAAAATGAAATATATCAACTTTTATCTATGTTCATCCTGACAATTAATTGGCATGATTGTATAAAGAAAATGTCAAAGCTTTACTAATCAAAAATAATCTAGCTTCAGTAAAACATATGAAAAAATTAAGTAAAAATAACCAGGAAGGTATCTGGAAAGAAAATATAGTTAAAACTAAGAGAAAAGGATATTTTAGAAATATACAAGAAGTAAAAGTTGTAGCAACAGTAGCCAATATTGCTCAAGAACCTTCTGCGTCAAAATCTTTTACATCAAAAGTTTGGGTAGCTTATACTTCTATATAAATAGAATATTAGATTGAGCAGCGTGGACAAAAAAGCTGCCGATATTAGACAAATTAATTACTATCAAAGTTTCCAAATTTTCTTGGAAACTTTTTTTTATTAAGTCTATTATTTGAGGGATGACAAAAAAAATTTATTATAATTAACTACATAACTGGACAGTGCAAAGTTCTATAAAGAACTGATAACTGATAACTGAATAACTGAAATGACAGACATCGAATCAATATCATTATTTACTGAAGAATTGGTAAGAGTTAAGACAGGCAAATCTCTGTCAGACATTGAAAGAGAAATTCTCAGAGAATCTTTAGGTGGCAAAACCTATAGTCAAATAGCCTCAAGATTGGATTACTCAAGAGATTATATTAGTCAAAATGTAGCTCCTAAATTATGGAAGCTACTTAGTATTATTCTGAAAGAAAAAATTAGCAAAAATAACTGTCGTTCCGTACTAGAAAGACAAATAGTTACCTATCAAGGAAGTATAAATGAACCGAAAAAGACAGCTTTAATTAATCTAAATACAACCAAATATTCAAAAGAATTAGACATTAATGATTGTAAATTACTTGATGGTAGAGTTCCTATGAATTCTCCTTATTATATAGAACGTGCTGAAGAATTAATTTGTTATTTAGAAATTAATAAACCTGGAGGATTTCTGCGTATAAAAGGACCGAGACAAATGGGAAAAACTTCTCTATTAATGAGAATTATTGCCTATGCTACAAAACAACAATATAAGACAGTGCGATTAAGTTTACAAAGAGTAGATAGTACAGTGAGCAAAGATATCAATAAATTTTTAAGATGGTTCTGTGCTAATGCAACTAGAAAATTACAGTTAGAAGCAAAGTTAAATGAATATTGGGACGAAGATATTGGTAGTATAGAAAGCTGCACTTTTTATTTTCAAGACTATCTCCTATCTATAATAGACAGTCCGATAGTTTTAGCAATAGATGAAGTAGATTATATTTTTCAATTTCCAGAAATAGCTAATGATTTTCTATCAATGTTAAATGCTTGGTATGGAGAAGCTAAGGAAGTTAAACTCTGGCAAAAATTGCGGATAGTGTTAGTCAAATCTACAGAAGCTTATGTGGGAATGAATATTAATAAATCACCATTTAATATGGGGATAGCTATAGATTTATCACCATTTACTTTAGAGCAAAGCCAAGAATTAGCACAACGTTATCAAATCGAATTATTGCCAGCAGAACAAAATAAATTAATGCGATTAGTTGGTGGTCATCCCTATCTAATTAACACTACTTTTTATCATATTAAATGTCATAATGCTAGTTTAGAAAGCTTAATTGAAACAGCAGCGACAGACACAGGTATTTATAGTGACCATTTACATCGACATTTACAAAATATTCAACAATATCCAGAGTTAAAAACAGCTTTTCAACAGGTATTAAAGGCAGTTACTCCTGTTGAATTAGAACAAGCATTAGCATTTAAGTTAAAAAGTATGGGTTTAGTAGTACAATTGGAAGGTAATTTAGTTATGCCTAGTTGTGATTTGTATCGGCGATATTTTTACGATTTACTCATCAGTATATAGATAGAAAAAATATTGATGACTATTTAATTTATTGAAAAGGACAAACAATTATTTTTCACCAATTCTGTTCTTAAAAATAAGAGGTAATGATTAATTATTAATTATTATTCCCCTCTTTTTTGATGTCTTAAATTGTGATATTTACTCAGGTTTAGTTGCTGCGATAAAAACCATGTGATCGCTAAATTTCAATACTGAATTATTCTGATATTTGTCTTCCATTTCTTTTAAACCTGCTGCTAATTCAGTATCGTTAAATTCAGAAAGCAAAAACATATAACGATTTTCTACCATTTCAAAATACTGATTTTTTGGCAATTCTAAAGGGTATTCTATAATATCAACATCGACAAAAAAACCTACTTTTTGAAGTAAATTAATTAGTTCTTGATAGTGAGGTTGTTTTTTTTCGTACAACTCTAGTGCTTTGGCAAATAAAGGATATTCAATAGTGGGTGGTAAGAGCAATAATAGGAAAATTCCCCCAGGAGTTAATCTTTGCCATAAATTCTGGAATAGGAGAAATTTTTCTTCTATATAATGGATAGCTTCTTTTAAGAAAATTTTGTTATAAATTCCTGGTTTTTGAGAGAATTTAACCCCATCCATTTCTACAGGATTTAATCGACTATTTGCCGGGATTTTTTCTAGCATTTCTGCAGAAGGATCGGCGCAAATAATCGGTTCCTGTAACTCAATTTGATTGAGAATTTCTTTGCTATAAATTCCTGTTCCACAGCCAATATCCACCAAAGTATCTGTGGGAGTTAGGTGTAGATATTCGATAATTTTTTGAGTTGTGAATTTAATATATTTAGGAGAATATGACCAGAGATTATCGTAAATATTGGCGATATTTTTGTAATGATTTTCGGAAGGGTTATTCATCATAGTAAGTAGGGCACAACATAGATTTTAACAAGGATAGCACAACACAGATTTTGTCACGGATATACAGATGATTAGAAAAATGAAGATAGAGATTCACTGATTAAAAAGCTATTGCCACTGTACTTGATAAATCTGGAATGCGTTGTCTAATAAAATAGAAGTTTAATTCTTGGGATTTAATCATAATTTTTGCTCATTTTTTTGACAAAATTTTGATATTCTGGAGAATCTAATCCCTGTTGTAAAATTGCTAATACTTGAGCTAAATCTCCTGCAAGTAAAGCTTCTTGAGCCAACCATAAGCCAGGGAAATATTCACTACAAATAATACCTTGTTCATTGGGTTTAAGTTTAATATATTTTCCATTTTTTAGCCTAAACCAATCAATTTCTCCGTCATAAATCCGCCAAACTAAATATTCTTGTACTTGATTATTTTGATATATTTTTAATTTTTGATGTAAATCAATAGACGCACTGCTAGCTGCAATTTCTACAATTAATTCTGGCGCACCTTCTACATAGCCATCTTCACTAATTGTTGATTGCCCATCAACAGTAATTCTTAGTAAAACATCCGGTTGAGGTTCATTTTCTGCATCAAGACGTACTGTACAATTATCCCCTAGTTGAGTATTAGGAGTAAAAGCTTTATAGAAACCAAGCCATGTGATAATTGAAGCATGAGGTTCTCCATGTTGATTAATTCTTAAAGGTGATGCCATATAAACAATTCCTGCAATTAGTTCGGCTTTTTTGATATGAGGCATTTGTTCATAACGCCTTTCAAATTCAATACAATTAAGTTTATCGCCGTTTTCTAGGGGTGGAATTTTTGTTGATGTTAAGGTGTTTTGAGACATAGAAATTTTTGAAAGTAGGAGTTCAAGTTTTTAGTTCAGTAATAATGATTATTTCATTATAATATACTGCTTCAGCACAGTTGAAATAGCAAATAGATTATCTTTTTTCGTTACTAAACAACGTCTTTTTAATGATTGTATTGCTTTCCATAAATCTGAGTGGGAGAGTCGAAAATCTGGGGGAGTATTACAAATATCTACTGCTGTTTCTTGACTTGCTATCCAAAATATTACTTGTTTTTCTAGCTCCGACAAACGCTGAAAAATTCTCTCAAGAATTGGTTCTAAATCTCCTAAATATAGATTTTTACAAGATAAAAATTGAGCGATATTTCCATCACATAAATCTTCTACCGCATCAGCAATAATATTTAGCCATAAAGGATTTCCACTATAGAGATTTATCAAGTCTAACCATTTATCTTTATCTGTTAAGTTTCTACCTTCTAAAATCGCTGCTGCTGACTTTCCTAAACCATCAAGTTTTAAGGTCTGACAATGATTATTGCCTGATGTTATTTTTGGTTGTTCTTGACTCAGGAGTAACAAACAACTTTGGTGGGATAATGTACTTATTTGTTGAAAAAATTTACCGTAATTTTCATGTTCTGGCAGATAAGTACCGGCTAATTCTCCGGTGCTAAATAGTTCTTGGAAGTCGTCGAGTACGATGAGGGAACGATGGAGCCGTAAACAGTCTGTTAGAGATGGGGGTTTTGTTGGTCGGTTTGGAGAGAGAAATTGGATTAAGTGAGTTTTGAGGGATTTTAAGGTTGGGGTGTCGGTACAGTTGCGCCAGAGGATGCGATCGAAGTTGTCTTTAATTTGGGCGATGAGTTCGACAGCAAGAGCGGTTTTGCCGATACCGGATAACCCGATGACGGTAACGATGGGGATGTTGTCTTCGAGTATCCATTGTTTGAGGAGGTTTAGTTCTTCGGTGCGGTTGTAGAGGCGATCGCTTTTTGGGGCTTCGGTGAGGTCGTGGCGTTTTTCCGTTTTAACCTTATTTGGGTTGGCGGTGGAGCGTTTTTTTCCTGCTTTTGGATGGGAGGAATTTTCGTTGCAAAAACTATTTTTATCACCAATTTGTACGTTTGAAATATAAGAAAAAACCCCATTTTCTATAACAGCTTTAACATTAGCTTTTCTAACATCTTCTCCGAAAACATCCGACAGAAGTTTCCACAGTTCTGAAGCCATCTTTCTAACATGATCCGTAGTCCAGTGGCAGTCGTCTGCGATGTCTCTATATCCTTGACGCTGCCAGACTCCTTCTAAAATTGCCTTCTGTAGGGAATCCAGCCCTTTTCCCGTTTTAGCCCGAACTTGCTCGTCGGTCCAATTTAAGACTTCTTGAATGTCCATAGATTTTAGATTGGGTCGGAGTATGGGTTAAAGATTTACCCCCTTTTTTACCACATTTTCCCCCTTTTTGGAATAAAATCCCCTTTTTTCCCCTTTTGTGAAGGTTTAAGGGATTGAGAAATTCCCCCCTAAATGGTCTTTTTAGGGCTTGGCAGAGGCGGATTTTGGGTGGCAGAATATTATCGGGCAAATTTAATCTTAATTAAACGTCAGCTTGATGAAAATCAATCTTTCTGCTTTGAAACAGAACTATCTTGCTTTTAGCTTTTTTAAAACTGGCGTCTCTTAAACAGAGAAGACTAATGATTAAAACACTAGGAACTCAAGAAAAGTGTTCCGAAAAGTTGCCCAATGCTTTTTGCGGTAGAACCTGCTTTTAGTGGCGTTCCTCAAGAGGTATTACAAGGGGAAATTCATTAATCAGGTCGCAAAACAAAGGGGCTGCTAATACCATTTAGCTGCTGACAAAACAAATAAACCAAAAAAGGAGAAAGCGAAAATGCCTCGTCAAAAAATTGGTAGTGTAAAATCTGGAAAAGGTAATAAGTGCGATGTTGAATGGAATCCATCGAGCAAGGAAGTTTACGTTTGCGTGGCGTGGGACTTGTTTGACCACTATGCTTATGCAGGCAAAGCGTCATCGGCTGGTGAAGCAATGAACGTAGCTGAAGCTTTTGTGTATAACAAATAAAAAACTTCGGTTACATCCGTTCAAAATCCGTTGCTAACCTAATCCCCGGAACTCACCACAAAATCTATACGAACAGGCATCCTGCAAGTTCTACGTCGTTACTACGAACGAGCGATCGCCCCTACCAAACATTATTTGAGGCGATCGCTATTAAACTCAAACAACTTCACTCTAGAAAAAGCTAACCTCGAATCAATGCAGCAAAATCACAACAAATCTAGGAATTTGTCAAGGTCTATTCTTGCTTGTTTCAAAATTGTAGCTAAAGTCGAACGCTTGACAGAGCGATGAGCTGGAACCGTCAATTTTCAAACTCCATCTGGCATTTGTTTGTGCAATCGAATATGACTACCCCGCTGACGCACTACTACCCAACCATCACGTTTTAAAGCAGCAAGCAATAATTTGCCTGTAGGAAAGATTGGGAACTTTACTCATAAAGCTAATTCCTTGACGATCGCCCCTGCTGACTTATGAAACTCATCCTCAATAGGTTCAAGGTAAAGTTATATCGCCTCTTGGATATTAGTCATTGCCTCCTCAATGGTTTCCCCTTCACTAATACAACCCGGAAGTGATGGAACATAAACAGTATATCCACTTTTTTCATTTGGTTCTAATACTACTTTTATATTCATAATTATACTTGTTAACTGACTTGTTTATTTTAGTACCAAAATCTAGTTAGAGTCATTCCTCTAGAAGCGATCGCTCCTTCCTGAATCAAACACATTTTAGGAGCGATCGCTTTCTGGTAAAACCCTTTAGATTACAAAAACTCAACTTTTCCGATTATATCTTCAGGTTCCAATACTTCCCAAATCAGAATTAGCCCGCGTAAAATTTCACCAATTGAACGACTTCCCTTAATACAATAAGCAATTCCACTATGTGAAAAACCAGCATAATGGAGTCGTAAAAAATCTCTATCCTGAGTAAAAATAACCCGATTTTGATTCGTAGCAAATATCAATTGTTCCTCATCTGAAATAGAAATTAAATCTGCCTCAGAAGTAGTAGTTACATCTATATTTCGTCGCATTAAACCATCAGCAATTGCATTAGGAACATTTTCATCCAGGTGAAATTTAATCTTTTCTACCATGACTTTCTCGTAGTTTTTTTGCCACTAAAGAAGGAGTTTCAGCTTGCATTGCTCTAGCAAATTCTTCATCCTCCAAAATTTGTTGCCTAATCTCCTCTAAATGGTCGTGATAATAAGTCAAAGCAGCATAAACATCAGCTAAAGTAATACTAGGATATTGAGAGACAATTTCATCTGGTGAAAGACCCATTTTTTCATGGCAAATAACAATATCTTCTACTCTAATTCGATGCCCAGCAATCCGA
>JBCDJM010000309.1:0-8884 GCA_038747755.1 Cyanobacteria bacterium P01_H01_bin.35
GAAATTGCAGTAGTAATACAAACAATAGGCATGAAAACTACTAATTGAATTCCCCAAAACCAGTTATCATATTGAATTGCAGAAAATATGAGAATATTTGCTAAAAAAGCTATGAGTAAACTTGGGAATATATTAAATTTTACGGTTAATCTATTGAGGCGGTAAATATTTAGAGAAACTAGACAAGCCGAAAAAAATATTGCCAACATTTCATACCTCACATCCCAGTTAGTTAAATATGCTAGTCCGAGAAAAATTAGCCGTGGAAATAATTTTCTACTTTCATTATGTTGAGCAATTAAGTCTTGCCATGACAAAGAATTTTGGGAGATTTTGATAAATAATTGAGGCATGAGATTCCATTGGTCCCAATAGGGAATATTAACGCTGTAGGTAATAATTAATATTCCCATCAAAATTGCTGGCAGTATTACTAAACATAAGCCTATGGAATATAAAATAGGGAAGTTGTTGCTTAGTATTTTTTTTGCGGTCAAATTAATATCTTTTATTTTTATTATCTCCGTAAAATTCATTTTTTTAATTAATTTCTAAAAGCTGTTTGCGCAGCATTCTATAGGAAATACTGACAAATTAATTTTCTTCTTCAAAGCCGATTTTTTCGTTAATAATATAGTAAGGTCTTTGGCGAACTTCGTCATAAATTCGACCGATATATTCTCCGATAATTCCTAAAGAAAGCAGTTGCACTCCTCCCATAAAAAATGTAGTAGTTAAACCATAAGCCCAGGATAAAAATTCTTGTCCTAAAACAAATTTAACGTAAAGACCAATTAAGCCAATAATAAAAGATACAATTGCCGATACTAAACCTAGAATAGTTGCTATTTTTAGAGGAATTGTTGAAAAAGAAAATATCCCATCAAAAGCAAGTTTAAATAACTTAGAAACCGACACTTTAGGCTCACCTCTATATCGAGGACCCCGTTCTACATAAACTCCTATTTGTTTAAATCCAGCATAAGCTCTTAAACCACTTAAATATTTATTCCTTTCTGGCATTTGCCGTAAAGTTAGAATAACTTTTCTATCCATTAATGAAAAGATTCCTGCATCCATTGGAGTGACAATTCCTGACAACCTTCTTTGGATGTAATAAAAGCTTTTAAATGCTAATCTTTTTAACCATTTTTCTTTACGATTTTTTCTAATGGCATAAACCACATCATATCCCTGTTGCCAAAGTCGTGAAAAACTAATAATTGCTTCTGGAGAATCTTGTAAATCTCCATCCATGAGAATAACTGCTTTTCCATTCGCATGATCTATTCCAGCAGATAAAGCACATTGATGACCAAAGTTTCTCGAAAAGTTAATAATTTTTACTTCTGTATTTTTCTGACTTATTTCTTTTAGTAATTCAAAAGAATTATCTACACTCCCATCATTGATAAAAATTACTTCAGTGTTGCTATCGAGTCTGTCTAAAACATCTGATAATCTACGCCAGAGTTCAGGAATAATTTCTGATTCATTGAATATGGGAATTACTACAGAATAATCAATATTTTTCATAGTCTTTAACTCTTACCTCGCCCAAATCATACATATCTTATTTATAATTGTCAACCTATTCATAATGAATATGAGTTATAATCAATAATATAATTAAGTATAAAAATCAATCAATTATGATCCAAGCACTTAATAAGACAAATTTTAGTAATTTTGACGAATTTATTAACTGGTATCCAGAAGAGTCGGAATACCACTATGAATTACATAACGGAGTGATTACTCAAATGCCTAAACCTAGAGGTCAACATTCTCAAATTGCAGGCTTTTTAATCGCTGAATTAAGTATAGAAATTAGGCATTTAGGGTTGCCTTACTTTATACCCAAAGAATGTATTGTCAAAACTGATAATTTATCAGGTTATGAACCAGATGTAATTGTTGTTAGTCGAGATTCTCTTCAAAATGAACCTCGTTGGGAAAAAGAATCTACTTTAATTAATGGTAAGTCAATTAAGTTAGTAATTCAAATTGTTAGTAGTAATTGGAGCGATGATTATGCTCTGAAGTTAGATGCTTATGAGACTATGGGTATTAAAGAATATTGGATTGTGGATTATTTGGGATTAGGGGGAAGAAAATTTATCGGTTATCCTAAAAGCCCAACTTTTACAGTTAATACCTTAGAAAATGGTGAGTATAAATCCACTCAATTTAAGGAGAACGAGCTCATTAAATCTTCTACTTTTCCAGAATTAGAGTTGACCGTAGCACAAATTTTTAGGGCAGAATAATACCATTTATCAAAAAAATTTCTACATTTTGTTGAGCATGGGAGTGTAGGGACGTTTTGCTGCGCAACATTAAACGCATTTTTGTTATGCAAGCTCCCTACCTACTCCCGTACGGACGTTGCATGCAACGTCCGTACTCCTTAAAAAAGACTTTTTTAGCAAACCCTAATTAATTACTTGAGTTTGGTTTAATAAAAAAGCTTTGCCAGTTTCAGTATCAAATGCCCAAGCTTTAAGTTTAACTGTTCCTTGCGGAATTTCCTCAACAGAAAAAGATTTTTGCCAACCGGAATATAAATAAGTTGAATTATTAAAATATTCCCTGACACTAGGTCTCGGCATTCTCTGATTAATTAACTTAAATATTATTGCCTCTCCCTTGGAATTTTCATAAGTCAAAATTACTCCATCAGCAACTTCGCCTCTTTCTGGTAATGTTGCCCAACCATTAGCAATATAAGTCTGATTATCAATTTGATTTACTGTATCAAAATAACCATAAATTAAATCTGATTTAGGCTCTTCTGCAATATATTGAATATTTTTACTCTTGACTAAACCTGGTTGTAAAAAACCTAATTTATCTAAAATATTAGCTGTCTCTCTTAAAGGTTCAGGACTTCTTTTCATTACCCAACATTCATCTTTATGGATAACATTTATCGTCAATAAACAAGCTTTACTTTGAAGTAAGATGACTCGGCGATCGCTCATCCTATCTAAAGCATTTATAGTTGTATTAATATGTAAAACTAAGAAAACACTAATAAGTAATAAGGAACTATATCTAATTAACTTTTTCCTAGTATTGTTTTGACTAATTAACTGCAAAAAAATAGCTAGTAGATAAATTAAAGAAACCATCAAATATAATGAAAAAGCTGTATATCTTGGAGCCAAAGCTTGACCAACGCCAAAACCAACTCTACCTACAGCCGTTACAGCTCCACTAATAATTGCATAAATTCCAATTATTAGCCAAACAATGAGACGATGTAATAACAAAAAGTCTGTTTTAACTAATCCAAAAAGTTGCCAACAAAGAAACATCCATAAACCAAATACTAAAGCTCCAACTATTGTCGCCACAGTTAAATTTTCAAATGCTAAAGGAGCGCCTAAAAAAGTCAGGAAATAATGAAATGTATCAACTGGATGACTTATTGCTGACAAGAAACTGGGATGTTTATCAGGTTTTTGGTAATCATAAAAATACAGAACTACGTTAGCGACAAAACCCAACAAACCACCAATAATTATCCAAATATTTTTAGTAAAAATTTCCTGCCATTTTCCTGAAGCTAAAATTACTAACGCTGGAAACACTAATACCCAAGTCAACATTCCATTGGCATAAGAAAAAGTGCTAACCGTACAAAGAAAAAAACAAATTATAAACTTTATTCTTAAACTCAAATTTTTTTGAGCAATGACTAAACAGCCAGTCAAACAAGCAATAGGAATATAAACTACAACCTGAATTCCCCAAAGCCAATTTTCATATTGGGCAGGAGAAAAAATTAGTAGGTTAGAAATTGCTAAGAGAAAAAATTGAGTAACAAAACCACCTTTTACAGTTAACCTACTTAACCAATAGACATTCAAAGAAACAATGCAAGTCAACAAAAAAATTACCAACATTTCATATCTGACATCCCAATTTGTCAAATAAGCTAAACCTATAAAAATTAGCCTGGGAAAAAATTTTCTACTTTCGTGGAATTGAGCGAATAAGTCACTAAAAGAAAGATTGCCAGCATAGATTTTCTCAAACATAATTGCCAGAGGCCATTGGTCAGAAAAAGGAAAATTTACACTATATTGGAGGATGCAAATTCCCATGAATAAAACAGGGAAAAAAATCAGACATAAAATCGGAATTTGTAGGCGGTTTAGTTGCTGCATGGAGTAGATATTTTTTTGTTAAAGAATGAACCACATTCAAAAAATGATAACCCTGTAGGGACGTTGCATGCAACGTCCCTACTTTGTGGTCTACTAATCATAAAGATATCTGTAAAACTACTCTCTGCTCCTTAAAAAAGACTTTTGAGCGCAAACCCTACTTATCCCGTACCTGCTTCAGCAACTCCACCACATCCTTATGACCTTCCGAATTTGCCCAAACTAAAGCCGTCCATTTATTGTTATCCTTCGCTCCAATGTCTGCTTCCCTCTCTAATAAAGTTTGCACTACACTAATATGACCACTACCAGCAGCAGTCATCAAAGCAGTCAAACCAAAATTAGTAGTAGCATTAATATCAGCACCAGCATCTAACAACAGTTGCATAATTCCCTGGTTGCCACTAGCAGCAGCACCCATCAAAGCAACCCAACCATCATTATCATTACCGTTGACATCCGCACCAGCAACCAGCAATTTTTTCACTATCTCTACATGGCCAGCTTCAACAGCAGTAATTAAAGCAGTTGAACCCTCTGAGTTTCTGGCATTAATATCCGCACCCTCATTCAGCAAAGTTTCAACTTGAGCAACATCTCCAACTTTAGCAGCATCTATTAATTCTGTCATTGCATTTTCTCCTATAATTTAGTTTCATTTAGTTAGTATATTAGGTTATATAGCACTACGCATTAAGGTTAGGACAGTTATAAATCCTGGAATCCTTTCACAGTCTACTATTCCCTATTCCCTATTCCCTAGCGCTATATCAAATCCTGTACTAAATAAAGCATAGAAACCGGGTTTATATTAAAGACCCCAATATAAAAATCTATCTCCCATAAACCCGGTTTCTGCGGAATTTGATATTATAGGTTGTAGATAAGAAAAGTTTGCTAGTACCTAATACTTTAGTAGAAGCTACTGATAACTGATAACTAAAATAACCCTTATGCAGAAAGTTGATATTGTCATCCTATCAAATGGTCCAGGAGAATTAATTACCTGGGTAAGACCTGTTGTACAACAGTTGCGACAACAAGCAAAGATCGATCTAAGAATTTCTGTTATTCTTTCACCTTGTCCTCATGCTACTGGAAAAGAAGTAGCGATCGCTCGTTCCTATCCAGAAGTAGATCGGGTACAACCAGCAGAATATTTTTGGCAATTTTTGCTAATGGGTAAGACGGCAGAAAATTGGAATTGGTATCCCCAAGGAGTAGTTTTATTTCTTGGTGGAGACCAATTTTTTACTGTTATGGTGGGAAAACGTTTGGGTTATCGCACTGTTATTTATGCTGAGTGGGATGCTAGATGGTGGCGTTGGATAGATAAATTTGGTTTGATGAAGCACGAAGTAGTGTCTCAGGTACCTCCAAAATATGCAGATAAATTTACCGTAGTGGGAGACTTGATGAATGAAGTTAGAAATCAGAATTCAGGAGTCGTAGGGACGTTGCATGCAACGTCCGTACAGGAGTCAGGAGTTGGAAGTTGTTTTTCTGGAGGTTCAGAAGAGAATAATAGTATAGAGTTAATTGGGTTATTACCAGGATCGAAACCTACTAAGTTGTCTTTGGGTGTACCTTTAACTTTAGCGATCGCTGAACATATACACAAAATTCGTCCGCAAACTAGATTTATTATTCCAGTTGCTCCAACTCTTGAGTTAGAAACTTTAGCTAATTTTGCTGACCCGCAAAAAAATCCGGCAATTGAAAAAATGGGTGGTGTGGGAGCAAAATTATTAATACCTTCTTCGGATAGCAAAGAAACAAAGAATAAAGAGCAAGCAGCAGGTTTGGAGACACCACTGACGCAGAAACAGGGTTTATCGAGAACTCATTTTAAAGACAACGATCTGGGGAATAAACCCGGTTTCTTAGTTGCTTCAGGTAATTCCTATGAAATCAAAAATCCTAAACTGCTTACAACTGGAGGTGTAGAAATAGAATTGATAACTCGCACTCCTGCTTATGACCTACTTTCCCAATGTCGTCTTTGTCTGACTACTGTTGGTGCCAATACTGCTGAACTAGGTTCTTTAGCAGTACCAATGATAGTTTTATTACCCACTCAACAATTAGATATTATGAGAGCGTGGGATGGTTTACCAGGGTTACTAGCAAATTTACCAGGAGTCGGCGCTGCTTTTGCTACCATAATTAATTGGTTAGTAGTGCGTAAAGGGCAACTGTTTGCTTGGCCGAATATTTGGGCAAAAGAGGAAATAGTACCAGAATTAATGGGAAAACTCAAACCAGAAAAAGTAGCAGAGTTGGTGTTAGAATTTTTAAACCATCCAGAAAAGTTGGAAGAAATGAGCGATCGCCTGCGAAGTTTACGAGGTCAACCAGGAGCTGCAAAAAGATTGGCAGAAATTGTATTATCATTAACAAGACTTACAGACCAAAATAAGAAACCGGGCTTATTGCCCTGATTATTTTTAAAATCAGGAAATTTCCTTGATAAACCTGGTTTTTGTGTCAAAACTACTTATGTTATACTGAAACGTGCAATAATTTCCTGAAATTACTCTAGCGTAAAAGTTTTGAGCCTATAAACTCTTACTTTTGAATTTTGACTTTTGAATTTTGACTTGATAAACTATGGCATTAACAATAAACCAACTATTTGACGAACAATTTTATCTCGAAACGAACCCAGGAGTAGCTGAAGCAGTTGCCAATGGTACTATCAGCGATGGTCTTTTCCACTTTATTAGGTTCGGTCAATTTGAACAACGAGACCCAAGTGCGATTTTCAATACCAACTTTTATCTCGCTGCTAACCCCGGTGTTGCAACTGTTGTAGAACAAAATATTCTCACTCCTACAGAACACTTTATCAACTTTGGTCAGTTTGAACCACGAGACCCCAGTGCTTTACTCAACACCAGTTTTTATCTAGACCGTTATCCAGGTGTCGCCGAAGCAGTAGCAACTACTCCACTTACCACTACAGAACACTTTCTCAATTTTGGTCAATTTGAAGGTCGGTTGCCACGGCTATTATTTAGCGATATTTATGTATTTGGGGATAGTTTGTCTGATACAGGGAATGCTTTTGCTGCTACAGGTGGTTTGTTGCCACCAAGTCCTCCCTATTTTCAGGGGCGTACCAGCAACGGTCCTCTATGGGTAGAAACTCTCGCGCCTCAGTTAGCAGTAACATCTGACCCTAACCTCAATTTTGCTGTCAATGGAGCAACCACAGGAATTATCAATACTACCAATAACTTATTACCAGAGGGAGCGCCCCCACTATTAATAGGTTTACAAACACAAATTGATAATTTTATTGCAGAAACTCCAGCCACCGATCCAAATGCTTTATATGTGGTGTTTGCAGGCTCGAATGATTATTTAGGTGGTGAAAATTTGGATGTCCAGTCAAGTGTCGGTAATTTATCAGTGGCAGTAAATAAACTTGCCAGCATTGGAGCCAGAAATTTTGTTTTACCAAATTTGCCAGACTTAGGAGTAACCCCACTAGCACAGTCTCTTCCTCCGGAACAACAACAGGGATTAACTTTATTAACTGAAGGTCATAATAGTGCCTTAGCAGCAGCTTCCCCAATATTGGAACAAGACCCAAATATTAATATTATTAATCTTGATACTCAGACTGTACTTGATAATATAATTACTAATCCTGGTGATTTTGGGTTTACAAATGTCACAGATAGTTTCTTAGCTTCTGGTCCCAATAACCCTGATGATTTTCTATTTTTTGATCTGATACATCCTACTACTAATGCTCATAATTTGGTAGCAGATGAGGGGATAAAATCAATTACAGAAATTAATGAATTGCTTAGTATTGTGGAAACATCTCCTGGTTTTTGAAGGAAAAACAAAGGATTCAAGTATCAGCAGATATAAATTAGGCGTTTACTTCAACGTTACTGTGCTGTGATATCAAATCCTGACAATTATTACTATAGCCTGCCTCCGCAGCGACTGGAACGGAGTGGAAGGAAGCAATCTCTAGGGTTTAGGAGATTGTTTCCTATCGTTGCAATGATGATTGTTCAAGCTGATTCTATAGCGCTACGCATTTAGGTTAGGACATTTCTAAATCCTAAAACCCTTTATTAGTCTACTATTCCCTATTCCCTATTCCCTATTCCCTAGCGCGTAGCGCTATATATGAAGTCAATTTTTTTACCACAGGGAACCTGCAGAAATTTTGCTTGACTCACTTTTTTCTCCAAGTATAAGCGTAAGAAGCTAATTTTACAGAATTTTTGTATCCACTCAATATGATGGGGTAGGCAATGATTTATAGTTGCCAAGACTAACTAAGGGAATTAACACGGATGGCGATCGAGAATATCGGCTCAATCACAAAAAGAATAAAGGATAAAGAATAATCACAGGAGAATGCTGAAAATTCTCTTGTTTGCGAGCCGAGGCGTTTTTGTTTGCAAGCCGTTACAGCTAGGAAGTCGCTCAAGTTGTGATATTATCAGATGACGGAATCTCTACCATTTTTACAATTTCATTGACAACTATCTTTACTTTACGATCATCAAAGAACTTTTCTACATAGTAAATAAGAACTCTTGAAACAGGTTCTTGCCTGCTATATGCAGGATATTCACCCCAGTAAAAAAAATATCCGCCAGGAGCTTTTAACCATTTTAGCCAACTGGGCAAGACATTCTTCTCGAATCCACCATTTAATTTTGTAAAAAATTTAATTA
>JBCDJM010000310.1:0-8833 GCA_038747755.1 Cyanobacteria bacterium P01_H01_bin.35
AGAGGATGATTAACCAGATTCAGATGTCATGTTCATACTGGCTCAAGCATCAAACTCAATGCTCATCATTTTTAGCTTGGCTATTGACCATTTATTTTCCGAGCGCGATTGCACCTCCCTCCTATTCTATCTCAGGAAGAAGCCATGGCTCCTACTGGGCACTTATTTCTGCCATCCTGCACTAGAATATTTTTTGCACTAATAGCTTTGATCTACTAATTAGCAAAGTAGTGTACTGCATTCTAATTATTCTTATGTCATAGACACAGGAACATACTTTTCCAGTACCAGGCGTTGTTCGTCCCCTTCTACCATTATTATTCAGGACTACCAAAACTTTTTCTACTGTCAACTTAACTACTTGTAAACTCGGTCAAGCAAAAATAGTCCCACTACAATTCCGACAAAATGAGCCACAATTATGTGAGTATTACCCAATACTATAAAAATATCTAGTGTAAATTTTTCTAGTTGTGTAGGGTTGAACGTAAAAGAGCCACTAACTAATGATTCCCCTAATAAAATACCTCCAATTGCTTCTGCTCCTAATAAATTTAGGGTCATTCCAACCAAATTAGTAATTAAAGTCCTTTTTACTTGTTGAGTTGTATCTGCTCTACTTGGCCTTAAAGAAGGTGTAGGCGATCGCAATTGCCTTGCCAAACGAGTGTAACTAAATGACAAGAAGATGCTGAATCCTAGTACCACAAGACCACAAACTGCAAAGAATAATCCACCTCCTGTACCTGCTCCCGTTTTCTGGCCTAGTATACTTACAGCAAAAAGAAAAATCAAGCCGGAAACTGTCCCTAGCACAAGTTGTACCCAAAAGCAAATCCATCCGCCTAATCGGAGGACCTTTGCCACCTGTTCAACTGCGGGTGGTAAGGAAGAAGCGGAGTCTGATGAATTTGACATAATTTCTTCTGCTTGTATATTGTCACTTCTCTAAAATTTTTGCACAAATATAGTTGACGTTCGGTCAACTGCTTTTAGAATATATTTAAGAATTGTAAAGAAACAACTCTATCTAGAAATACTATTAAATTTGAGGCCAATTTATGATGACACAACCACAACCTACTACTACACCTAATTTGGACGAGCCAAAGTTCGGATTTAACCAATACGCAGAACGTCTGAATGGTAGAGCCGCGATGATTGGCTTTGTGTTGACTTTAGCAATTGAATACTTTACTGGAGAAGGTCTACTCTCTTGGTTAGGTCTCAATTAGGATTTTAAGATATACCTAGTTATTTGAGGTAAATATTATAATAGAGATTGAACCAAGAGTCTACCTCAAGTATTTTAAAGGATTGTTGTTGGTCAGCTACAGTATTCTGATAAACTCTACCAACAACTTCTATATCACTTGCCAAAATTTCATAATAATGCACAATTTTTAGAAAAATCAAGAATTAATTATCTGTAGCAATTAATTCACCTGTACTGTAATGAAAATTTGGGGTAGTTTGAAAGCCTTTGTGTTTTAAGCGAGATATCAAAGAGAACATTGAGATGCCTTTAATGAATTTGACAATTTTAGAAAATTATAGATATAACTTCCAAGCATTTCAGTGATTTGAATTCTTAGAATTGATATTAAGTAGCTGATTTGAATTATCAGTTAAATAGTAGTATAAATTTAAAAGTCTGAAAATTTCATAAATCTTAGGAATAAGAGAAAATATCTAATACTTTAATGAAAATTTGGGGTAGTTTGAATGCCTTTGTGTGTGTTTTAAGCGAGATATCAAAGAGAACTGAGATGCCTTTAATAAATTTGACAATAATAGATATAACTTCCAAGCATTTCAGTGGTTTTAATTCTTAGAATTGATATTAAGTAGCTGATTTGAATTATCAGTTAAATAGTAGTATAAATTTAAAAGTCTGAAAATTTCATAAATCTTAGGAATTAAGAGAAAATATTTAATACCTTGATCAATTGATAATATTATACGTTAAATTCCTATTCTCTAAGCTAATGCTAGTGAAAACATAGCTCATATTATTTAGGAGGATTATCTCTAATCGTTGCATTATTATGGATACAATACAATAATATGAATCTAATAACTCATCCCATCTAGTTGAGAATTTAATACTTTAGTGAAACTGGAAGATATATTGGTTGGTTTTGCCACAAATACAATGCTTCATTGGCCAGATAGTAAGGATCTCTCAATAACATTGAAATAAAATCAAAACTAATTTACGGATTTCAAGTTTCAGATGGAAGTATAGTTAATTAAGTTAACATAACTAAGATTAAGAGAGTAAGATTCTTAACTTAATTCTCTTGAGCAGAACAAAATATACTGAAAGTCTAGATGAAATTAAATTAAACTTATGATGAACGCTTTATTGCCAAGAATTCTGAAAATAGCTTATCGAAAAGATCCAGTAGTAAGTTTTATAGTCACAGTAGGAGCTGTTGATGCTGTAATTGGTGGTGTAGGTTCAAGTTGGTCTTTATTTGGTCTAGGGATGGGAACAGTAGGAGTGGCCATCATATTGCGTTTCTGCTTTAGGAACCATTCTCATCTTAACCAAGCTACTCCTATTCCAGAATACTATCTCCCTCCCAATTCATCTCGCCCACAACTACCAATGCTCAACAGAAATAAAAAGCATCTTCCATAACCCAGAAATCATTTATCTTCCATGAAAATAGGACAAGTTGCTGCTGTTAGTGGTTTGCCAATTAAGACTATCCGGTACTATGAGGATATGGGTTTACTGAAACCTTCTGTAGAACGTTCTCAATCTGGTTATCGCTTGTTTGAAGAATCGGTACTTGGGAGGCTGAGTTTTATTAAACGAGCCAAGTCCTTGGGGTTGAGCTTAAGGGAAATTTCGGAAATCTTGGTCATTAGAGATCGAGGTGAACTACCCTGTAGAGAGGTTAAGCAGAAATTAACCAGTAAAGTCCAAGAAATTAGTTCTCAGATAGAAGCATTGGAAAATTTAAAAGGAGAGTTGGAAGAAATTCTTCAACATTGGCAGGAGCAACCATCAACTAATCAGGTAAGAGAGACTGTTTGTCCTAATATACAAGCTCAAAGATATAAATAGCGAAAATTTGAATACTATAGTCATTCTGAATAAGACTGGGACAAGTGTTTCTTTCCTTTAGAGGGTTTCAGCCAAAAAAGTGTTTCATCCTTATTTGAAATGACTATATTCAGGCAGTCGCCAACCTAGCCAACAAAAAAAAAGGGAAGCATGGTTCCCTTTTTCTTGAATGTCTAATTTTTTTCTAAGTATTTTTTGCTGCTTTTTGATTTGTCTTAACCTCGCAGCTCCCCCTTTGCCTTTAATATTTCTCCCTTGTTTACGGGGAGATTCCCATCTTTTTAGTTTCGCCATGTTTAACAATATTATTACTCTTAAATCTACGATTCTCAAATCAAATAAATTACTATGGGCGGAGAGAGACTCGAACTCTCACGACCGAAGTCGCCACATTTTGAGTGTGGTGCGTCTACCAATTTCGCCACCCGCCCTTACTTTTATTATTGTATACATCTGTTGCTAAACTTTGCAACAGATCCTGATATTTTTTACTACTAGCCCATTTATCAATTTCTTTAGCTCTCAATACAGGTAATGGATGACTTAACTGAGCTGTTTGAAGTTCTCTTAAAACTTCACCCAATTCTGTATGACTAAATTCATTGTAAGCTCTTGCCTGAGCCAAAAAAGCATCAACATTAAGTTTCGGTGATATGGTTGGAGAACCACCAGCTAGCTTCATCAAGACTGATGCAACTACTTTAGGATTTTGTGTGGCCAGAAGTGCTGCTCGATCACAACTGAATTCGGCACACCTTAACCATTCTAGTATTTGATTTTGTAATCTTTGAGCTATTATACCACCCCATGTAGAAATTTGTCCAGCGGCAAGTACGATTAAATTACCTAAGGTAAGATATACTCCATGCTCACATTTCAAATGTCCTAGTTCGTGACCTAATACTGCTTGGATTTCTTCTAAGTTAAGCAACTCTATCAAAGATGTATGAACAACAATAAAAGGTTGCTTGCCTCGCATAGCAAATGTATAAGCATTAGGGACAGGATGTTGACGAACGTATAATTGGGGTGGTTCTAGATCGAGTGCTTGACAAGCATCTAATAGTGTTTTGTGTAAATTTGGCAATTGTGCTTCACTGACTAGAACACTAGATGCAATATTTTCCAGATAGAAAAATTGTTCGCCTAATGGACCCAATAATTGTCTAACTAATAAGTCTAGACCAGGCAGTTGCTTCAAAGCATTAGTTGCCTCTAAATCTAGGGGATGGCGAAAATGATTTGCCTTTAAACCAATTAGTTTTGTTGTTGTCAAACCCATATTTGCTATAGTCCAAGCCTACCTTGGATATATTAGCACAATCAAATATTAAATATCAAAATATTTTGCATCCATCTATGCATCTATAAGCTAATAAAATCGGTTCTAATTATTAAGACACCCGAACAATTACAGGACTTATCGCTGTTATGAGCTGCAAATTTAGGGGGTGGGATATAGATTCAGGAAGTAGAAAAATATGAATGGTATTTTGCCAAGCGGAGTAAATATTTGCCACCGATCAAACAAAACGTCTAATCTACTGAGTTTTTACTAAAGTAGAATTTGATTTTTTTTTAGATAGACCCTGGAGAAATGTCATTTTCTTTAACTATGTCTACCCTATGCAATTTTGCTCCTAACTTTTGCAATTTAATTTCTATTTCCTCGTAGCCTCGATTCAGGTGTTGTAGGCCCTGAAATGTTGTTTCGCCCTCTGCTGCTAACGCTGCTAAAATCAAGGCAGCAGAAGCTCTAAGGTCAGTCCCAATTACTGGGGCAGCAGATAACTTAGGTACTCCTTGGACAATCGCATGATTTCCTTTGACTCTAATATTGGCACCCATTCTATTTAGTTCCGAAACATGGCGCATACGATTCTCAAATACTGTCTCTGTAACAGAACTACTGCCAGAACAGACACTTAGCAAAGCCATAAATGGAGCTTGCATATCTGTAGGAAAACCAGGGTATGGTTGAGTGTCAATATCAGTAGATTTCAAGATTTCACCAGGTAAAATGCGTAAACTATCGAATTTTTCCTGTATAATTTCTACTCCTACTGACTGAAGTTTAGAAATAACTGCACTCAAATGTTTAGGCACTACTGGTGAAATAGTTATCTCTGAATTAGTAATCGCCCCAGCTATTAAAAATGTCCCAGCTTCTATTCGGTCAGGTATAATAGTATAATCTACTGAATGTAGCTTTGGTACTCCAGATATTAATATAGTCTTTGTACCTGCACCAAGAATATTAGCACCCATAGCTATACATAGATTAGCCAGGTCTTCTACTTCAGGTTCTTGAGCTGCATTTTCAATAGTTGTTTCTCCTTCAGCTAAGGTCGCAGCCATCATTAAAGTTTCAGTCGCTCCAACACTAGGATAGTCAAGATAAATTTTAGCCCCTTGCAACTTTTTTTTACTACCACTTATATAAGCGTTAACCATACCATGTTCAATATGAACTTCTGCTCCTAGAGCTTGTAAACCTCTAACATGAAGGTCAACCGGTCTAGCACCAATAGCACATCCACCTGGTAGTGGTACGCGAGCAACTCCCAGTCTAGCCAAAATAGGACCTATAGCAAAAAAGCTGGCACGCAACTTTCTCACTAATTCATAAGGAGCTTCAGGATTATCTAGATTACTTGCATCTATATCTAAAGTATTAGCATTTTGTTTTATTTTTGCTCCCAGCCCAGATAAAACTTTTCCCATTGTGTTAATATCTGCTAGACATGGAATTTGACGTAAACGACAAACCCCTGAAGAAAGTAGTGTTGCTGCCATTGCAGGGAGTGCTGAATTTTTAGCACCACTAATATTAATATTTCCTTGTAAACGAGAAGGACCCCAAATTTTCAGTATTGACTGATTTACAGGGGATAAATTTTGCTTCTCGGTTTCTCCTATTGAATGTAATTGTTGATTGATGGTTCTATCCTCCCTAAATTACCTAAGTTATTGATTTTAATTTTTGCTATTGATTGTACTGGAAAGTCAGCAAATGTCTAGGGGTTGACAAATTCTTTTTCTTAATCTAAATTGCCAATAAAATTTAGATAGCTCCGGAAAATTGTACGTGTTGCAGTTAGAGACTTAAAAAAAAATATACAATTACTCTAAATTAAATATAAAAACTAGGTAAAACCTATCCCACTAATAATATTTCTGCTGAAAAGCCCAAATATTGTTAAAGATAAAAAGAAAAAATCCAGCTTTTCAGGAAAATTTTACTTAAGTAGGGTTTGCTGATTAAATATCAAAGCATTTACAGATAAAGGTTGTAGGATTTTTAAGTGGTGAAAAAGTACCAGATTTTAGCCTGATATTGCTAAAAAAGTGAGTATCAAGGTAGGGGCGCCTAAGTTAAGAGATAATTTTTCCGAGTAAGTCTTCTATAACTCCTGATTCCTCTTGACTCTGTAGGGACGTTGCATGCAACGTCTCTACCTATTCCCTACTCCCTACTCCCTGCCTTAGCAAAAGACTTTTTCAGCAAGCCCTAAGTAAATAAGCATTTTTACAATAGTGGGATAGGTTGTAGGGATGTTGTCTGCAACGTGGGTAGGTCCTAGGGAAATTAGGCAGAGAAACTTTATTAGGTATAGTTCTTTAAAGTTAGATAATTTATTTTTTGCTATTTCCTTAGAGACTGCTATCTATAACTATATAGCTGATTGATTTTAAGTTAGAGTAAAGTGGTGAAAAATATAATTCTCTAGTACATAAATGGAGATGATGGATGAAAATAGGTATCCCAAAAGAAATTAAAGATCAGGAGTTTCGTGTAGGATTAACTCCTGCAAGTGTCAGGGTGTGTAGTGAAACTGGTCATCAGGTTTTCATAGAAACAGAAGCTGGGTTAGGTGCAGGCTTCAGTGATGATGATTATCTTCAAGCAGGAGGAAATATTTTATCAGATACTAGAGAGGTTTGGAATTGTGAAATGATAGTCAAGGTTAAGGAACCTTTATCATCAGAGTATGAATTTCTCAAATCAGGACAACTATTATTTACTTATTTACATTTAGCTGCAGATAGGAAGTTAACTGAAAGGTTAATTGAAAGTGGTGTGATGGCGATCGCCTATGAAACGGTGGAGCTATCTGACCAAAGACTACCTTTGTTAACTCCGATGAGTATAATAGCTGGACGTTTATCTGTGCAGTTTGGAGCAAGATTTTTGGAAAGGCAACAAGGTGGTAGAGGTGTTCTATTGGGTGGAGTTCCTGGTGTTACCCCTGGCAAGGTTGTAATTCTAGGAGGAGGAGTAGTTGGTACGGAGGCAGCTAAAATTGCTGTTGGGTTGGGCGCAAAAGTTCAAATTTTCGATATTAGTTTGGAAAGATTGGCTTATTTAGAAACCCTATTTGGCTCAAGGGTAGAGTTATTATATAGTAGTTCTTCTGCTATAGAAGCAGCAGTAGGAGATTGTGATTTACTTGTAGGAGCAGTTTTAGTTCCTGGTCGTCGTTCTCCAGTGTTAGTTCCTAAAAGTTTGGTAGGGCAGATGCGTTCTGGCTCTGTAATTATTGATGTGGCTGTTGATCAAGGTGGTTGTGTAGAAACTCTAAATCCTACTTCTCATACAAATCCTACTTATGTGGAATTAGGTGTCGTACATTATGGAGTACCTAATATGCCAGGAGCAGTTCCCTGGACGGCTACTCAAGCTTTGAATAATAGCACTTTGCCTTATGTATTGCAGTTAGCTAATTATGGTAGTAAAGCTTTAGAAATGAATCCAGCATTGGCTAAGGGATTGAATGTTAAAGACCATGTTTTGGTTCATCCTGCTGTCCAAGAAGTATTTCCCGATCTAAGTAATAAAAACTCAGTTTGAAGATTAGATACCGATGATTTATGATCGGAATCAATTTGTACTTTATGATTAATTACATCCACTGTAATAATACTAATTACTAAAACTAATAATACGCTTGGTTCAAGAGTTTAATTATTAAGTAATCAGTAAAGGGTATTGGTAAGTATGTAGGGATTATAAAAATTATTCAATTTTAAAATACTTCTTTTTTTATTTGTTGTGAATTTTGATGGTTTAGTTAGATGCAGGGCTATTTTATTCTAGAATCAAGTGAGGATTTTACAAGTTTTTAGATATTGGTTGATATAAGCTTCAATTCTTGAAAAGGGATATTATTTTCGTTAATGCACAAAAAATCATAAATTAGAACGGAACAGAGCTGAGTTAAATGAACAAGTAAAAGAAATATTTGTATTGGCGATCGCTCTCTCAAAATAATTCTTTAATTTTGCATAGTCGAGATTCTAATAATATAGACATGTCCTATCTCTAATCATCTTATATGTATGTCATTGACTTTTCCAAGACTTTTCTAGTTCCTATTTTTTTTACTAAAGTCCAGCTAATAGCTAGTTTAATACCCTTCTAGCTAAGTAAAGTTTTTTCTCTAACAAACAAGGAGAGAACAACTCGATTGCTGATATTAAGTATGGATATCATAAAAAAAAATTTTGTCAAATACCGTACATAAAAATGTTAAGAGTTATTAACTAAAAAAACTATTTCTGGCTTTTTAAATAGCTATTATATAGTTCAAGTTAACGGTAGTAAAGGATCTATATGTGTATAATTTAGGTTAAGTGAAAATGCTCTGCAAGATTATACATTAATGTACACTGTTGTACCCCACGTATGAGAGCTGAATTGCTACTAATAGTGCTATTGTTAATACTGGCTGTGCCTGAGTAGTTGCTGACACC
>JBCDJM010000311.1:0-8831 GCA_038747755.1 Cyanobacteria bacterium P01_H01_bin.35
TCTGGTTATTTTCTCTAAATTTCCTATTCCTCCTGACTCCTTTCCCTACCAAAATACTTGATTCAGCAAACCCTAATTATCAATTATTCATTATTAATTTAATCAATAGGATTTGGAGCTAACTGTAGTAGAAAAATAAAGAGATAAAATATCTGGTTATTTTCTCTAAATTTCCTATTCCTCCTGACTCCTTTCCCTACCAAAATACTTGATTCAGCAAACCCTAATTATCAATTATTCATTATTAATTCCAGATCCAACCATTAATAGTAAAGCGACTATCTGCAAAATTTTTAGAAGGGCAATTTACTGGTAACACTTCGTGCCAGTAACGACTAAGAAAGAAAATTATACTATTATTTTTTACTGCAATTTTCTTAAATGAATTTGCTTGCTTATAGTAATTATTATCTATTTTCTCATCATATAGAACCAATTCTCCACCAGAAAATTGTTTAGGTTGTTGATAAAAATAGTAAACATAAGTAATTTCTCTTTTAGTAACTTCTGGCGTTCCATTATCATTGTGCATCTGATAATAATGACCATGATTATGAGCTGTTACTTGTGCTTCTATTCGAGCAACGGGAAATTCTTGCTGACCAAGTTTAGTTAAAACTTGAGGTAAAACTAATTTAATTCGTTGACTAATTCTAGTTTTGGAAATAGGTGCTAAATGTAATACTTTTGATTGGCGAAAATCAGAATCATTATTACTTAAGCTAGTAAGACTTTTTTGAAAATATCCTTCTAGTTTAATCACAGATTCGAGAATTTTTTGATTTTCTCCCTCAGTTAAAAAATTATCAATTTTCACACATTTTGATTTAACTAGATTTTGATGATATTTGTCACTCAGCATAATTACACCAATTTAATAATTGTACACTTTCTTGAGTAGGGAAGTAGGGGAGAATTGATTAATGGATAATGGATAATTGATAATTACCTTTGGTTAAAACCATCAGATTGAATATAAGGAAATATTATTTCTTTTTTTCTCTTGAAATAGAAAGCTTTATATCTAATTTTTTCCGTAAACAGCAAGCCCTAATTAACACTAAAAAATGCTGTAATTATTAATTATTAATTATTTCTCCTTATCCAACCATTAAAAGTAAAGCGACTATCTGCAAAATTTTGAGAAGGACAATTTACGGGCAAAACTTCGTGCATATAGCGACTGAGAAAAAATATAATACTATTATTTTTAGGTTCTATAGTGTTAAATGTTTCAGCTTTGACATAATGTTTTCCTTGAACTTGACTATCATAAATTATTAATTCGCCACCTGTAAATGCTTTAGGTTCTCGATAAAAATAGTAAACATAAGTAAGAACTCTAGTTGCAGTGTCAGGAGAACCATTATCATTATGAATTTTATAAAAATTATTATCGTTATGAGCTGTTAACTGACTTTCAATTTCGCCAATTGAAAATACAGGAATGCTTAATTGGTTTAAGACATCAGGGAAAATTTCTTGAATTCTTTTGACTATTAATTCTCGGAATTTTGGGAAAGAGTGCAATACTAAAGAACGACGATAATTTTCAGCTTTAGTTGATGTTGTAGTTGGTACAAAATCAGATTTTCTTTGGAAGATATAGTTCAGTAGTTGTTGAGTTTCTGAATTTGTGAGGAAATTTTCTATAAGCAAATAACGAGATTCTAAGTTATCTGTTTTAGGAGTAGAAGGAGTATAAGTTTTAAGATTAGATTGACTGTCTTGTGGTTGTAAATGCTGTAAATAAATTGGTGGTTCAGTTACCATTCCTACTAAATGTTCACTGGGAAAACATAATGCTGAATGCCCTTCTGCTAGAGGAATTTGAAATAGGGTAGAATTTTCAGTTTTTTGATGTTTAGATAATAATGTTTTGGCTAAAAGTTGGAGTAAGGGTGCATCCGATTTAAGATAAATAGTATATTGATGCCCTCCTGTTAATAGGAGTTGAATTTTTACTTCTTGGGGTATGTTTTGTGGTGGAGTAACTGTCATTTCAGTTATCAGTTATTAGTTATCAGTTATCAGTACCTCTGGCTTCAACCAGAGGTTTTAAATACTGAAGTTTATTTTTTCACGCCCTGAAAATGGGAGGCTTGAAACCTTATTTTTTGATCATAATTTTTGCCAAATAATCAACGTCCTTTTTTCTACTATATTTTGAAGTGCGGAATCTAGGTTATATAATAAATTGTCACGAGCAATTTCGGATTGCTATATACACCTTTTTTAATAAAGATATTATAGACAAGATGCCTGTGGTACAAATTTAAAAATTTCTAATGTAAAAAGTGACGCATTCCAGTTAGTATCATTACCAAACCTAATTCATTTGCCGCAGCAATAGAATCTTTATCTCTCAGACTACCACCTGGTTGAATAATTGCATTTATTCCTGCTACTGCTGCTGTTTTTACTGAATCATCAAATGGGAAAAAAGCGTCACTAGCTAATACTCCTCCAATAGCTTTTTCTCCTGCTTGTTCTAAAGCTATTTTTACTGCCCCGACTCGATTCATCTGACCTGCACCAATACCAACAGTAGCGCGATTTTTTGTCACGACAATTGCATTAGACTTAACGTGCTTTACCACCTTCCAAGCAAACATTAATTCTTCCATTTGTTCATCAGTGGGTTGTTTTTCTGTAACGATTTTCCAATCACTAGAATTATCTATCGCATCATCAGCATCTTGTACTAAAAAACCACCAGCAATTACTTTTATAGTTTCCGACTCACCCTGGTTTAAGTCTGGCGAAATTAATACTCTTAATTTAGATTTTTTCTGAAAAATTTCCTCCGCTTCTGGTTCACATCCAGGAGCAACAACACATTCCAAAAATGTCTTAGTCATCGCCGTAGCAGTCGGCGCATCAATAGATTTATTTAAAGCAACAATTCCGCCAAAAGCAGAAACAGAATCTCCAGCAAGAGCTGCTTCATAAGCTCCTAAAAGAGTCTCATTAATTGCAACTCCACAAGGATTTGTATGTTTAAGAATTGCCACAGTCGGAGCATCAGAAAATTCTGTAATAATCCGTCTTTCTGCTTCTAAATCTACTAAATTGTTATAGCTTAATTCTTTACCTTGAAGAATTTTACTTGTCGCCCAACCACTAGCATTAATTCCTCTTTGATACCAAGTAGCAGACTGATGAGGATTTTCTCCATAACGCAGAGTTTTGATTTTTTTGCCGGAGAGAAAAAATATTTCCTTTTCTGATTTTTCTGACTCAGAAATTGTTTCTTGCTCTTCTAAATAAGTAGCGATCGCCTGGTCATAAGTTGCGGTATGTTGAAATCCTGCTAATGCACATTTTTGCCGAAATTCTAAGTATACTTCCCCACCATTTTTCCGCAGCTCTTCCAAATAAGAATTATATTGAGAAGGGTTGCATAAAACTGTCAGATGAGCAAAATTTTTAGCTGATGCTCTTAACATTGCAGGTCCGCCAATATCAATTTTTTCAATTGCTTCTGCTAGGGTAACTCCCGGTTGAGAAACTGTTTGTTTAAACGGGTATAAATTAACTACAACTAAATCAATAGGTCGAATATTATTAGCATTTAATTCTTCAATATCTTGAGGCAAATCTCTTCTTGCTAAAATACCTCCATGAATACGAGGATGTAATGTTTTAACTCTACCTCCTAAAATTTCTGGAAATCCCGTATAGTCAGATACTTTAGTCACAGAAATTCCAGCATCTTTAAGAGTTTTAGCAGTACCACCACTACTAATTATTTCATAGTCAAATTCTGAAACTAAACTTTTTGCTAAATCAATCAGACCTGTTTTATCAGATGTGCTAAGTAATGCTAAACGTGCCATTAATTTTAAATCCTAACTTAGATAACAGACAGTCTATAATTCTAATAATTAAAATTAAGATATTGAAACTCTGCGGATTATTTTAATATTTTTATTATGTAGGAGCGGGTTTATTCAGAAAGCCCCAAATTTTCACCAATAAATTCCCATTACCCGCCCTGGAATTTTTACATATACAGCGCTTCCCGTTGTTATGAGGTACAAAATTTTAGGTTTGAGGGAACACTTAAAGATTTTCAGCATTTACTCTGTACCTCATTTGCCCGAAATCTGCTGCAATACTTCCGTTGCCAGCAAATTTAATGTAACTGCCAAATTTTATTTCATTTTCTAGAGCTTCCAAAAAAATTTTCCAATAATCTCAGATTGTAAATCTTGAAAAATTCTGATATAGTTAGTTTATTCGTTGTTCTTTGCCTATGTGCATGACTTTTTATTCAACTAGATTAGCATATTCTGTAAGATTCACAGCAAATCTAAATTAGCAGTTGAAAAGTTTTAAAAGAGTTTCTATCAACTAATAACCTTGTACAACCTAGCTCCTAACCACAACCAAAATAGTACGACCAAAATAGAATTAGCATCAAGTAATACTAGATTAGGCTGTAACATTTTACCGTAGGGGTTTAGTTTCCAAATCCCATTTTGAAATAGGGTTTAGAGACCAAACCCCTAAAGAGTTTTTTTCATAAATCATTTAGGATTGTTGTATATGCAAAAATCTTATTTTGACCTAATAAAAACAATAATCAGTTACCTATTAACCACAGGAATAATTATTACTACTTTATTTTCCCTAGGAGGCACTGATAACTAAAAAGGCTGATAACTGATAACTGATAACTGAAATGACCTTGGTATATTCATCAAAATGGTATTAGTCAAGAAACCGCCAACTTAAGAATTTTAATTTACAACCTTTACGGAGGTAGAAATTATCAATATTCACAAGTTACCAGAATGATAAGAGCAGAAAATCCAGATATAGCAATTTTTTTAGAACCTACCAATACATGAATGCAAAATCTACAAAAATTATCCGATATTTTACCCAATTCAATTAATTCTGTTTCTCAGTCTACCCATGGAATTATTGCAATTTACAGCAAATTTCCTCTCAATTATTAGTCAATAGAATTTTTTGCTTCCAACAGACCTACTATTATTACTGAATTCAAAATTAATCAAAAAGTAATTAATTTAATAGCAACCCATCCTACTATTCCTATCAATAGAAACACTTTCAAAAAACGCAATCAAATCTTATAAGAACTTGGTAAATACATTCAAAAATTCAAAGACCCAGTTATTCTTACAGGAGATTTGAATACAACTATGTGGTCTCCTTACTATCAAAAATTAGAACGGGAAACTGGGTTAAGAAATAGTCGTTTAGGGTTTGGTATTTTTCCTACTTGGCCTGCAAAATAATTTGGTAATTCTATAGTATTTGATATTTTATCTAGATTTTTTCAAATTCCCGTAGATCATTGTTTAATCAGTTCAGAAATTAAAGTTGTAAATGTTGAGACAAGAGCCAATCTAAGGTTCAGAATTAGCTTCAGATCATATACCTTTAATTACAGATTTATTTATTAGTAAATAATACTAAAATCCAGTTTATAAATATCCATGCTGATAGCTAAAAACTGATAAAGGTAATTATCAATTATCCATTATCAATTATCCATTATTAATTATCGATTAATTATTTATCTTCAATTTGCCTTGCATTAATCTCCACCGCCGAAACATCAATAGTACCAGGAGGAGTTAACCTACTAAAATTACCTCCTTCAACTTTAAGTGGTTCTCCACAATTAGGACATTGAAATTGAGTCTGATTTAAAGCAGTAAATTCATAACTACAAACAGGGCACTTATCAATAATTAAATTCCGATTTAACCACCAACGCAAACCAATAAATGCAACTACAGGTGCAATTAAAATAAAACCAAATAATATCAAAATAGAATTAACTAACCATCCCAGCCCTAAAGAACCCAGTAACCAAACAACAGCTAAAATAATGAGCCAATTACCAATACTAGACATAGTTAATTGAAATATTTTTGAGTTCCCTTGATTCACTTAAATTATCTCCTTTAATAAACTTTATTCGTAAACATTCAGCTATTAGCTATGAGTTATTAAATAATTATCACACCGACAGAATAATTAGTTTTATTTTCGAGGTTTTAACCAGAGGTCATTTCAGTTATCAGTTATCAGTTATCAGTTATCAGTTATCACTTGACTCTAGCAGCAAGCAAGAGGCTTGACATAAGGAATATTCTCTTTTTTATCCCCTATCCAAGGGGAGGCGCATACCCACAATTTTTCGGTAATTATTAATTAGAGCTTGCTGAAAAAGTCTTTTTTTTTAGAAGTAGAGAGTAGTTAAGCATTAGGAGTAATAGGGAGTTATAGAATAGGTGGTCGTTCATAATAGCCTCCTTATTTTTCTACCTAACATTACCCCAAAATTATCAGTTTTTGAGCTTTTTCCACAGAAAATATGGTGCTTTTGATAGACCTAAAAAGACTAACACCTCTTTACTGTCAAAGCTTTTAAATTTAATCAGCAAACCTTAATTATTAATTATTAATTACTTCAAAGTTGTTTGACTCTTTCAGTAAAAGCTCCCCTACCAAAAACTTTTAAACTTTCCTCTCGTAACCATTGACCATCACACCTTTTATCCTCTCCCTTCAACATTTCTATACAAGCATTAGCTACTGCTTCTGGGTCTCGATAAGCCACCCGCCATCCTAACTTTCCATCTTGTAAAGGTTCCGCCGAACCATCCGCATCTCCCGACAAAACTGGCACTCCACAAGCCATTGCTTCTAAATAAACAATACCAAACCCCTCCTGAGAAGGCATCACATAAGCGTCAGCCACCTGATAATGTTTAACCAAATCCTCTGTAGGCACAAACCCGGCAAATACCACTTTTTCCCCTACTCCCAAATCTTGAGCCAACTTTGCCAAGCGAGGTTGGTCATCTCCACGTCCAATTACTAAATACTTGACTTCTGGAAAAAATTGTAGTATGTAAGGCAACGCTCGAATTGTTACATCAACACCTTTATAGGGGTCTCCCGACCAAAGTCTAGCTACAGTCATTAAGACCTTTGCCCCCTGAAGATTGTAACGCTCAATTAAATCTATAGGTTTAACTTCTGGAATAAACTTATCCCCATCCACCATACAAGGCAACAATTGAAACTTTTCTGGATCTAGATGATTACTTTCACAACAGCAATCGCGACTATAACGACTAATAGTTAAAATTTTAGTTGCTTGTTTTAATGCCTGTTGATATTTATTTGGTAGTGATTCCCATACTTCTTTACCATAAGTTAAAACTGTGTAGGGAATGCCGAGAGGTACGCACAAAATTTGAACCAATGGAGCTAAATTAATATGACCACAAAAAACCTGTTTGGGTTGTTTTTTAAGTAAAAACCATAGTAATGTTGTCGCGAACCTTAATCTCCCTAACCAAATAGACTGACTTTTCAAATAATAGAAATTTAGACTCTTAGACTGATAGGGATTTTCACAATCTTTACCATCTCTGAGTAACAAGATATCTGATTCTAGAAAAGAGTTGTCAGGTGTTACAGAATTTGTTAAGTCTTGGTAAGCTTGAAAAATATCTCTTACATAAGACTGAATACCACCTTCACAAGATAAAATTTCCAGAAAAACAAATATATTTCCTTTTTTTTGAGTAACCTTGTTAAGCAATTTTATCTCCAATTTTTTAGATTATTAAGAAAATCTACAAAGGGTTTGATGCTCCCCCTCCGATCATTCCTTAGTTGTATCTTCAACTATTTAGTCTAAATTCCATTACCTAGTTTTACCTGCATTAAAGTCACTAAAGACATACGCATTTAACCATAGCTCATCAATTATATTTTTGCAAAAAAAGTAAAGTATACTTTCTATTCCTGGAAATTCTGGTTGATAGTGAAATAGTTTAACTGAATTTTTTTCAAATTTATTAATTAACTCTCTACGAGTAAGAGGTTCTTTACCAGTAAAAGGTTTTGTGGGAAGAAAAATAATAATCAAATCACTTGGTTCTGGTTGAGCAGAATAAAAACATTTAAAGAGGCGATAAGGAGTAGATAAATTATCAGGGAATGATTTGTTAGCTTTCATCACTAAAGAGCCATCTCTAAATGGTTTATTATCCTGGATTAAAATAGGAAAGTTTTGATAATTTATAAAAGCAGAAAATTGCATCATTCTATAACCTGAATTTTTAGGGAAAAATAAGTCAACATTATTAGAATTATTGTTACTAATATACCGTTCTATAAAATGGGTTGTTTGTACTTTTCCATCTATCATTTTTTTTCTAGCTAAAATGAAAAATTAAGAATAGTGTATATTGTTTATAAATATAATAATAACCAAGACTAGAATGCCTAATGCCTTGTATCTATGCTTATTAACAAAACCCTTTGAAGAGATATTTGCTAAATATAAAACGGCAATAAAATCTACTGGAGCAGTATAATAATTCGTGAAAATATTAAGTTTAATATAGGCTAAAAAATATAATAAATTACCAATTGCCAAAGTATCCCAGATAAAGTTGAGACGATATTTTCCTAAAATTAACCCACGGATTCGACCAATGAATACTAAAATAAAGATTAATAAGATCGGATTCGCTGCTCTCCGAAGCCTTGTTCTCGCTGACCACCAGCGGCGGCGACGAGTACTGCGGCCAAGTGATCGACGAGGCCCTCAAACGCCTCGATTGGTCCGAAGCCGACGGCGCCTACCAAGCGATCTTCATCGCCGGCAACGAGCCGTTCACCCAGGGGCCGGTCTCGTTCCGCGCCGCCTGCGGCAAGGCGATCGGCTCGGGCGTCGTGGTCAACACGATCCACTGCGGGCCGAACCAGACCGGCGTCGATGGCCACTGGCGCGAAGCGGCCGAGCTCGCCGAGGGCGAGGCCTTCAA
>JBCDJM010000312.1:0-8807 GCA_038747755.1 Cyanobacteria bacterium P01_H01_bin.35
AACGCCAGTATTAATTTAAGAGATGCGGTCGGCTTGACCGTCAATGCCTGTGGACGGAGTGCTGCCGACAGTTCCGGTGGAAGCAGGAAGTAAACAGTAAAATGTCGCTATATGACGTTTTATATCGGTTTTATGAAGCAGTTATGGTACTGTCGCCCAATCTTGGAACGATGAATCGTTTGCCGTTGCTAAGAATGAAGAAATTAGCCATTCTAATACACGGTTATACCCCTACCGGGATATCGAGATTCCTCATGTTCCGACCGAAATCACGGAGGCATATCGTGTAGTAGCAAAACGTTTTGATGCCATCATTGATGTAGCACTCCAGTACGAGAACAATCTGCACATTCAGGCATTTCATGGCAACGAAGTATCAGAAGAATCAATACGCTTCGTATGTTGGGCTTATCAGCAAATTAACCATGCGATAACTGCTTACAGCCTTGAAGCAGCCTCGACACTCGATCTACAAAGCCTAATGACTGCACCAATTGGTGTAGAAATTTTAGCTTCAACACATACTCAAAATGGCGATCCTCTATGTGAAGTTGCAGCCACAGGTATTTATTGGGATAACGGCCGGAAAGCACTAACTACCCAGTTTCACCCAGAACTTGATGAATCCTTAATAACCGCATCTGAAGGTTGGGCACCCTCCTGGGAAGATATGAAAAATTCTGATGGAATTCGTTTGTTAGCTCGTATGCTTCAGTCCGTTCTCTAAACATCAGTGACAAACTGCTGCTCTCTCACCACTTATATCAAGTCCGGTAGCGTCGGTCTTGTAAGGTAAGGAAAAAGGAAGAAGGCTTTAATTATCTAGGAGAGAAGGCTTTATATAGAATCCGGTTGAATACTTATCGTATCGCTCTAGGAGTCAGGAGTCAGGAGTCACGAGAAAGAAAAGATTTAGGAGTCAGGAGTCAGGAGAAAGAAAAGATTTAGAGCATGAATTTTTAAATTCGCCCATATAGAAAATCTGTATTAAGAGAAAGTAATTTTGCGATTACTGTATAACCGGATTTTATATTAATTATCTAGGAGAGAAGGCTTTAATTATCTAGGAGAGAAAGCTTTAATTATCTAGGAGAGAAGGGTTAAAAGCACAAAAAAACTTAAATTTCCCATAGATATTAACAGTTAGGTTTACACAAACGATACCAGCGGACATGATATAATACTATTTCTCAAAAATATCGCTATATTTGCTTGGATGGCGGAGGGAGGTTTTGCTGCGCAACATGGAAAGCGGAGCATTCCGGAACGGAAACGGAAAACGCATTTTTAGTAACCTTATATATATTAGTTTTCTTGTTGCGAAAACACAACATAAGGTCTTGACACTTATAGAAAATTATTCTAGATTAAGATCAGGCAACTAATGAAATTATTAGCAATAAGGACACCCAAGAAACATGAGTAAGATCGCTTTATTTTATGGGACAACCACAGGCAAAACTGGAGATGCCGCCGAAGCAATTCAAGCAGAATTAGGTGGTGATGACGTTGTTGAACTCAAGGATATTTCTGAGTGTTCAGCAGCAGATCTTGCTGAATATGATTACCTGATTATCGGCTGTCCAACCTGGAACATTGGAGAATTACAAGACGACTGGGCGGCCATATTTGATGACCTAGATGGTGTTGATTTCACTGGCAAAAAAGTTGCTTATTTTGGTACAGGAGATCAAATTGGCTATTGTGATAACTTTCAGGATTCTATGGGCATGCTCGAAGAGAAAATCAGTGGCAAAGGAGGAACAACCGTTGGTAACTGGCCAAAAGATGATAGTTACGAAGGATTAATGAGGTCTAAAGCTTTTCTGAAAAATGATCAAGGAAAGCCACAAAAGCCAAGAGTCTTTGTCGGGTTAGCCCTCGATGAAGATAACCAATCAGATTTAACGGAAGGACGCATTAAAACTTGGGTAGCTCAGATCAAACCTGAGTTTGGCCTGTAATTATGTTATCTTAAAGAATTATCCTTATCAGTGGATTATCATCCTTAATCAATAATTTTGCCCACCGTCCCCATATTAATGATATGGATAATGATGGTGGGCAAGTCTTTAGAATTGTTTAACTAACCTTTGACTTCTGACTACTAAAAATCACCCTAGCTATAGCAATCAGGAATGAGATGTGAGAATTTTTATGATAGTTAGTTTGAGGTTAAAACCTTAAAAATTCTGACTCCTGACTCCTAAAGCCACCAAAATCTTACAACTCACATAAAATTGCTATATTTGTAGCAAACATTCATCAAATTGGTATAAAACCATATTTTTCAAATATAGCTTTTGCCTCTGGCGTAAACAAAAATTCCTCTAATTGTTTAGCAGCTTCAATATTTTTACTATCTTTAATTATGGCAATAGGATAAACTACTGGTGTATGAGATTTTTCCGGTGCATTAGCAACAATTTTTACCTTGTTTGAAACATTAGTATCTGTCCGATAAACAATGCCAGCATCAACATTTCCTGTTGCTACATAATTTACTATTTGACGCACATTTTTTGCAAAAACAATTTTGGGTTTTACTGCTTCATAAATACCGAGATAACTTAAAACTTCTTGAGCATATTTTCCGGCAGGAACACTGTTTGGTTCGCCAATAGATATTTTACTAATAGCGTCTTTTGTTAAATCTTCAAAAGTATTAACTGAAGCCGTGTTTTCTTGGGGAACTATTAACACCATTTGATTTTTCAGTAATTCACGACGACTTTCATCTATGATGAGACCTTTTTCTTGCAAGATATTAATATGAAAAGGAGATGCAGAGATAAATAAATCTACTGGCGCGCCTTGTTCAATTTGTTGTCGTAGAGAACCGGAAGAAGCCAAGTTTAATGTTAAAGAAACATTAGTTTTTTGTTGTTCATAAATAGGTTGAATTTCTGCCATTACATCTTTGAGGCTGGCTGCTGCTGAAACTGTTAAATTTATTGATAAATTGTTGGTATTTGGACTGCAACTAATTATTAATAAACAAGTAAATATGGCTATAAATTTTAAGGTTGCGATCGCCATTTTTTTCATATCTATTGCTCCAATGTTTGAATTTTCTCAAAGTTATTAATATTGTAGACTTTTTTTTGTTAAAATTACAGGAGTAAACAATTTCATATTTAGAGCTTAAACATAATGAATAAATTTCATATAGGTGAGTTTTGTGGTTACGTAGTTTCTGCTCCTTACAGAGGAGATTTTGAAAAGATCCAAACCGAACTACTTAAAGATGGAGCCTATCAATTTGAAACCAGAAAGAAGAGACCTTTAATTATAGACTGCGGATCTCATGTAGGCCTTTCCATTATTTATTTTAAGACTAAATTTCCCAAAGCAAAAATTATAGGATTTGAACCTGACCCAGATAACCTCTATCATCTTAACAAAAACTTGAAACACAAAGACTTTGAGGATGTAAAAATTGTCCCCAAAGCTTTAGCATCGGTTAAGAAAACTGTAGGTTTATGGCGTGACACGAAAGGAATTGCTACTTGGGGAAATTCGATTGCTATCTCGAAAGAGCCTGAAGAGGGAGAAGAATTTCCAGTAGAGACTACATTGCTCTCATCCTACCTAGAGGATGAAGTTGATTTTCTTAAAATGGATATTGAAGGTGCTGAAGAAATGGTACTTCAAGAAGCAGGAGATCAATTAACTCTAGTACGTCAAATTGAGCTAGAGTTTCACGGCACAACCAAAAGTCATGAGATAAACAATCTGGATCGAATTGTCACACTTTTAGAAAATAAAGGATTTGAAGTCAAAGTAGAATTTAAAGATGTCAGAAAAACTATTCTCAGATATAGCACTACGATCGATCAACTAAATCTCCATTTGGCACAAGTTATAGCTGTCAATAAGAAATTTAGATAGTCAGATATTATTGACCAGTTGTTAGCCCCAGAGGAAAACTAAAGCAAGGTTTTTTCTTAAAGAGCGATCGCTCCTATTCTCAATTATCAGCCAAAAACTTAATAGGGACGTTCCATAGAACGTCCCTACGATAATAATTATTTACAAGTGGTATTACACTAAATAAGCTTCTTGGTGAGTTTTGCGGTTATGATTCAATTATCATAAACGATTCAGAAGATAACGCTAAGGCATAGTTCTCTAGATATAGAAGCAGAAGGTTAGTTAAACAATTCTAAAGACTTGCCCACCATCATTATCCATATCATTAATATGGCGTGGCGACGGTGGGCAAAATTATTTATTAAGGATGACAATCTACTGATAAGGATAATTCCTTAAGATAAAATAATCACAGGCCAAACTCAGGTTTGATCTGAGCTACCCAACTTTTAATGCGCTCTTCCGTTAAATCTGATTGGTTATCTTCATCAAGGGCTAACCCGACAAAGACTCTTGGCTTTTGTAGCTTTCCTTCAGGATTTCTGAGATAAGCTTTAGAGGTTATTGTACCCTCGTAACTCTTATCTTTTGGCCAGTTACCAACGGTTGTTCCTCCTTTGCCACTGATTTTCTCTTCGAGGATGCCCATAGCATCCTGAAAGTTACCACAATAGCCAATTTGATCTCCTGTACCAAAATAAGCAACTTTTTTGCCAGTGAAATCAACACCGTCTAGATCATCATATATGGCAGCCCAGTCGTCTTGTAATTCTCCAGTGTTCCAGGTTGAACTGCCGATAATCAGGCAATCATATTCAGCAAGATCTGCTGCTGAGGAGTCAGAAATATCCTTGAGTTCTACAACGTCATCACCACCCAATTCTGCTTGAATCGCTTCGGCTGCATCTCCAGTTTTGCCTGTGGTTGTCCCATAGAATAAACCGATCTTACTCATGTTTCTTCCGTGTCCTTATTGATAATAATTTCATTAGTTACCTGACCTTAATCTAGAATAATTTTCGATAAGTGTCAAGACCCTTATGTTGTGTTTTCGCAACAAGAACACTAATAGAGTTGTCGCTAATATAGAGGCAAAAAATTGCTCAAACCCAGATAGGACAATAATTACCAGTTTTTTTTAGTTACCAATGGCTATAATCCCTACAGAACAAAGTTTGTGGGGATTTTTTAAGTTATAAAGCGACAAGTCTAATATATATACTTTTTCTTAACCTTTAAGTAGTTGTACTTTGTAAATAGCCATTGGTTACTTATCTCCTCCTTTTTTTGGTTATTTTTGATCTCGAAAAAACTTGATTAACTGCAAGGTACTCCTGTTGGAGTGCAGCCACCAGCTTGAAAAGACTTGCCACAACTACAAGTTTGTGTGGCGTTGGGGTTAGTAAACTTTAAACCGCTTTCTGTTAAACCTTCGATGTAGTCAACTACAACTCCTTCTAATAAAGGGGCACTTTTAGGATCTATAAATATTTGTAAGTTATCCCTTTCCAGTAGCAAGTCATCTGGTTTGGGGGCGTTAGCAATATTTAAGGAATATTGATAACCACTGCAACCTCCATCCACAACAGATATGCGGATGCCTTTATTTGAGTCTTGCACGAACTTGGTAAGTTTTTCGGCAGCTTTTTCTGTTAAACTCAGAGTCATAATTTTGAAGGAAAATAATTTAGACTTACCGATGAAATAATTACCCAGATAGGCGACATCCGCCTGTTGTCTGGTTTATTGCTTTAGTGATCTAAGGAAAAATGGTAATTTGAGAAGCAATAGGCGATCGGGATAATAACACTAAAACTGAAAAAATGCACCCTGAATTTAGAAAGTTCTAGTTTTAGTGTTAACCCGACCATTCTGCGATCACTCTTGCGAACGCATACCCTAATAGTTCTTAAACTTGATGCTTCTATAATTCCATATTTATAAATTAAACCAAAGCTCTAACTACAGACTGTTCGCTGTGATAACTTCTGTGGTTAAATTGTTAGCAATACCTGTGGAAGCAGCCTTTAATTCTCTGGTGAGAGAACCACAAACCTGACAGTTTGGGTCATGGTAGGGGCGACGTTTGGCAAACTCCATCCCGTCCAAATCCATTGTTAACAGTTGAGACCACAGGGGTTTGCTAAATAGTGTAATCTGCTTGATGGCTTCTGAAGCTGCTAGACAAGCTAGAGTTCCAGAAACTATCCCTAATACTCCGAACCCACGTCTATCCCAGTTTGGTTTTTCTGGGAACAGACAAGACAAACATGGAGTTTTACCAGGAACTATGGTAGTTAAGTAAGCTTCCATACTATTCATAGCAGCTTCTACCATTGGTTTGCGCCAACGTACACAGGCAGCATTGAGTAAATTCCGTTCGTCAAAGTTGTGGGCGCAGTCGATAGCAATATCAGCAGACTGTACCAATGCGTTTACATTTTCAGCCGTCACATATTCGGGTACTGCTTCGATCTCAACGTCTGGGTTAATGCCAGAAAGGGTTTCTTTGGCTTTGTCTACTCGGACTTTGCCTACCCAATCATCTGTCATTAAGATTTGACGGTTCATGTCATCAAGTCGAAGTTCCCCACCTCGGACTAAAATTAGTTTCCCGACACCTGCTACTGCTAAATACAGTGCTACCGTGCCACCTAATCCACCAACTCCAGTTACCAGTGCTGTTGTTGACTTGAGTTGCTGTTGCGCTTCCTCACCAAATCCTGGAAGCATCATTTGACGGCTATAACGTTCTAATTCTTTTGGTGTGAGGTCGGAGATCATTTCAGTTACCAGTTATCAGTTATCAGTTATCAGTTCCTCTAGCTTCAGCCAGAGCCTTGAAATCTGAAATTTCCTTTTTTATCCCCTTAAAAAGGGAGGCTATTGACTTTATTTTTTTGTCAATTTTTTCTCCTTACTCAACACCAATTTCTGTTAATTTAACTACGTCGTTATGTTCTTGTTGGAATACTGGAAATACTTTTTGTTCTTGAGCATTAGATGTTACAAAAGTTTTATAAGCTGTCTCTAATGCTGCTTTATATGCAGTTATTTTTTCTGGTTCAGCCAATTCTTTTTTGTCGTCAACTTCTGCAATTGCTACAGAAAACATTTTTAATATATGGAGGCGGTTGACGTTTACAGTTGTTTGATCGAAGGGAATTTCAAAAAAGCTGAGAAAATCTTCAGCATCGATGAGTTTGTGGAAATCTGTTAATGTTTTCATTTGATGAACCCCAATAATTTAAGTAGTAGATATTTCTATTTTTTATTATAGACATAAATCAAAAAAAATTGCGTCTATTTTAATTTTTTTAATATTTTGATTGATCTAAAAATATCCATTTGCTTTTAGAGAGAGGTTGTTAGATCTGTACAAAATTAACATAACTTTTCTCTCTCTAAAAAAATCAGTTTTTGGAAGTAGGAATAAGCAGTACAAATTTGATTAATTCAAAAAATCAATTCTTGGGAATTCAGGAATAATTGAGCCCAAAAAACTATATTAATCAAATCCGGTAGCATCGGTACAATTTACGCCTTGTAAGGGTTTGGTCACCAAACCCTTACAAATATCATGTTTTGACAATGACTGGCGGTATAATTTAATTTTGCTGCAAAGCAAGCGGATTTGATATTACCTTTTGTCTCTTACCTCTGCCTTCAAGTTAGTTAGAGCTTACAAACTTCTTTGTATTTTTTGACTAACTCAATGCCAGCTTTAGCCATTTTTTCTCCTTCTTCTTCTAATTTTTCCAGAGAAGTAAAGCCATACCGTTGAGCATCCCGTAAGGTTCTAGAAACCACTAAAAGACGACCGCAAAATACTAGCGCCCAACCAAATCCTTCATGGTTGATACTAATAACTACCTGCATGATTTGATTAGTTTCTAATTCAATGCAAGTTGCTATTGCATTGTAGAATAATTTAATCCGAGCTAAAGTCATCGGATCGACTTCATTGTCAGTAGGAATTTGGCGTTTTTGTTGCTTACTAACAATATAAGGCTTAAGAATTAATTCAGAAGACCAAGACTTATATACTCCATAGGAGTCTTGAGCTTGAATCGATCTAACTAATTCCTGAATAAAGGGAGCGGAATAGATGTCTGTTGTTGTTGTTGTTTCTGTTTGAACTGTCATAATTTTATACCTCTTCAAGTAAAGCTTCTAAGTTAGAGATCGAGTAAAGCTTCTAAGTCAGCTACAGAGTCTTTTCGTAAAGCTTTCCTTAACCAAGGGGGAGGATTGCCGCTTAATGTTGCTACCAATCTGTCAAGAACTTCAGTAATTGTTTGTTCTGCTGAAGTTGACTTCATGGGAGTAACTTTTTTGTTGATTAAACGGCCTGCTGCGGGACCGCCAATTTCTAAGACATAAACAATCGTGCAGTCGAGTAAAGCTGCAACTTTGGCATGAAGTTTATCTAGTTTCTCTTGTTTCCCAGCATCTTGCTCTAGATTACCACCAAAAAACATTGGTGCCAAAACTTCATATCCTTTGTCATCAACTTCATACAATGCCATTTGTTTGGAAGAACCAAAATGACCATCTATATGAATAAAATCAGTGGTTGCAAATGCAACTTTCATTGTTGTTTTTCCTCCTTTTTTTATGTACCAAAGTAAGCTGTCAGCTATTAGCTTTCAGCTTTCAGCTATTAGATTTCAGCTATCAGCAAAAGGTATAGCATATTTCGGACAAATGATGTACAACTTTGAATAGCCCGCTATTAAAACCAAAAGCTGATGGCTGAACGCTGACGGCTGAATGCTCACGTTTGTAGCGACAATAATGAATAATCATTAGTATGAATTTTGGATTCTTCTTGCTCTAGGAAAATATTACCAATTTCAAATAATAAATTCATTGTACCACGATAACCTACATAACAACGTTGCCCGTTACCGAGGCGATCGTGAATTGGCATT
>JBCDJM010000313.1:0-8803 GCA_038747755.1 Cyanobacteria bacterium P01_H01_bin.35
GAATAACCATTAGGGCAACTTTAAGAGATAGGAATTAATTATGTTTGAACGCTTCACGGAAAAAGCAATCAAAGTGATAATGTTGGCCCAAGAAGAGGCTCGCCGCTTGGGACATAACTTTGTGGGGACAGAACAAATCCTCCTGGGTCTAATTGGAGAGGGTACAGGGGTAGCAGCTAAGGTTCTGAAATCTATGGGTGTTAATCTCAAAGATGCTCGGATTGAAGTAGAAAAGATAATTGGCCGTGGTTCGGGATTTGTGGCGGTAGAAATCCCATTTACTCCCAGAGCTAAAAGGGTTTTGGAATTATCGTTGGAGGAAGCACGACAATTAGGACATAACTATATTGGGACTGAGCATTTACTTTTGGGTTTAATTAGAGAAGGAGAAGGAGTAGCTGCAAGAGTTCTAGAAAATTTAGGGGTAGACCTCTCTAAAGTCCGCACTCAAGTAATTAGAATGTTGGGTGAAACAGCAGAAGTCACTGCTGGTGGTGGCGGTGGACGTACAAAAACTCCTACTCTTGATGAGTTTGGTTCAAATTTGACTCAAATGGCATCTGAAGGTAAGTTGGACCCAGTAGTGGGACGGCAAAACGAAATTGAACGGGTAATTCAGATTCTAGGGCGTAGAACTAAGAATAATCCAGTTTTGATTGGGGAACCTGGTGTGGGTAAGACGGCGATCGCTGAGGGTTTGGCACAGCGCATTGCTAATAATGATATACCGGATATCCTAGAAGAAAAGCGGGTAGTTACTCTGGACATTGGCCTCTTGGTTGCTGGTACTAAGTACCGGGGTGAGTTTGAGGAACGTCTCAAGAAAATTATGGACGAAATTCGCTCTGCGGGTAATGTCATCCTGGTTATTGATGAGGTTCATACTCTGATTGGAGCTGGTGCTGCTGAAGGGGCTATTGATGCTGCTAATATTTTGAAGCCTGCTTTGGCTCGTGGGGAGTTACAGTGTATAGGAGCTACTACCCTGGATGAATATCGGAAACATATTGAGCGGGATGCTGCCTTAGAACGTCGTTTCCAACCAGTGATGGTGGGTGAACCTTCTGTTGATGAAACTATTGAGATATTATTTGGTTTAAGGGAACGTTACGAGCAACACCATAAATTAAAAATTTTGGATACTGCTTTGGAAGCTGCTGCTAAGTTATCAGACCGTTATATTAGCGATCGCTATTTACCGGATAAGGCTATTGACTTGATAGATGAGGCTGGTTCCCGCGTCCGGTTGATTAATTCTCAATTACCTCCCGCAGCTAAGGAGTTGGACAAAGAGTTACGTCAGCTTCTGAAGGAGAAGGATGAGGCAGTACGTTCTCAGGATTTTGATAAGGCGGGAGAGTTGCGCGACAGGGAAATGGAAATTAAGTCGGAAATTCGTTCTCTTGCTCAGAATAAAAAGCTTGACTCTACTAATGAGGATGATTCTCCAATGGTGACTGAGGAGGATATTGCTCATATTGTGGCGAGTTGGACAGGGGTTCCGGTGAATAAGTTAACTGAGTCTGAGTCTGAGAAGTTGCTGCACATGGAGGATACTCTACACCAACGTTTGATTGGTCAGGAGGAAGCTGTAAGGGCAGTGTCTCGTGCTATTCGTCGCGCAAGAGTGGGATTGAAGAATCCTAACCGACCTATTGCTAGTTTTGTTTTCTCAGGACCGACTGGGGTTGGTAAGACAGAGTTGACTAAGGCTTTAGCTGCTTATTTCTTTGGTTCTGAGGAGGCGATGATCCGGTTGGATATGTCGGAATATATGGAACGTCATACTGTTTCTAAGTTGATTGGTTCTCCTCCTGGTTATGTGGGTTATAACGAGGGTGGTCAATTGACTGAGGCAGTTCGTCGTCGTCCTTATACTGTGGTGCTATTTGATGAAATTGAAAAAGCACATCCTGACGTATTTAATATGTTACTCCAAATTTTGGAAGATGGTCGTTTGACTGATGCGAAGGGTAGGACTGTTGACTTTAAGAATACCCTGATTATTATGACTTCTAATATCGGTTCTAAGGTAATCGAGAAAGGAGGCGGTGGCCTAGGTTTCGAGTTCTCGGAAAATGAGGCCGATGCTCAGTATAACCGGATTCGCAATTTGGTGAATGAGGAGTTGAAACAGTATTTCCGTCCAGAGTTCTTGAACCGTCTGGATGAGATTATTGTGTTCCGTCAGTTGAGTAAGGATGAGGTGAAGGAAATTGCTGTTATTCTGCTCAAAGAAGTGTTTAGTCGGTTGACAGAAAAAGGTATTACGTTGGAAATTACCGATCGCTTCCAGGAGCGGTTGGTTGAGGAGGGTTATAATCCTAGTTATGGGGCACGGCCTTTGCGTCGGGCAATTATGCGTTTGCTTGAGGATAGTTTGGCTGAGGAAATTCTGGCTGGCAAGGTCGGTGAAGGCGATACTGCTGTAGTTGATGTTGGAGAAGATGGTCAGATTACTGTTTCTAAGGGTGAAAAACGAGAGTTGGTACCTCAAGTTGCTGAATAGGATTTAGTTTTTAATAGGAAAGAAAGGAAATATTTAGTGGTTAAGACGGTGGATAGTTTATGCTTTCTGCCGTTTTGAAGTTTGATACTAAATCTAAAACCCAAATTTTCTATTTCTCCTCTACCTTTCAAAGCTAAAGCTGCCCAACGATAAAAATGAGTTTCCCTGGAATAAAATTTGGTAGCTTCTAATGCCCAGGAATGAGCTTCTTTCCATAATTCTAATTGAATTAAACTTTAGACCACAGTAGGGAGGCTATATGCAAGGTCCCTACTATATTTTGCTTATGGCGATATGATTCATCAATTTCAAAAGCGCTGTAATTCTTGCCAAATTAAATCCTTTGTGGTTTGATGGTAAATGATTATTCAGTCTATCCAAGATATATTCCGAAACAGTTTATGAAAGATACAAAAACTGAAACTAAACCTACGAGAGTTGGTACAACAGAAGCAGCTTTTCTTTTAAATATTTCTACTGCTAGACTCAGGTTACTTCTCAGGCAAGGTCGTCTCAAAGGAGCTAAAAAAGTTAAACGGTTCTGGGTAATTCCTTTAAATGGTTGGGGAATGCCAGAAATTACCCCTGGTCGTCGAGGTCCTGAAGGAACTTGGAATAAAAGATTTCGTACAGGCAATACTTTTATCCATGTACTGCGCAGAGAAATTGACCATAACCGAGACCACGGCACTTCTCTTCCAGCTATTTCTGTCAAACAAGGAGATAGAAACGATCACTGCCACGAAGTAGAAATTCTGGGAAATTGCAAAATCGTCTATCGACCTCATAAACCTAACAGAAGTCAAGCAGGTGGTGCCCGCCTGTGGATTGAGACAGAGCCTGATGTGGAAATTATTCGCAAATATTTCCGAGATACGGAACTAGATGAAATCAACCTTAAAGCTTCTAGTTAATCTTGATCGCTAATCCTTCTATTACAGAAGAGGTAATTATTAATTATTAATTATTGAAGATATTTGTGGTAATATAGCAATCCTAATTTAAGTTTTAATATTTTGGTAGTAGAGGCGATTTCCTAGGTCATGCTGCGAATTGCGCGTTTGGGACAGCATTCGGTTTGCGCAACATTCCGCAGGAAAGGAAATCACCCCTACACTAATCAGGAGCCATAATTTCAAGGCTTTTCAGTTAAAATTAACTGTTATAACCTACATTCGGCAGTTCAAAATGTAGTATAAAGGGCAAGTAGTCAGTAGGGAATGATGTTAGCTAATTGTCTGGCTAAATTGAGTCTTTATGCTCAATATTTTCCTGATAATTTCACTCTTGATAAAGGTCAATGAAGACAATTTATACAGTATAAATACTTGCCAAATTCCACATTTTTATCCCACCTTCCGCACGTCAAGTTGTAACATTGAAAGTAGTATAAAAATCCGTATTTGCTAAGTATTTATACTATGTCGATCATCCTCATTGACCTTTCTCAGAAGTCAAATTTTTAGTAGAATCTTAAGCATAAATACTTACTTGATTGTTTAGTCATTAAGTTACCACTATGATTTTCTCCTAAATTCTGACTCCTGACTCCTGACTCCTTTTTAAATACTACATTCCGCACGACAAAATGTAGGTTTTATACTACTTTGTGACAATACAATTTGACGTGCGGAATATGGGTTATAAAAATTATTACAACCAAATTGATAAATCTAATGTTCTACCTTTGAATCCACAGCATATTTCAATACAGTTCAGTTAAGGATTTTTTGCAGTAAGGCAGAAGGAATAAAAAAGTAGATGAGTCTGTATATCAATATAGTTCAAGATAAGTTTGAGTTTGATATGAACCCTATGGGGTTATATTTCCTTTTTTTTTGATTAGCTAGAGAAGCTATAGCTGAAATAAAACGCTATAGTTGGTTTAACTACAAATCAAAACGTCAGTATTATCAAATTTCAGTATTATTCATTTGCCAAAAACTCAAGTTCTGATTTTTCCCTGCTACTGCTACAGCAGCTATATAATTAGGTTGAGGAATAAATTGATATAAATACCAATGGGAAGCTTCCTCAATATCTTCATTGATACTAAAAAATTCTACTGGTTTTTCTGAGTTTAAACAAATTTCCACTTTTTCTAGACCACCTGCTAATCCATCTCCAGTTGCTTTTAAATAAGCTTCTTTGCAAGTCCATAGTTTAAAGAATGTTTCTTGTTGTTTTTGAGGAGGAAGTTGACTAATAAGGTTGTATTCTTGGTTAGAAAAAAAACGTTTGGCTAAACTTTCAGCATCATTCATTGGGCGAATATATTCTAAGTCAATACCTATTAAGTTAACTTTGGTAATGGCATATAAGGCTAAATCTTGAGAGTGGGATAAGTTAAATAATATAGAAGTATTTCTTAAGTAGGGTTTGCCTCTATCGCTATAGGTAAATTCTAATTTATTGGGTTCAATGTTTAAGTAGCGACTAAGGATTTTTCTGAGTGTTCCTCTGGCAATGATAAAGCGATTTTTGTCTCTTTCAAAATAAAATCTGTTGGCTCTTTCTATTTCGTCTGAGGATAATATTTCTGATAATTCCTCAATTTGAGAAAAGGATAATTTTAGGTTTGTACTCCAAATATGAACGTTATCTTCTGATAGTTCTAATTTTTTTTCTGGTAGTTCAAGAAACATTTATTATACCAATTTGAAAAAAGAATATTACAAATGAGTGGCTGAAAATATTCAGCAGAAATGGATTTTCCCATAAAAATACCATAAATTAGCGACTTCCTTTAAATTTTTCTAAGCAAAACTACAACATAGTAATTTTTAATCCCAAAACCTAACAGAAGCTAATTTCAGTGGTTGTGGGCTGAGAGGTTACAATTTTCAGGGTGCTATTCTAATTAGGGCTAATTTTCAATCAAAAACATCTCTTGATAATGGTGATTGTTTGAATGTTGTTAGAAAACAAAAAAAACTCAAAAAATTCACCCCTTTAATATATTTTATAGCGCTATGCATTGAGGTTAGGACATTTCTAAATCCTGAAACCTTTTGACAGCTTACTATATCCCTATTCCCTATTCCCTATTCCCTAGCGCGTAGCGCTATAAAAGGGTTATATTTTATGCGTTACCTGCGCCATAAATATACGTTTTAAGTCGGATTCAGTATGAAGAGTTTCTAACTGAGAAAATAAATCGTGATTGTTAAGGCTAAATATTCTTAACTTTGGCCTAATTTTAACCATTCTTCAGGAAGAATATTAGCAATCAACTCGAAATTACCACTACCATCAGGTTTAACAATATAAGCTATACCCATTGGATCGGGATAAATACCTGTTGAAGCTTCAAATAAATCGTCGTGACCAACAATTACAGTATTTGTTCCTTTTGGAGGAACTGCTGTTAACATTGGGTCTAATCTTGCTTTCATCTGGGCTATTTGTTCAGGAGTATAGTCTTCAGCTTTCGGAAAATTTAAGTCTCCATTTTTCTCGTATTTACCAAAAGCTAAATCTGCTGTTTGCCAAGCGCGACAATACTGACTAGAAATTACCTGATTAAAAGGGATACCATTCTTGCGAAACCCTTCACCAATAACTTTAGCTTCTTTCCATCCTGCTTCACTAAGTGTTCTTTGAGTCGAACAGTTACCCATAACTGCTGTTAATTGATCGGCATAATCTTTCTCAGTTTGAGCGTGGCGAATGTAAATTACATAACCTCCTTGTTTTAAAGCATTAATAAGAGCTGTACCACTAAGCTTATCTTTAAAGTTGGCATTGGCTAATTCTCCCTCAGTCATACTTTCAGCATAGGCTTTGTCTGTGTTTGTTGTATGATTTACTTCATTGTTAGAAAAAAAGCTAAATCCAGTCAAAACTACTGTAGAAGCTAAAGTTGTGGCACTGACAAAAGAGAAAAATTGATTTCGTAATAGTTTAAACATCCTACACTTTCCTAATTGAGAATTTTTATTATTATATAGCAATCAGAAATGAGATTTGAGAATTTTTATGATAGTTAGTAGAAGCTCAAAAGCTTAAAAATTATGACTCCTGACTCCTGACTCCTGTACGGACGATTTGCCTTTGCGCAGCATTCCGGAACTGAAATCGCCCCTACTACCAAAAAAATCTTACAACTAAAATAGGATTGCTATAGAATCCTGATATAACTAGGATTTATTTACAATATGTTGCAAAAAAAGAATCAATAAAGTACTAATACCATTTCTCAAAAACTTTTCTACGCTTCATTGAGCAGGGGAGTAAAGGAGTAGGGGAGTGGGGGAGAAGGAAAAATAAGAACAATTCATATTAACATAGCTAAAATTAGTAAAAAATTTATTTAGCTAGTGCTAATTACTTAATAGTTTAAGTGTCCCCCAAGTATAGCATTAATGCATGGGAATTGGTATAATTCTTTTAACTTAATATGAAATAAATTGAATAAAAAGTCATAATTCTGTGTAAATTAGAGATACGATATCATAGACTCACCACAAAAAATAATTGCTCAATGCAACCTTAACTCATTCTTTTTTTTTTGGAAGTAAGGTTAAAATTTTTGCTTTAGTACCTTCCTCAATTCAAAAATCAACTCCACGTTTTAATTCCACTCCATGATTAGCATAATGCTTATGACAGAAAACCTCTGAATGAACGGCAGCCAAATCAAAATAGTCAGGTGGATTAAGACAACGACCAGTAATAATCACCTCTGTATCTTTTGGCTTGCGTAATAAAGCTTCAACTATGGGCTCAACTGGCAATAACTCTAAATCTACAGTAGGATTAAGCTCATCTAAAATAATAGTCTTATACAAACCAGAGGCTATAGCTGCTCTAGCTATTTCCCAACCTCTTTCTGCCTCAACAAAATCTATTTCTTTTTGTTGCCCACGCCAAACAATAGCATCCCCACCACAACGTTGATGGTCTACCAAATTAGGATAACTTTGGCGCAAAGCGGCGATCGCTGCATCTTCTGTATAACCCATACCTCCTTTCAGCCATTGTATAATTAGGACTCGATGAGACTGGTCTTGACTAATACCCCTACCTATTGCTTGTAATGCTTTACCCAAAGCACTGGTAGATTTACCTTTGCCAGCACCAGTATAAATTTCAATCCCTGTTATACCAGCAGTTTTAGCCGTGGGATGTTGATGAGGTTTCATTTCTGAATGTAAGTCAGCGATGTCCAACAAAGCTTGGGGAGCTGCACGACCCGTAGCGATAATTTCCAATTGTTCTGGTTTATTCTTGATAGTGTGGATTACTTCGTCTAGTGGTAATAAACCTAAGTCCAATACTGGGTTGAGTTCGTCCAATACAACTACTGAGTATAAGTCGGAAGCGATCGCTCCTTTAGCGACATCCCAACCACGTTGTGCTTCTTGATGGTCAAATTTAATAATTTTATCGGGGCCGAAATATTCAGAGCGACCTGTGCGTACTTGGTCTATGAGATGAGGAAAGCCTTTTTGTAGGGCTTCTATGGCAGCATCTTCGTCATAGGAGCGATCTGGACCTTTGAGAAATCTGAGTAGTAATACTCTGGTAGGAGAGTCAGAATGTATGCCAAGGCCAATGGAACGTAAAACTACTCCCAATGCTGCCTGGGATTTACCTTTACTTGCTCCATCGTAAACATGAATTTGTCCGACAATTCTTTCTGACATGAGTTGTGCGGTGCGTATACCAATGCCGTTTCTTCTCATAGGTGGTTTTTTGGAGTGGGTGATTTTTGATTTTGGCTATCTATAAATATACTGTTTCTCTGACTGTAGAAAGACGGAAGGTCGCCCTATCGCTCAAAAACAATACTACTCTTAGTTGAAAAAAATCATGTTGATAGTAAAGTAGATTATACTTTTTATAATATCTCACTTTATTGTGAGGATACAACCGAAAATCCTTTGGCGTGACGATTTTTTTCATGAGCTTCTCAGAAAATGAAAATAATGGATGATAGAATTTTTCCTTTTATTACCTAGAGAGAAATAGTCGTTTCATTTGCTTAAGCTCCTAGAGACAAAGGATGAAAATTTTTCCTTCTATAAATAGTAAATAGGGCTTGCTGAATAAGTCTTTTTTAAGGAGTAGGGAGTAGGGAGTAGGGAGTAGGGAGTAGTGAAGAGTCAAGAGGAATCAGGAGTTGTAGAAGACTTACAAAGGAAAAATTATCTCTTAACTGGGATGCCCCTACCAAACCCAAGATACTCACTTTTTTAGCCTGATCCGGCTAAAATCTGGTACTTTTTCACCACTTAAAAAGCCTAAAACCTTTATCTGTAAATGCTTTTAAATTTAATCAGCAAACCCTAA
>JBCDJM010000314.1:0-8773 GCA_038747755.1 Cyanobacteria bacterium P01_H01_bin.35
AACAATTAACAATTAACAATTAACAATTAACAATTAACAATTCCCTCTTATTACAAATAAGAGGATTTGCTAATTCTTTTTTCTCCATGAATGGAGAGGCTTTATACAAATTTTTAAAAATAATGTTACGAATAATAAGCAGAATTAAAAGATTTTATCGGAAACTTATATTTGACGAAAAAGATAATTTAAGATATAAAAAAGTAGATAAAACCTATTCCCATACGACTCCTGAATCCTGACTCCTAAGAAGTACCCGAACTATTTGTAGCAAACATTCATCAAATTGGTATTATACCTTAATTTTTTGGTAATTCGGGTGGCTGAAACTGAAGATAAAAAAATCATAAATTTCCTTTGTTATCCCCTTGAAAGGTTCATAAAGCTAGGTTTTTTACTGTCTGTTTATGACGATAATTGCAGTGCAAAGAAGACTTGGAAGAGAAGGGATAAAAAAGCAATTGTCATTCCTGGATTAAATGCTTGCTTCATAGATAACTAAATTTTTATAAGTTTTAATTGGAGCCGTTTGTGCTTCCTTATCTACTTTATCCCTAAATCTACCTTGACCAAAAAATTTTGGTCTCAAGACTCCTCTTTTAAGAGGATAAAAAAAGAATATTCCCTATTTAAAGTCTCCTGGTTTCCTACGGAATGCTGCGCAAACAGGAGGAGATACTGATAACTATTAACGCAGTTCCTCTGCAAGAGGCTAACTGAATTGCGCAGTTACGAGCATAGGAGGCTAACTGTTAGCGTAGCTCCTCCGATAGGAGGCTAACTGAAATGACCTTGTATTACATTATTTTTGTCAAAAAGCTACTCTTTTGAAAGAGAGGTACTCCAAAATTTAATTTATTATTCCTCGTTAATTAAAGCAAAATTTACTACTCATAATATTCGCAATATTGCTAACAAGAATAGTTTCATAGATGATTCGATTAAAGTGTTCTAAATTGGGGGTTTTCATACCAACAATTTTAGCTTGGTCATCCCAAATTCTTAATTGTACTGCATCTTCTGCATAAGGTTGCTGAATAAATTCGGCTGCAGCATCACTAGAAAATGCTCCACCTTGTAATTCTAAACTTTGTTGAGAAGCTGGTGATAAAGTTGCAAAATAGTTAGGTTTTGTTGCACAAAGATAACGTTTAGCTTCAACATGAAGGCGAATTGGTTCTGTTACAGCTTCTCCAAATAAATGTTTTAAATATTCGATACTACGATATTCGTGATGATCGTTAATACTTTTTTTTGCTGCATCTTCTCCTAAGTTGTGAACTAAATGTCCGAAGTCATGAAATAAGCAAGCTACAATTAGTTCGTTACTGGCTCTTGCAAGTTCTGCGAAAGTGGCACATTGGAGGGCGTGTTTTAGTTGACTAATAGGTTCTTGACCATATTGATAATGACCTTTGAAGGAGAGAATTTTGAGGATTGTCTCAATATCTAGTTTCATGTTGATTTTGCCTTAGGGAGTTATAAAAAAAAATTAGTTCTTAGGAGTTTATTCAGCAGGTTTAATGCTGATTTTTGTGACGGTAAATTAAAATTATACCGTGATTTTTCGATTGTTTTTGCAGTTCATTGAAATAGTATTATACCATTCCTGAAAAAAGAATGTTAGAAATAGTTTAGTTCATTAATAGATATGTGATCTAATAAATTTCATAAATTAGCACCAAATTTACAACTTAAATTTGCTAGAGCTGTACATCAATTTATGTTAAAATTTAGCGGATGTTTAGACGGATTTATTTAGATGATAGTACATATAGTTTTGTTCAAGTGGCAACCAAATACTTCAGTGGAAACTATTGCCTCAGTTCTATCAGCTTTGAGAGGAATGAAAGGGAAGGTTCCAGAAATAATTGATTTATCTTGTGGGGATAATTTCTCGGAACTTTCTCAAGGATTTCAAAATGGTTTAGTAGTTCAAGTTAAGGATCAAACTGCTCTTGATACTTATGCCAAAAATCCTCTTCATCAAGAAATTATTCAGACTTTGATTAAGCCGATTTTGGCAGATAAAATTACTGTTGATTATGAAGTTTAATAAATTCATACTAGGGAAAATTATTCCTACACTTTGAAAAAAAATTATGATGTTCAAACTTGATAATTAAAGAACGAAAACTAAATTCTCTAGTAACTCGGTTATTTTCAGATAAAAAAAGCAGCATTCTAACAAAACCTTATGGGGAATAAGCATTCAAGCGTCAGCTATCAGCTATTAATTCATTACTTTTTAGTAGGAATTAGTGTGGAATGTAGGTTGAAAATGTAGTATAAGTTAAGCGAACGCTTGCTTTATTTATTAAAAAGCTGAGAGCTGACTGCTAATAGCTGAATGCTTAATATGGGGGTAATTTCCCCTATATTTATTGTTATTTTTAAAGTAGCAAGATTACTAAGCTAAGACGCATTTTAAATTCATCTTAATACTAAATCTGGTTTAGATGGAAGCTTTATTATGAGGATAAGGCAGACAGCTTACTCTAAAAAATTAGCAATTACAGCACTTTTAAGGATAGTGAGGTAGAGTTTAATACTAATCTCTCTTCCCTATTCCCTATTCTCTTGAAATAGACTGAGAAACTTCTTTTGCTAAAGCTAAAATATCAGATGGAATCATCAAGATAGTTGTTGTATTTTGTTCAGTTCCAATCTCAGCAATCATCTGGATTCGACGTAGTTCTAATGCTACTGGAGACTTAGCAATTTCTTGCGCTGCTTGTGTTAGTTTAATCGTAGATTCATACTCAGATTCTGCTTTAATTAGACGCGCTCTTTTCTCTCTTGCTGCTTCTGCTTCTTTTGCCATTGCTCGTTGCATTGGTTTAGGAATCTCTAGATTTTTTATTTCGATACGTTCAATTTCTATACCCCAAGGATTTGTAATTTCATCAACTATTTCACAAATTCTAGAATTAATTTTGTCTCGCTCTTGCAGTAGTTCATCTAGTTTATGTTGCCCTACAATATTACGCAAAGTTGTTAAAGCAGCTTGAGATGTAGCAAAGTTATAATCTTTTACTCTAATAATGGCTTTATCAGGTTCTCTAATTCGATAATAAAGAACAGCATTAACACCAACAGTAACGCTATCTTTTGTCACCGTATCTTGGGATTCAATATCTACAGTAATAGTTCGTCGATCTACTTGTTTTACTTGGTCGATAATGGGAATTGTTAAGTATATACCTGGTCCTCTAACATAACCCAATCTTCCTAGTCTAAAAATTACCGATTTTTGGTATTCATAATTCATTTTTAGACTGGCAGATAATAATGCTATTAAAACTAATAAACTTAGTAAAGGTAAGATGGTTAACATATCATATTAAATTATGGTTTCAACAGTATATAGCAATCCTATTTAAGTTGTTATATTTACTCAAAAAAAGAGGTTGATATATGGTCAGCTCCTTGCCAATGACCAATTATAATTATATAGGATTTTGATTTTTTGGAAGTCACTGATTATATCAAGACTTGTATTCGACTATCACTATAAGATTCCGAGAATTAATTTGCATTCTGAGCAAAATTAGTGATATTCTTTTTCGAGGACTAGGAAACTTAACTATAATCTATAATCAAAATGCCAAAATTGACTTTCTCTGATTTAAAACCGACCTTAATAAACTTTAGCGATCGAGTTTTACAAGGACTTTCTTTGCCACGAAAATAATTTCCGCCACAGTTTTTATTTTACGATAAAAAAGGATCGGATATATTTAAACAAATCTGTTAGTTGGATGAATATTATATAACTCGAACTGAGATTGATATTTTGCAACAAAATAGTCGAGAGATTGCCACAATAATTGGTGGAAAGTGTTTATTAATTGAGTATGGTAGTGGTGGTATAGAAAAAGTTTACCATCTTATTGATGCTCTTCAGTCTCCTACGGATTATATACCTATTGACATTGCTAAAGAGCATTTATTCAACTATGCAGAATTGACGAGTTCCAAATATTCAGGTTTAGATATTATTGCTGTTGTTGCTGATTATACTCAAGAGTTAAAGTTGCCTGATGAAAAATTACTCAATGACAAAGATATTAAAAATAAAGTTATTTTATTTGCTGGCAGTACAATTGGAAACTTAGTTTATTCTGAAGCGGTCACTTTGTTGAAATACAGCATATTTTATCTCATACCAAATCTTCCTAAATTTTCTTTCCTCCTCACTCCTATACGGGCGATTTCCGTTTGTCATGCTCCGCAAACGTGAATCGCCCCTACGATTAGACCTTTTCAGAAAATTCTAGATAATTTTAACCGAAAAATTTTGGTCTCAAGCTTCCTCTTTTAAGGGGATAAAAAAGGAAATTTTGGTTGAACTGGAGGTACTGATAACTGATAACTGAAAAGACTCCTGACTCCTGACTCCTAAAATTTGACTTCCGCTACTATCTAAAGTTCATATTAAAGAAGAGCAACCTCCAGCTCAAGCCCAAATAGAATAGACCCTAGGCATATCCAGAATAGAACTAAAGTTGCTTTTGCAACTAGCCTATTGGCTGGAGCTACTCAAGTATGGAGGAATTATAGATATGGTAAATACCCAGACTGGGGAAGACCTCCACATTCGTCTGGAGGAAACACAGGCATTAGATCGTGATTGTACAACTTTGTCACGTCATGTCCTACAGCAACTTCAGTTCTCACCAGATGCTCAAGATATCAGCGCCCTAATGAATCGAATTGCTTTGGCAGGCAAGTTAATCGCTCGTCGCCTAACTCGTGCTGGGTTAGTAGAAAATGCTTTAGGGTTTACTGGCACAGTTAATGTCCAGGGAGAATCCGTCAAAAAGATGGATATCTATGCCAATGATGTTTTTATCTCGGTATTTAAGCAAAGTGGCCTTGTCTGCCGCTTGGCATCTGAGGAGATGGAAAAACCTTATTACATTCCAGAAAATTGTCCAATTGGTCGCTATACATTACTTTACGATCCTCTAGATGGCTCCTCTAATCTAGATACAAATCTAAATGTGGGGTCTATTTTCTCAGTTCGCCAACAAGAAGGCAATGATGAAGATGGTTCGGCTCAAGATTTACTCCAAAGTGGACGTAAACAAATCGCTGCTGGTTATATTTTATATGGCCCTAGCACAATGTTGGTCTATTCAATAGGCCAAGGAGTACATGCATTTACTCTAGATCCCAGTTTAGGTGAGTTTATTCTTGCTAATGAGAATATAAAAATTCCAGAGCATGGCCCAGTTTATAGTCTCAATGAAGGTAACTTTTGGCAGTGGGATGATTCTATGCGCGATTATATCCGCTATGTTCATCGCCACGAAGGTTATACTGCCCGTTATGGTGGTGCATTAGTGGGAGATTTCCATCGAATTTTATACCAAGGTGGGGTATTTTTGTATCCAGGCACAGTGAAAAAGCCAGAAGGAAAATTACGTTTACTATATGAATCAGCTCCAATGGCTTATCTAGTCGAACAAGCAGGTGGTAGAGCTAGTACAGGAACTGAAGAAATATTAGATGTGGTAGCAGATAAACTGCATCAACGGACGCCATTGGTTATTGGTAGTAAAGAAGATGTGGCGCTTGTTGAGTCTTTTATTAAAGAACAAAAACGTATTTCTAATCAAAGTTAACAACTTAGATCGGGTTTTTAAGTAGAGTTAAATTTGTTGCAAGCAGAATAAAAATTGCATATAGACTTCACTGCTGCAACTGATAAATAGTAAAGAAATTTTGAATAGCTGCAGTAGCAAATAACAGATTAGTTATCCTTTAGAAGTATCTCAAGGCACAAAAAACTCCAACAAAAAATAGTAGGAATTAAGGTAATAGCTATGACAACTAATCATTTGCTAGAAATAGAAAACCTAGGCCAGAGTATCTGGATGGATAATCTAAGTCGCAATATCATTGAGTCTGGAGAACTCAAGAGTATGATAGCTCAAAAAGGGATTCGTGGTATTACTTCTAATCCCGCGATCTTTGAAAAGGCGATCGCTGGTAATGCTATCTATGATGCAGATATTGAAGCTGGTATCAGTGCTGGTAAGTCAGTGATGGAAATATACGAATCTCTTGTATTTAAGGATATTCGTGATGCTTGCGATATTTTCATGCCAGTGTATGAACAGACCAATGGATTAGATGGTTATATTAGTATAGAGGTTCCACCAACTATTGCTAAAGATACAGAAAGTACCATCAGCGAAGCAATTCGTTATTATACTGCTATTGGTCGCGAAAACCTAATGATTAAGATTCCAGGTACACCAGAAGGTTTACCAGCAGTAACGCGAGTTATTAGTGAAGGGATAAATGTCAATGTCACTTTGCTGTTCTCCGTAGAAAGCTATGTAAATACAGCCTGGGCTTATATTGAAGGTTTAGAAGCTAGAGCTGCTAAAGGAGAGGATATTAGTAAGATAGCCTCCGTAGCAAGTTTCTTTCTCAGTCGGATTGATAGTAATATTGATGGTACTCTTGATGAAAAACTCAAGAATGTAGGAGATGAAACTGTCAAGACAAAGCTAGAAACAGTCAAAGGAAAAGTAGCGATCGCTAATGCCAAAATTGCCTATCAAGAATATAAAAAAATTATTCAAGGCGATCGCTGGAAAGCTTTATCAGCAAAAGGCGCAAAAGTACAAAGACTGTTATGGGCAAGCACCAGTACCAAAAATGCAGCCTATAGTGATGTTATGTATGTTGACGAATTAATTGGACCTGATACAGTTAATACCTTACCCCCCCAAACCATAGATGCTTGTGTTGACCATTGTCATGTTGACAACCGAGTTGAAACTAACATTGAGGTGGCAAAAGAAGTCATAGAAAGTCTTAAAGATCCTGAGATTAATATCAATATTGACCAAGTAATGGACGAACTCTTAGCAGAAGGGATCGACAAATTTATTAAACCTTTTACTTCCCTAATCAATTCCCTGGAAGAAAAAGTTAAAAAATTAGCACCTGTTTCAGGCTAACTAAATCTCATTTCATCAGTCATTTCCATGTTGGCGAGCCGAAACTTGAAAAAAAAGTATGGTTTGACTGATGACCTGGAATAGCAATTAATGTAGTTAAATACGCTGAATTATTGAATAATTTGAGATAAAACAAGTCATAGCATAGCAAATAAGTGGTATATAAATAGATCCAGATTTGAAGGTCTCAATCAATTTGAAAAAGCGAGTGCTAATTGGTGAGGAAACCTCATAATTTTAAGACGCACTCAAGAAAAGTGGTCAGCTTGGCCGTTGATGCCTGTGGACGGAGTGCTGCCGACAGTTCCGGTAGAAGCAGGTAGGGAAGTTCGCATTTTTGTTATGCAACGTCCGTACACATTAATTTGTTACATTGTGACATTTTATATCAGTCTTATGGAGCAGTAAACATAGATGGTAGCATTATTAGAAAATCCCCTGCGGATTGGATTACAACAAGACCGAATTCCCGAACCACAGATTTTAGTAATCTTCGGTGCATCCGGCGATCTAACCCAGAGAAAACTCGTTCCAGCATTATATCAAATGAAGCTAGAACGGAAATTACCTCCCGAACTAACAATAGTGGGAGTAGCACGCAGAGAATGGAGCAATGACTACTTCCGCGAACAAATGCGAACAGGGGTAGAAGAATTTGGTGGTGGTTTACAATCTGAAGACCTCTGGAATGACTTTGCCAAGGGGATTTTTTACTGCCCTGGTAACATAGACAAACCAGAAGATTATCAAAAACTCAAAGAACTTTTGAGTCAACTTGATGAAGAGAGGGGTACGCGAGGTAATCGTGTATTTTACTTGTCTGTAGCACCCCGATACTTTGGAGAAGCTACACAACAATTAGGGGCAGCAGGAATGTTACCTGACCCTAAAAAGCACAGATTAGTAATTGAAAAACCCTTTGGTAAAGACCTTAGTTCAGCTCAGGTACTCAATAAAATTGTGCGTCAAGTTTGCCCAGAAGAGCAAATATACCGCATTGATCACTATCTAGGAAAAGAAACCGTTCAAAACTTAATGGTATTTAGATTTGCTAATGCCATTTTTGAACCTCTATGGAATCGTCAATTTGTTGACAACGTGCAAATCACTGTTGCAGAAACAGTAGGATTAGAAGGGCGTGCTGGATATTATGAAACATCAGGCGCACTGCGAGATATGGTACAAAACCACCTGATGCAATTATTCTCCCTAACAGCAATGGAGCCTCCTAATTCCTTAGATGCTGATAGTATTCGCAACGAAAAAGTAAAAGTAGTTCAGGCAACCCGACTAGCAGATTTAGAACACCTCGAATATTCGGCAACTCGCGGTCAGTATACAAACGGTTGGATGAAAGGTAAAAGCGTGCCAGCTTATAGGGAAGAAGGAGGAGCAGATCCTAACTCGACAACACCTACTTATGCCGCACTGAAACTCAATATTGATAACTGGCGTTGGAAAGGAGTACCTTTTTATTTGCGGACTGGCAAGCGAATGCCAAAAAAAGTCTCAGAAATTGCAATTCAGTTTAAAGAAGTGCCATATTTGATGTTCCAGTCCGCAGCTAAACAAGCTAATCCTAATGTATTGGCTTTGCGCATCCAACCCAATGAAGGGATATCGATGCGTTTTGAAGTAAAAACACCAGGTAGTTCCCTGCGAACTCGCTCAGTAGATATGGATTTCCGTTACGATACTGCTTTTGGTAAGCCTAGTACAGATGCTTACAGTCGTTTGTTGGTTGACTGTATGTTAGGAGACCAAACCCTGTTTACTCATGGCGATGAAGTCGA
>JBCDJM010000315.1:0-8759 GCA_038747755.1 Cyanobacteria bacterium P01_H01_bin.35
AGTCAGGAGTCAGGAGTCAGGAGTCAGGAGGCAAAGGCTAGTTTCAAAGCTCTACATCCTCAAGTTGCAACCTAATACAAGTCTTCGATTATGCCCCCGGTACAAATCGACTGTGGTTTATCCATTTGAAAATAGCTGTAAGACCTCTCCCCCAACCCCTCTCCTGCAAGGAGAGGGGGGGGATTTTCTCCCGCTTCCCTGGTAGGGAAGGGGGTTGGGTGGTTAGGTTTTTTCAACTGACTTCAGCTATTCTCTATTCAATTCCTTCTGAGGCAATTTGAGTTAAACTTTTAAGAATTTTAAGTACATCATAAAGTTCGTTACCAGGATTAATAGTAATAAACATTTTTGAAAGAGCATATTGTGGGATTTTACCATTAACTAATTTAACATTATCTATAAAGGGAGCAAGATGCTCCCACTAAAATTATTCTTTCCTCACTTTTTCCGGTACACCTACTGGAGATAAACCAGCGATCGCCTTTAAATTTTGAGACCTAATTAACTCTGTAAAATTAAAATTATTCCGCCCTTCAATTTTGGCTACATTTTCAATTCCTTGTAATAAATGATTAGCTGCTTCAGGTGCTTCATAACCTCTTCTAGTTGATATTCTAATTGCCATTTCATCTGCTGCTAATTCTGTTTCTGTACTATGATTACTCTGCCAAATTCTTGTCAAACCAACTACACTTAAACCACTAGCAACTAAAATACCAAGTGCATCAGTTTCTGCTAATTGGGAAATTATTCCTACTAACCCAACTCCCAAAATAACTTGATTTATATTTGGTTTAAACCATTGAATTTCACATAACCAACTTACAGTTCTTAACATGATTAAATCTCGTTGTTCTTTGGGTAAATTCATCCATAAATCAAAATTTAGATAGATCGTCCGATCGTTTTTCCATGGTACAGGAAAGGTTGTTTTAATAATTGTAGGTTGTTCTGGTTTTCCTACTATTTTTGTCATCATTCGCCCCGAAGCAGGCATGATATCCAATAAACGGCTAGTTTCAGAAAGTTCAGAACCCATATTTTTAACTCCTCCCAAAGTATTATATAAATTTTTATAATAAATTTGCTGAAAACAAAAATACAGCAGATTCTAACTATAGCAGTCATCAGAGTGCTTAGGATATTCTTGCACCTCTCAAATTTAGTGACCGCAACAATTTAACTTCTGTACGCTGCCAATCCAACAACTCCCTCCTATTTAACTTCTGACTTCTGACTTCTGACTTCAATTTATGCCTCTAACTTTTAGATTGGCTAAATTCAAGCTAAAATTCTCATATAGTAGTAGCGTGTCTAGCTTGAAAATGTGAATTAAAAAACCTAACCCCCCAACCCCCTTCCCTGCAAGGGAAGGGGGGGGTTATTCCCTCTCCTCGCAGGAGAGGGATTGGGGGAGAGGTCTTCGCTTCTCACTCGCTTCTAAACCACAATTTCAGTCTTGACACACCAGTAGGTAAATTTTTCCTCTAGTTTTGAGTTAAAATATTGACAGAAGTAAAATTATATGATAAGAGAGTAAAAAATGGAAGCTTTTAATCCAACTCCTCCCCAATGGACTGAATCGGCAATTCATAGCTTTGATTTCTGCTGTCCCAAATGTGGGGCAAGTACAATGGAAGCACAAGCGGTATGGATTAATCGCCGATCGCCTGTATATACAGAAAATAGTCGTCGCAAATGGCAAGAATTTTATGATTGTCATTGTAATACCAGTTGGTGGGCTTGGAGTAGCGATCGCCCACCTTCTAAGTATTCTCGTAGTGAGCAAGATGATAATATGAGTGATTTAGATTTAGATATAGACATTTAAGTCAAAATTCTAAACTAATAATTTCAGTATTACTGAATAAAAGTATGATTTTATAGGAATCAGGAGTATTTGAGGGTTTATTTTCTCTTTACTCCTGATACTTACTTAGGGCTTGCTGAAAAAGTCTTATGGGTAAGTGTAGGAGTCAGGAGGTAGGGACGTTTTGCTGAGGCAGAGCTTCCGCTTTATATGTCGGCGACAGCCGAAATACGTTTGCGTTAGCGCAGCTCCTCTGTAAGAGGCAGCATTCCGGAACGGAAAGTTGTGCGCCAGCAAAACGGGATGCGACATGTTTGCGTTAGCGCAGCTCCTCTGAAAGAGGAAGCATTCCGTAAGGAAAACGCATTAATGCTCAAGCAACGTCCGTACGGAGTCAGGAGAAGTGGGAATTATAGAGAAGGCAGGAGGAAGAATAGTAAGAGTGATTTTTATGCCATAATCTATGCAAAATGCTCACTTTTTCGGCTTTATCAACCAAAAAGCTGGTACTTTTTCCAGACCTAAAAAGGCTAAAACCTTTATCTATAAATGCTCTGATATTTAATCAGCCAGCCCTACTTATACTTATTAATTCTGATTATATAAATGTCAAATTGGTTCTATAAAACTCAAGAATAATTGATAAAAACTATGACAAAATTAGATACTACTAATACAGAAAAATCCTTACTATTTAGGGAACTACAAACTCATTTGCGCGATCGCTGGCAAAGTATAGATTTATCTGAACAAGGTGACTCGGATATTTTGGTTATCCCCTCTCTCACCTTAGATCAACGGGAGTTACAAAAAGTACAGGGCAGATCGAACTACGAAGAACGACATCTATTTTCCTTAATACGCTTGCGCAACCCCCGCACCAGATTAATTTATGTGACTTCTGAACCTCTGCATCCTAGCATTATTGACTACTATTTACAACTGTTACCAGGAATTCCCTTTTCCCACGCCCGCGATCGTCTGCTCCTATTTGCCACTTATGATGCTTCTGCGAGACCTCTAACTGAGAAAATTTTGGAACGTCCCCGTCTCATTGAGCGTATTCGACAAGCGTTGCGTCGGGAAAAATCCTACATGGTTTGTTATAACTGTACCCCACTCGAACGAGAGTTGTCTTTGCAGTTGGGTATCCCTCTGTTAGGATCGGACCCAGATTTGAGTTATTGGGGTACGAAAAGTGGCAGTAGACAGATATTTGCTGAATGTAATATTCCTCATCCTGATGGTAGTGAGTTAGTTTGGAATATTGATGATTTAGCATTAGTAACAGCGCAGTTGTGGGAACGGCAACCTCACCTCCAACGAATAGTGATTAAGTTGAATGAGGGTTTTTCCGGCGAAGGTAATGCACTATTAGATTTGCAACCACTACAAAAAGTAGAGAAAAGTGATAGGGTGAAAGCTATAGTTAATGGTTTTACGACACTCCGGTTTCAGTCTGTTGATGAAACTTGGGAAAATTTTAGTAAGCGCATTTTTGAGTTAGGAGCAATTGCAGAAGCTTTTATAGAAGGAGATGTGAAGCGATCGCCTAGTGTGCAATGTCGAATTACGCCTAAAGGTGAAATTGAAATTACCTCCACCCATGACCAAATTTTGGGGGGACCTGATGGGCAAATTTTTCTGGGTTGTCGTTTTCCTGCTGATGAAACTTACCGATTAAATTTACAAGAGTTAGGTACAAAAGTAGGAAAAAGTTTAGCAGAAAAAGGTGCTTTAGATAAATTTGGAGTAGATTTTGTCGCTGTAAATAAGGGTACAAATGAATCGCCAAAATGGGATTTATTTGCGATTGAAATTAATTTGCGCCGGGGTGGTACAACTCATCCATTTATGACATTAAAGTTATTAACAAATGGAAGTTATGATTATGATACTGGTTTATTTTATAGTCAACAGGGTCGGGCAAAATTTTACAAAGCTACGGATAATTTACAAAAAAGTCGTTATCAAGGTTTATTGCCTAATGATTTAATGGATATTATTGCTTTGAATAGATTACATTTTGATAGTGGTACTGAGACAGGAACGTTATTTCACATGATGGGTTGTTTATCACAATTTGGCAAATTAGGTTTAACAAGTATTGGTAATTCTCCGGAACAAGCAGAGGAAATTTACCAAAAAGTTATTGATGCTTTGGATAGTGAAACAACAGGGGATAATAATAGCTGGGGATTACCCCCAACTAATTCGATTTCTTGGAATAGTCAGATTTAATTTATGTAGTTGAAACCTTGGTATTATTTTTAGGTTTAATATCCCTTCTTCCCCAAGGTTTCAAAAAGGAAATAATAAAGATGAAAATCAGACTCAAAATTTGAATTGAACCACCAATAACTATTGCTTTAGTATCAAACATAAATAGAGGATTACTCAATGCTTTCAACCTTTCAGTATCAGAAATAGCTGTTATTGCATCAGTCCAAGGAACTAACCAATAAGAACCAAAAGTGACTAATGTAACGGTCATAATCCACTTAGTAATTACCCAATAAAATTTAAAAAATCCCCAAGTTGTTAACCAGCAAAGCAAGGTTCCAGTTAGTAAGGTTATATTAGCAGTCGGAATAACTATCAAGTCATCTAATAATTTTATAACTGAATTAATTGCGTAAAGTTCATCACCGTCAGTAGTGTTCAGATTACTAATAGTGATAACCAGCATCGAAAGGGCCGTACCAAACCAAATTGCCCCAGAAATAACATGGGCAGATATGAGCCAACTTTTTTGATTTCCTGTTAGTCTAATTCCTGGTTTCTGATTTTTTTTCTCTTTAGGTAAGACAGACTGATTAGTCATAGTTTATCTTTTGATTAGTTTTATTAATTTATGATAGCTATCGCTTATAATTTTAACCCATAAATAGCAATATTTCACTTTCTTTTTCTTTCTATTCAGTTATCGGTACAATTGACTTCTAACTTCGTTAACCATCCTCTTCAGGAGGCGACTCCTCTGAAGGATAAAACTCAGCTAAGATACTACGAATTTCATTGGGAATTATTTTCTCTCATGGTTCAGTAGGAGGTACTGATAACTGATAACTGATAACTGAAATGACTCTTACTTTTAAGATGAAAAAATCTTCACCTATTCCGGTGAGGCGATGGCTGCGCCACGGGCTGTTGCCCTACGCCCAGAAAATTACCTCTTTGTATTTCTTCGATAACTGGTTGAGTATCTAACCGGATACGACGATATTTTTTGGAGAGTTTCCGCAAATTTCTTTTATATTCTGGTGTTAAGTCAATCTCAACTACAGGAGTATTATTCGACATCTATTCCCTCCCACATTTCAGAAAGGGGAATGCGTTGTCCAGATTTTGCTTGTTGCAATGCTCTCCTAAGACTAGCTTTTATTTCTGCAACGGGAGTATCGTCTGGATCGGGTTCAATTTCTTCTGTTATTTCAGGAAAAAGTAGGATAACTCGCACTTTTGCTGGAGTTGAATTTTCAATAGGTTGATCGAGGAATAATTGCCCTTTTTCATCAAGAGTTCCTGTTACTTCAATAGCTTTCATTTGTTTTATTATGATAGTAGTTTTGATGAATTATATTATATAGTGCTAGATGCTAGATATTCTAAACTGTCATTGCGAGGGGGGTGGGAAAAGCAATAGTTTTAGTTACTCCGCATACACCCCCCGTGGCAATCTCTAACCTAGCAGTATTGATAAGCAAAAATAGAGTCAATATTTATCTGCCAATTCTCATCTAAAAATTGCAAATTTTCATCATAAATTATAGTTAGTTCTCCCAGATTTTGTGCAGCTATATTATTTGCTTTGAGAATAAATTTTAGTTTAATCCAACGTTTTTTCTTAGTAACACCAATTGAGTTACTAACTAATTCAGCAGACAGGGAACGAGGCAAAATAATTTCTTCATAAAATTTATCTTCTTCATCCCAATAACCGCAGATTTTATAATCGCATAATTCTAGATGTTCTGTTACTAAAGTTTCCATAAATTATATTTGCTCCAAGAGATTTCAAGGAATAAAAATTCGCATTGCTCCTTGGTAAGATTCAATATCTATCGCAATTTCTACTAAGCGGTTGACGCAACGCTCTCGATAATTTGAGTCAGCTAAAAGTTTATCAACATTAGCGATGGTTAATACAGGAAAAGAAGTAGGGGTATTTTCTTCACGGATGACTTGCTCCAAAGAATCTTTACCTTTCATACTGCGGTTAGCGGTTAGCAAAATCATTTGATTAGCTTGTGCAAACCGCCAAACTTGGCGATCGCTACTATTCATTGGTAATCCCACTTCAGAAAAACTGACAAAACGGATGTCAATCAAATCTAACCAACCACTACCTGTAAGACTACCTAGTAGAATTAGAGCAGGGCCATTGAGATTATAATCAATTAAAAAGTTCATACTTGCGATCCCAGTTTGGCTTTGGCTTTTTGCAGTTTGGCACGGATAGCTTCTGTTCCTGGTTTTGGGGGTGTGGTAGCAATGCGAGCAAATAGGGTGCTATTTTGTGCTTCCCAATATTTTTGGAGAGCTTCTGCTTCTTGGAGTACCTTTTGATATTCTGCTTCAACTTCTGGACGGTGAGCTTCGATATAAGATAGAGCTGCCTGAAGTTGTTCGTCGGTGAGACTTAGCATACTGCGGATAAACTGGGGTGGGTACTGTGCTGTTAAATAGTCCATGATGTCGTAGATGGTTATGCGAGTTCCTGTTATTGTTAATCCTCGTTCGGTTATGGCGATCGCTTTTTGTTGATTAGATGGAGATGTCATTTTCAGATTTATTATGAATTTGTCTTTAATTATATCATCAAAGTAAACTGTCCGCAGCGAGGGGGGAGGGAAAAGCAAGAGTTTTGCTGACTCCCGATATGCCCCCCGTGGCAATCTCTATAATGTCCGCAGCGAGGGGGGTGGGGAAAGTCAGAGTTTTGGTGACTGCCGATATGCCCCCGTGGCAATCTCTATAATGTCCGCAGCGAGGAGGGCGGGGAAAGCAATGGTTTGAGTGAGTAACCATAAGTTCCCCCCCGTAGCCATCTCTACCTAAAGAGATTGCTTCGACTAAGTTAATTGCTTTCCCAGAAGCTTAACTGTTTTGCTCACCGTCTTGCTATCGCAAAACTGCGTTAACGCAATGACAAGCTTGAACCTCCTCTTGACACACTTTTAATTTCTCTACTCTCAAGCTGCGGCTAATTTTTCTGTTATTCGTCAGTTGGCGTTGGCGGAGCAAGTGCGGCAGCTATATCGCTATCTGTCGCCTCCATGGTTATTCTTCCCTAACTACTGCAATTCGTAGCATTGCTCATAATCTGGAGCAGATTTTTCTGCTTCTGTAAACCCACAACTGTGCTCACCCTCGAATTGAAATTGCCTCAGACACAGATGCTCACTCCCTCGCTAATTTTCGATTTCAATAGTTCTGGTATTGGCGATCGCGACTGAATCTGTGACATAAATTTTTTCTGTGTAAGTATGATAATTTAGGGCAAAATACTATGAGATACTTGACAATATGGCCAAACTTGTACTCCTCAATATTTTTCTCTGGCGACAATGAATTAGCCCTGGGGGGTTAGGGGGGATTGTCTTTCTAATATCAATTAATCAACTCTTTTGCGACTCTCTCTGCATCTCTATTTGACTGTGTTATCCATACCCCCTGAAGCAATCAGTTCCCCATCCGGGCTAAATGCTACAGCTATGACATCAGTATTGTGCCTCAAAGTCTCAACTAAAGTCCCATTTGCTTTCCACAGTTTGACTGTCTTATCCTCATTCCCCGAAACAATCAATTCCCCATTGGGGCTAAATGCTACAGCCGAGACTCCATTATTGTGCCCCGATAAAGTCTCAACTAAAGTGCTATCTGTTTTCCACAATTTGATAGTCCCATCCAAACCCCCCGAAACAATCAATTTCCCATCCGGACTAAATGCTACAGCTCGGACAGAATCATTGTGCCCCAATAAAGTCTCAACTGAAGTGCCATCTTTTTTCCACAGTTTGACTGTGCCATCCCAACTCCCTGAAGCAATCAATTTCCCATTAGGGCTAAATGCTACAGCACTGACATCACTGTTGTGGCCTGAGAAAGTCTTAACTAAAGTGCCATCTTTTTTCCACAGTTTGATAGTATCATCCGAACTTCCTGAAACAATCAATTTCTTATCGGGACTGAATGCTACAGCCGAGACTCCATTATTTTGCCCCGATAAAGTATCAACTAAAGTGCCATCTTTTTTCCAGAGTTTGATAGTGCCATCCGAACTCCCCCAAGTAATCAATTTCCCATCAGGGCTGAACACTACACCATCGACATCGCTTTTATGCCCCGATAAAGTATCAACTAGAGTGCCATCTTTTTTCCACAGTTTGACTGTGTTATCCCTACTCCCCGAAGCAATCAATTCCCCATCGGGGCTAAATGCTAGAGCCTTTACATCACTATTATGCCCCGATAAAGTATCAACTAAAGTGCCATCTATTTTCCACAATTTGACAGTGTTATCCCAACTCCCCGAAGCAATCAATTTCCCATCAGGACTAAATACTACAGCATCGACATAACTTTTGTGATCCCATAAAGTCTTAACTAAAGTGCCATCTTTTTTCCAGAGTTTGACAGTGTTATCCCAACTCCCCGAAGCAATCAATTCCCCATCAGGGCTAAAGGCTACAGCTATGACATCATCATTGTGCCCCTCTAAACTATTAACTTCTTTCCTTTCCTGCCAGTAAACGATTTGTCGGAGTAAGTTTGTACCTTGTTTCTGAATACCCTCATCCTTTGTTATAGCAACGTGCGCTGGTATGTTTACATGGTACAAATAATACTAATGTAGTATATGCAAAAATATTGATAATGGGAGTAAAATTTTACACTACATTTAATGACAAGAGTAGTATGTAAATATGCGAGCGCTCACTGCTAT
>JBCDJM010000316.1:0-8700 GCA_038747755.1 Cyanobacteria bacterium P01_H01_bin.35
CCTTGATTTTTCAGCCAATAATCAACCCAAAATCTTAACTTTTTGAGTTCCCTAGAACGAAAACCTTGTACTTTTTCAAGACCTAAAATTGCTAAAACTTTTATCTGTCAATGCTTTGATATTTATTCAGCAAACCCTAATTATTAATTATTAATTGTTAATTATTAATTGTTTAATCCCCACTCCCTCTTTCCTGTATTAACCAATCAGAGCTGTTACAGTTTCAGTCCCAAGACCTTGCCTAATCAGATTGGGTTCTTGGCCAGTTAAGTCAAGGATAGTGGATACTTGATATCCTGGATCAGAACCATCATCGACAATTATATCCACTAGATTTTCTAGACAATCAAACAATTCTGCTTTACCAGTGGTTGCTTCTATCTTAATCGGGGCCATTCCTTCCGCATCACTGGTAATATGAGCCGATGTGGAAATTATGGGATTGCCCAAAGCCTCTAACAAGGCCAAGCATACTTGATTGTCTGGAACCCGAATACCTGTTGTTTTACGTTTTGGACTCATTACCAGTCGTGGTACTAACTTTGTGGCAGGTAGCACAAATGTGTAGGGGCCAGGAATTAAACGTTTGATAATCCGGTAGCCTGAGTCACTTACAATAGCGTAACTTGCAATGTTAGAGAGGGAGGAACAAAGGAATGTCAAGGGCTTATCATTAGATAGTTTTTTGATTTGCCTAACCCGCTGCACAGCAGATTTAACATTGAGGTCACAACCTATTGCGTAAACAGTATCCGTTGGATAAAGCATCACTGCCCCATCTTTAAGAGCTTTGATAATCTGTTCTACACGCCTTTGTTGGGGTATATCAGGATGAAGTTCGTAAAAAATTGCCATATTTTTATTTTAGATTTTAGATAAAATGTGAAACTATTGATTTATAAACTTTAGGCACAAGTTTCCTCATATATTCCGCCATAATCATATAATTGTTACTAATTTTTGAATTAGCCCGTTTTGAAAATTCTGTAGGGATTTAGAAATCAAAGGGTTTAGACACCTAACCCCGACGGATTTTTTTCACAAAGTATTGGAATGGCTCTCCAAGGAGAATTACAAAAATTTTTAGGATGGAGAGGTACACTTTAATACTAATTTCTATTCACTATAGGAAAACCTCAGTCAGAGATAACTTTTAACTTTTGACTTTTGACTTTTGACTTTCGCGTAGCGCTTCCCTAGTTTATGAACAAAATAGCTTACCTTGAATGTCCCACTGGCATTGCAGGTGATATGTGCCTGGGTGCTTTAGTCCATGCTGGTGTCCCTCTAGACTATCTAATCGAAAAACTAAATCTTTTGGGTATTTCCCAGGAATATCAGTTAAGCACAGAAAAAGTCCATCGTAACGGTTTAGTCGCTACGAAATTTCATGTTAAGTTAATTCATGCCAATCCTGAAGATGGGGAACCCCTAACTTTTGACGACCATCATCACGATAATCATAGTCACAATTCAGAAAATGACTCTACCATAGAAAAACATAATCATACTCATAACCGTCATTTGCCAGAAATTGAAGCATTAATTAAAAAAGCTGGATTGCCTCAACGTGCTGAAGCTTGGAGTTTGGCAGTTTTTCGCAAGTTGGCAGAAGCGGAGGGTGCTGTACATGGTGTTAGTCCAGAGCAAGTACATTTTCACGAGGTTGGGGCAACTGATGCCATTATTGATATTGTGGGGACTTGTTTAGGATTAGATTGGTTGAATATTGACGAATTGTATTGTTCGCCTTTGCCTACTGGTGGCGGAACTGTTAAAGCTGCTCATGGTAGATTACCTGTACCTGTACCAGCAGTGCTAAAACTTTGGGAGTTGCATAATGTTCCGATTTATGGTAATGAGATTGAAAAAGAGTTGTGTACTCCTACGGGTACGGCGATCGCTTGTACTATTGCTCGTGGTTTTTCTCCTCCACCGCAAATGTCTCTACAAAAAGTAGGTTTGGGGGCGGGTTCCCAGAATTTAGCTATCCCTAATATTCTGCGTTTGTGGCTCGGAGAAGGGAAAGTTCAGACTCAACATTTTCAAGTGAAAAAGTCTGATGTTGTAGGGACGTTGCATGGAACGTCCCTAGATTCCCACCTAGAAACTGTCTCAGTGCTAGAAACTCAAATAGATGATTGTACTCCGCAAGCGATCGCCTATACTTTTGATGCTCTATTTGCGGCGGGAGCATTGGATGTTTTTACTCAACCTGTGACAATGAAAAAATCTCGCCTGGGAATTTTACTAACTGTTATTTGTACACCAGAAAAGTTATCTGCTTGTGAAGAAGTGATATTTCGAGAGACTACTACTTTGGGTATTCGTCAGTCTATTCAACAACGGACTATCTTGGAGCGAGAAATTTATCAGGTGGAAACAGAGTATGGAGCAGTGAGGTTAAAGGTAGCAAAAATGGAGGATAAAATTGTTAATGTGCAACCAGAATATGAAGACTGTGCTACATTAGCTAGACAGCAAAATTTGCCTTTAATGGAAGTACAGAAAATGGTATTGCAAAGTTGGTATAGCGCTACGCACAAGGTAAAAGTCAAAAGGTAAAAGGCAAAAATAATCTATTGATTGCTAATTAGGGGTGGCTGATTAAATCTAAAAGTATCTACAGACAAAGGTTTTAGCCTTTTTAAGTCGGTAAAAAATACGCCTGTTTGAGCTGCTTAATATTCAAAAAGTTAGTATTTTCGCTGCTCAGTATAGCAAAAAATTACTCCTCCCCTACTCCCCTACTCTCTAAAAAAGACTTTTTCAGTAAACCCTAATTATCCAGACATGATATAATTCCTGACTCCTAACTCCTGATATAAAATCCGGTTATACAATAATCGCAAAATTATTTTATCTTAATACAGATTTTCTATATGGGCTAATTTAAAAATTCATGCTCTAAATCTTTCAAACTCCTGACTCCTGACTCCTAAATCTTTTCAAACTCCTGACTCCTGACTCCTGACTCCTGACTCCTAGAGCGATACGATAAGTATTTAACCGGATTCTATATGACTCCTATGCTCACCCATAAGACTTTTTTAGGAAGCTCTAGTTAACCACTTTATTCGTTACCAAATCTAGGATACTCCAAATACGATCTATCCAATCCAGATGTTCCGGTTTCATCAAACACGAGCGTAGACAGGTAATATAGTTCACATCCCAATTAATTTCTGGTGCATTATCTGCAAAAAATTCTCTGGGAAGTTCAGCCATTGCTAAGTGGAAATTTTCTAAAGCAGACTCTCTAAAGATTTCTTTTGATATTAGTGAAATCTCACTAGCATTCTTAGCTTTTGGAACCCAAACCACGATGTCCAGTTCTGGCGCAGAAGCCACTATAAATCGTGGATCTTTTTGTATTCGCTCAAAAAGGAGTAGTGCTGCTTTTCTTCCCTTACTCAAGTCTGTCGCAAATTTACCATTTGATGTTAGCGGAAGTAAACGTTGAGTTGCCCAGAGAGCAACCGCTGAAGCCCCTGGCCTAGAACATTCAAGACTAATTTCACCTAAATGAAGTTCATCAGAGCTAAAGTAAGTGTAGGGGGAATCATGTTTATAGACTTTACCAACAGAAGGATCTTTAAAAAGAATACAGCCACAGCCATAAGGCTGAAGTCCATGTTTATGAGGATCGACAACAAGGGAATCAACTTCTTTCAAGCAGTCAAAAATAGTTCTAGTTTCGGCCTCAAGGTTATCCACTAAGGTGAAATAACCCCCATAAGCAGCATCAGCGTGAATGCGGAATCCATATTCAGCCTGAAGTTCAAGAATATCCGGGAGCGGATCTACTGCTCCTGTTGCCGTTGTCCCGATGGTAACAACAACTGTCCCAATATCTTCTTCCTCAAGAATTTTTTTCAGGCTTGACACATCCATGCGTGCCCGGCTATCACAGGGAACTGCTTGAAAAGGAATATCAAGAACACCACAAATTCTCTGATGCGTGTAGTGTGATTGATTGGAGGCTACAATTTTCTTGTTAGGCACTAAAGTTTTTGCTACCCATAACCCTTCTAGATTAGCCATTGTTCCACCACTACAAAGATGGCCTAAATGGGTATCCCAACCAAACATCTTAGCAATTTCAGCAACAGCTTCTTTTTCCATAGCTGAACTAGCCTTCCCACCATCAAGAGCATGGTTATTCGGATTGACCCAGAGAGATAGGGTGTATGCAAGTCTAGCAATTTCTGTAGGAGGCTTAAGTATTTGTCCAATATAGAGAGGGTGATAATACGGATAATTATCCTGCATCCGCTCTGCCACTTCCAACAACACTATTTTCAGAGGATCTAAGTTAGCAGTGTGTTCAACTTTTGGTAGACCTTGAAAACCTATTTCTAAGTATTCTAATGCTTCCTGAAGTAATTTTAAACTTTCTTTTTCTAATGTCATTGGATTTGGATGAGACTTTTTTGAAGATATAGCAAAAAGCTACAGGTAGCTTTAGATATCTACAAGTATCTACTTTAAATATTAGATGTGGTTCAGCCAATTTGCAGGGGTTCCCCAAATAAATATTTATCTAACCCCGATGCAGCACTCAGTCGTGAGGGGCCATGAAAAGCAAGAGGACGGGCAGATGTTAGAAGGTAACTTACTTCAGGTGATTGGACAAATGCCATTCCACCTAATAGTTCTGTAGCACCCATTGCAACACGCTCAATAACACCTTCCACGAAATGACGTACAAATATTGCTTGTGCTACTAAATCATCACGGTTTTCATCATCATCTGTGATTGAACAAGCCATACCTTGAAGTGCAGACATTGCCCCCTCCAATTGGGTTGCAAGGGCAACACGCTCCGAAGCTATTCCCCTTTTGGCTATAAAACAACGTTCAACTAAAGAACTGGTAATACCAAGATATGCAGAACAAGCCAATAGTTCAAACCAAATAAATGATCGAGCTACTACCTTATCAAACTTACTAGGAGATCCCATATTAAAAATATTTTCTTCAGCCACATAAACTTCATTAAGTATCACCTCATGACTCTCTGTACCTGTAAGAGCCAAGCTTTTCCAAAACGGACGACGTTCTATTCCTGGGGAATTAGCTGGTATCACCACTAATGCTATTTCCTCTGTTGGGAGTATGACACTGGCAGTCATTAAATCCATGGACATAGACAAAGTACAGGGTTTTTTGCTACCACTAACCATTAAACCACCAGAAACAGGCTTAACTTGCATATGTGAATCAAAGATACTCACCCCTGCTCTTCCTTCTGCAAAACCCGAAGAGAAAAAGAGATTGTTTTTTGCAACACGCTCGAATAAATCAAAATCTGACTTATTAGGGGTCATTTCGTCAATGATAGCTACTGTAAAATGGTGCATCGTCCCTACAATTGCTAATGAAGGAGAACGACTGCCAAGGGCACGTTGAATTTGGATTGCTTCAAATGGTGTTACTTCCATACCACCATATTTTGCAGGTATTAATAATCCAGGTGCGCCAAATTCACCAAGAAGTTTGATTGTTGGATTTGCTTGACTCCTTGAATTCTCTTGATTTTCCCTCTCCATCAAAGACATCTTGCTCAGGGCTTCGTCCAATCCTGGAAAAAATTTTTCGAGTGTTGCTCGTTCTTTAGCTAAGAACATATCCTACCTTTTTTTTATTTGTCAACTTGAATATAATAAGCTAGATTTGGGTTTGTAGTCTCACGCACCACTAAAAAACTTATATAATATAGTAAGTTCTGTAGAACCTCAAAGCTACCCACAATATTTGTGTCATTTGTCTTTCTCTAAAAATCAAGTGTAATATCAAATCTGGTAGGATTAGTGTAATTATATAACGAGCTAGAACTCAGGAGTTATAAAGAAAATAGAATTTAGTAAAAATTTGGTAATTGCTAAAGATGGAATATTTGTTTTATACCAAATTAAGTTTTTTTTTGATCGTAATTTTAGATGTACCCTGCTGATGATCAACTAATTAGCATCATTCATCATCCTAATGAGAAAATTAATTGCTTTTTCGCCACCATTATGAATTTTAGTTAATTCAAATCCACTCTTCATAATAATTTCCATTGCTTCATGACCTGATTCTTGGTGTTCTTGTTCTACAGTATAATGAATCATAAAATACTCAGAGTTTAAGATTTCGGTGTCAGAAATACCAACAGCTATGAAAGCTTGTCTTAGTAGTTCCAGAATTTGATAACCAGGTGCTTCCAAACCAACAATAAATCCAATTGCTTCATCCTGACTCATCTGGGATAATTCGCTGATTGTCTCTTCAAATAACTGCACTACTGTCTTATCTAATCTTTGAGTAATGGAATAGGCAAAAGGAGATTGATTAATTAAGTTAATTAGTAATTTGCTGTGAATTTTGTCTTTATTTCCAGATCCACACTCACCATAAGCAATTTCTGCTAATAAATATTGAATGTCTGGGATCTGTATACGACTCAATGCGGCTCCATGAAATCGTGTTACTTGGTTAGAAAGGTATAACCATCTTTGCAAAAATGTGACTGCATCGTTAATTTCATGCTCAACTACTTGCTGATGAAATTTTGATCGCAGTATATCCTCAATATTTTCTATGGATAGTAACATTAACATATTTGAACTTGTTTTTTGATTTGATAGTTTTGGGGTAAGTTGTCCTTTGTGATTATTGAAATATTTTTTACTTCCCAAAAAAGCTGTACCCCACTTTTTTCCATCTTAACTTAACTAACTATTGTTTCGCAATTGATATAATCACTGAATTTATACTGAATTTCTTTGTCTCATTTTTTGACCTCCTTTCAGTATATTCTCTTATATAAATCTTATGATGTGTATTATTAATATTTTTACTACTCTCCTAGTGCCGCTACGCGGAAGTTAAAAGTCAAAAGTTAAAAGTCAAAAGTATTGATTAGTAAGGCTTTTAGGATGCATGTAACTGGTCAGTTATTTCCGCCATTCTGCACTAGTCCCCTAATCCCTGGATCGTGAAAATGTAGAGAAGTTTTTGAGAAATAGAATTATGTCAATAAAGTTGTTCAATTGATTATTGGCAATTGGATATAAAAGGACGTACCTTGACCCAACTCCGACTCTACTTCTAGGTGGCCTTCATGTTTTTCTTCAATAATTTGTTTAGCGATCGCTAATCCCAAACCAGTACCTTTACCGACTTCTTTGGTAGTAAATAAATGGTCAAAAATTCGTTTTTTTACCTCCGAACTCATCCCTTTACCATTATCAGTAATTGATATTTTCATTTTTTCATTTTCAGTTATAGTTTTAATAATAATTTTATTGGGATTTGCTTTAATTTCCTCGAAGCTACGCCCGCCATTAGAATCATCTAAAGCATCAATGGCATTTGCCAAAATATTCATAAATACCTGATTTAACTGACCTGGAAAACAATCAACTTGTGGTAAATCACCATACTCAGTAATAACTTCAATTGCTGGACGTTTTGTGTTAGCTTTCAGACGATGTTTGAGAATTAAAATGGTACTATCTAGCCCATTATGAATGTTGAACTTTACTTTATGATATTTATCAGCACGAGAGAAAGTTCTTAAACTGACGCTAATATTTTTCAATCTGTTGCCAGCCACAACCATTAAATCTATCATCTTGGGTAAATCTTCTAGGTTATAATCCAAGTCGATTTCTTCTGCGTGTTTAATAATTTCTTCAGTAGCTGTGGATAAAGTTTCTTGATATAGTTGTAGGTGGTCGATAATATCTGTAACGATAGGTTTAGTTTGTTGGAGAGTAGCTAAAATGAATCCGAGAGGATTATTCATTTCATGTGCTACACCAGCAACTAAATTACCCAACGCTGACATTTTTTCGCTTTGAACAATTTTTAATTGTGCTTGTTGTAAATCTTTTAATGCTTGTTGAGCTTGTTGATAAAGTCGAGCATTTTCTAGGGAGATACCTGCTTGAGAAGAAAGTAGCTTGATAACTTTTAGACGTTGTTGAGTAAATACACCACTTGTGAGTTGATTTTCTAAATAGAGAATACCTACTAAATTGCCTTGATTAATAATTGGTGTACATAAAATACTTTGGGGTTGATGTTTCAGCATATATTCTGCAATTATGTCAGGAATATCTGTTTGACAATTATCTATAACAATTTTTTCTTGGGTATTCTTGACATAATTGATAATTTTTATAGGAATATATTCACAAGTATCTATTGATTGTGATTCAAGGATGGTTTGTATTTTTTCTGAGGAAGTTTCTTGATTATTAATAAAGGTAATTGCTTTAACTTGCCAAGTTTCATTTTCAGGAAGAATTAATACAGATTTTTTGGCACCGGAGTTTTCCAGAATAATTTTGGTAAGACTGGTAAGGAGTTGATCTAATTCGATGCTACTGGAAATAGTTTTAGCAGCTTCAAGAATAGAAGTAAAATCTAAAGCATCAGAAATACTGGTAGAAACTTGAGTAGATGAAAATTTCTTAGAAAAAGTTATTGTTTCTATGGTTTCTAAGGGATTGATAGTAACTGGTTGCTGTTGTAGAATGGGTCTGATTAATTGAGGATAGCGTTTTTCTAAGTCCGAAGTTTTAGCTTTAGCTCCCCAACGGGCGTAGCAATAGTAAGCTTCCTGGATGTAGCCAGCGGCAATTTTTTTCTTGCCCCAGTTGAGATAGAATTTGGCAGCAAGTTCGTTGGCGATAGCTTCTTCTTGGA
>JBCDJM010000317.1:0-8584 GCA_038747755.1 Cyanobacteria bacterium P01_H01_bin.35
TATTAAGACAATCTAATCTTTGAGTTATTCCTAGAAGATTCAGTTACAGTAAGTAGAGGTACTTTCTGATTAATATCCGTAAATTATCGGTTGTATTTGGTTATTAATTTTAGAGATTAATTTAAAAGGGTAAATTTACTGAATAACTACTAGCAAATCAATTCAACCTGGCAAAAATGAAATTGTTTAATCGCAATAGCATTTCTCAAATTATCAATAATTTCAAGAGACAAAACGAAATTCTTAGTGCTTAATATATACTTGGATTAACACACACTGAGTATTTTAAAATCACCATACTCAAGTTATAATAAATATTATTAAGCAAACTCAATAAATGCCATTCGACTCTATTTCCATTCATCTAGCAACTCAAGGTTATGCAAACATTTATTTTTATATGGTTGGGTCAAGTTTTTTCCCTATTAGGTTCCAGTCTGAGTGAATTTGCTCTAGCAGTATGGGTATATCAAACAACAGGTTCGATTACCCATTATGCTTTATTGTCTTTATTCATTCATCTACCTAGTATCTTTATTTCACCATTTGCTGGTGCAATGGTAGATCGTTGGAGTCGTCGTCAGGCAATGATTGTCAGTGACTCAATTACTGGAGCAACAGCATTAGGAATAATGTTCCTAGTCTTCTCTGGGCAACTGCAAGTTTGGCATATCTATGTAGCAGTAGGTATTAGTTCCGTCTGTAACGCTTTCCAATGGCCAGCTTATATATCTGCCATCTCTCAACTTGTACCTCCACAACACTTGAGTCGGGCGAATGGCATGGTACAGGGAGCAATAGCAACAGCAAGAATTCTTGGCCCAAGTATCGCTGGATTATTGATAATCAAAATTCATCTTCACGGAATATTATTAATAGACTTTAGTACCTATTTATTGGCATTTTTCACTCTATTAATTGTCAAATTCCCTAGAAGGCAACAGAAAAATATTAGACGGAAAGTAAGTATTGAAGAGTTATGGCAAGAAGTTGTTTCAGGGTGGAATTATGTAGTAGTCCGTTCTGGTTTGCGCAAGTTGACAATATTCTTTGGAGCTATCTATTTAAGTGCAGGGGTATTGCAAGTTTTATTCTTGCCAATGATTTTAAGTTTTGCCTCAGAAAAAGAACTAGGAATAGTAATGTCTTTTAGTGGCATTGGAATGTTATTAGGTAGTGTCATAGTAAGTTTATGGGGATGTTCTAAACGAAGAATAGATGTAATTTTAATCTTTGTATTTATCCAGGGATTATGTCTATGTTTGGGAGGATTAAAACCTGCTGTAATTTTGGCTGCAATTGGAGGATTTGGGTATTTATTTTCCAGGGCAATTGTTGTTAGCTTGAATCATACTATTTGGCAAAAGAAAGTACCTCAAGATTTACAAGGGAGAGTTTTTGCTTTGCAGAATATGATGGAGAAGTTTTTGTTAGTAACTACTCATCTAAGTGCAGCACCTTTAGTAGAGTTTATGTTTAAACCTTTGATGACTGAAAATGGAATTTTGGCAAGTAGTGTAGGCAGAATAATAGGAGTAGGAGAAGGCAGAGGAATAGCTTTATTATTTGTTCTGATGGGTTTATTTAATATTGCAGCAGTATTAGTTGCTTATCGTACTCCAGAGTTGCGACGGGTAGAGAGAGAGCTAAATAATGCCGAGCAGTTGGAAGTTAATCAAAGCGAGACTGATAATACTGAACAAACTGTATTGATGTAGTTAATTAATGGATAATGGATAATGGATAATTACCTGTGCCTAAAACCATTACAGAATTGAAGATAAGGAAATATACTAGCACTTTTCTCTTGAAATAGAATGCTTTAAAACGAAATTGATTAATTATCAATTATCCATTCATAAAGAGTAAATCTAGATTTTATCAAACCCTTTTAGGGATGTTTCATGGAACGTCCCTAAATTTTTTCTTGATAGAGAGTAGGGGATTGTGGAATACCATTTTGATAAATTTTTGCTACAAATTACTAGGGGATTTTTTAGGAGTTGGTTATCAGGAGTTAGGAGTCATAATAAATCCCTTTAATACCATGTTTTAGATCGTAAATTATCTTTTTTGTCAAAGGAAAATATTCTGAAAAATATTTTTATCCCCCTTACTATTCGTAACATTCTTTTTTCAAATTGGTAGAAGGTGTGGGGAATCAAATTTATCAATTATACTTGAAGGCTAATTAACGCTATAAACAGGAGAAAAAAATGACTCAAAGCAAAAATCAAACATCTCAGAAAAATCTCAGAGAAATACAGGAAAAGAACTTTTTTCAAGAGTTGAAATTTGAGGGTGTAGAAGATGAACGTCGCCACCGTCAAGAACGACTAGCAGCAGCATTTCGTCTTTTTGCTCGTTATGGGTTTGATGAAGGAGTGGCAGGACATATTACAGTGCGTGACCCTGAATTTCCTGACCATTTTTGGGTTAATCCTTTGGGGATGTACTTTGGTCATATTCGAGTTTCAGATTTGTTGCTGGTTAACCACAACGGTGAAGTAGTCAAAGGTAATAAACCTGTCAATCAAGCCGCTTTTGCTATTCATTCCCAAATTCATTTTGCACGACCTGATGTAGATGCTGCAGCTCACGCTCATTCACTATATGGCAAAGCTTGGTCAACTCTTGGACGCATTCTTGATCCCATAACTCAGGATGCTTGTGCTTTTTATGAAGACCATGCTTTGTTTGATGATTATACAGGAGTTGTACTCAACCTAGATGAAGGTAAGCGCATTGCTGCTACCCTTGGAGAAAGAAAAGCATTAATTCTCAGAAATCATGGTTTACTTACTGTTGGTCATTCGGTAGATGAAGCAGCTTGGTGGTTTATTACGATGGATCGCTCTTGTCAGGCTCAACTTATGGCCGAAGCGGCAGGAAAACCAGTCTTAATTGATCATCATACAGCTCGTTTAACCTCTAGTCAGATTGGTTCCCATCAATTAGGTTCGTTTAGTTTCCAGTCTCTCTACCAGATGATTGTGCGTCAGCAACCAGACTTACTGGACTAAGATTATTGCCATTGCATTAGTAAATAAAAGTATAATGGTAGTCCTGCATTGTCATGGTAAAGATATATATTTTTTAATTTCTTCTCACCTTCCCCACACTCTCTTTACCATTATTATGCACCACCACCAGTATAATTTTCCAGGAGTCAGGAGTCAGGAGTCAGGAGAAATGGGGAATGAGCGAGGAGGTAGGAGAAAGAATTATCCCTTGATTTTTCTGCCTTATGCACCCTAAAAATCCTAACTTTTTAAGCTTTTTAGACCGAAAACATTGCACTTTTTCAAGGTCTAAAAATGCTAAAGCCTCTATCTGTCAATATTTTGAGATTTATTCAGCAAGCCTTAATTACCTTAAGTTTAATTACTTAATAATTGAAGTATTATCCAAGTATAGTCTTATAGCAGTTTTCACAAAGGTAGACTACAAAAATTCTGGCGTTGCACAATTAGGAATGATGAAATCTGAAAGTAGATATTTTTCGATAATTTTTTCCTCAATATATATACAGTTGAAAATCTATTATCATTCTTTAATGTGCAACCCCACCCCAAAATTCTTCCTTCTTCCTTCTTCCTTCTTCCTTCTTCCTTCAAACTCAAATCTCTGTACTCTAAAAAACATGAAAACTGCTATAATGCATGGGAATTAGTATTAGCCAATTTTTTTGTTTTTATTTAAAAGTTTTTTATGCAACAAGTTTCATATACATCATACCAAGCGTGATAAATGTTTATTACAAATTGTAGAACCAAGGAAGAGGGAACAAGGAAGAAGAAAGAAGCAATAAATATTGCATAAAAAAGGGAAAATAATAGATATAGCTGTCTATAATAAACTTCAGCACCTATTTTTAACTATCTCTGATAAATATAAACTTTTTGTAGCATTCTTTTTTCAAAATGGTATAAGATAACCCTATTTAATTTAAAAACTGGGTTATAAATATATGTTCTCTGGAAATAATAACCAATGAAATTTACTATTGCCTATGTCTTGAATGATAAGAACCATAAGAATTAGATAATACCTGATGATTATTGTCTTGATTTTCTAAGTCGTCTGCTAATTTTTCTGCTTTATCCTTGGCTGTTTTGAGAACTTGACGAACTACCCACGGCGAAATTTCGGGATTGTGTTCTATCTCCCTCATTAAACTATTTAAGTATTTAGCAATGATTTTTGCTTGTTGATGAAAGTCTTGGGACATAATTTATAGTGTTCCTATATTTGATTATTTATCTTTATCTTTAATTTTACTCAAAAAATTTTACATATCCTCATATAAATGTGCAACTTTATCGATCTGAACACTCTAAAAATCTTAAACTCAGGTGTGATAAATATCATCTTTACCTTATATAGCAATATGATTTAAGTTGTGAGATATTGAATAATTTTAAGGAACACTTAACGCTTAACTGGGAACAGGAAAGAAAAAAAATATACCTTAGTTAATAGACATAGGTGTGAAAAAGATCTAGACTTTTAGGGAGAGTAGAGAACACTTAACTGGGAATTTCTGTTCAGGAAAAAGATACGAAAAATAATTTTGTCACTGAATTTTACAACTCTAGCTTATGTTAAATAAATTTACTCTTTATTTTCTGGAGAAGTCTAATATAATAACTGTTATATTTTCTAATTTTAAGGAACACCTCAATTATCACATCTGATTCCTGATTGCTATATATTAACTTTACTTCTGGAAACAACCATAGAATTTAGATTAGATTTGAGATATTAACAGAGAATTAAATGCTTAAGGAAAGGGGAAAGGACGAACAGAAACCAGTGGGAGGTAATTAGGGAGTTTTTTGCAGGATAAAAAATTCTCATCTAGTTTTACAAATCATTGGGAAAGGCGATATATAGTTAGAAAATTTAATTTCTTAAAATATTTTTACAGCTAATATAATTAATCCTATTTTTTTACATAATTTTTCAGTTTTCTGTCAATACTTTGGATATGATTAACAAACCAGTCTAACAACTTGCTTTTAACCTCAATAGCAATTATTTGTACTGGCTGATTTTGTTCCACACTTTTAGCAATTCTCTGAGAAATTATGTCAAGATTATTCCTAAACTGAGCATGAGCACCTTTATTGGTACAAGCTACTGGACATTTATATATATCTATAACATGATTCTTCATATTGAAAATGGTTGTTTATATAAGTCTCTAGAAAACTCAATGTTAATTTAAGTTCCTGTTTTCCCTTATTTTTTTCTAATGCCTGCATAAGAGTATCCATTTTAATTATTAGGGAATAGACTACAATAGAATCACCACAGCAATTCTATTTGAAGTGCTTTCATTAAGTATGGGCAATGAGGGGAGTTAGTCTAGGAGTTTTTCAGCTTTAATGTCAATAATTAACAATTATATATTTGTGTCTAATCCAAGACAGATAACTATAAGATAGTATCTTTTTTCCTTTTTTGTTAACTACTAGCAATTAAATTTTTACAGATAACTAGTTTAATCTTTTATAGATATTTATGGGAGGGCTGAGTAACAAAAATTAAAGATATTTGATATTAGTTTATCAAACTTAAGTTAGATTGAAGTGAAATTTAAGATAAATGAATTTTTTTTTTCATAGTAGCAAAAATAGGTTAAGCTGAGAATATATAAAGAACAGATTAAAGTCTGGCAAAAAAGCTATGAATGTCAATCATCAATGCTGAATTATAAAGCATTGTGAGGAGGATAATTATGTCTGAAAAAGTGACTTCAAATATCAGGAATATTGCCATCGTCGGACCCTATTTAAGTGGAAAAACAACACTACTAGAAAGTATATTATCAACCACAGGAGCAATATCCCGTAAAGGCAGTGTCAAAGATGGCAACACCATTGGCGATGCTAGTACAGAAGCTCGCGATCGCTCCATGACAGTAGAAATAAATGCCGCCAGTACCAAGTACGGCGGCATTCATTTTACCTTCTTAGACTGCCCTGGTTCCATAGAATTTGCCCAAGAAACAAATAACGCTCTCATCGGAGCAGGGGCAGCAATAGTCGTGTGCGAACCAGAACCAGGGCGCGTTCTCACCCTTGCGCCACTATTAAAGTTTCTTGATGACTGGGAAATTCCCCATATAGTATTCATCAACAAAATGGATCGGGTATGCACGGACGAAACCGAGTGTAAATATAATTTTGGCGAAGTATTAGAAGCACTGAAAACTGTCTCCAACCGCCCCATCGTTCCCCATCAATACCCCATTGCTAAAAATAATCAACTTATTGGATTTATTGACTTAGTAACCGAACAAGCTTATCATTATCATCCAGGAGCGCCATCAGATCCTGTAGCAATTCCTGAGTCTCTGAAAGCAGAAGAACACGCTGCTAGAGAACAAATGCTGGAAGAGTTAGCAAATTTTGACGATAATTTATTAGAAGAGTTGGTGGAAAATATCGAACCACCCCAAGCAGAAATAGTTGCTGACTTAAAAATGGAGTTGAGTGCAGATTTAATTGTGCCTGTATTTGTAGGAGTGGCAGAAAAAGATTCTGGTGTGCGTTCTCTCCTAGATGCTCTGGTGCGAGAAACTCCTGCACCAGTAGAAACGGCAAAACGTCGAGGTTTAAAATCAGATGTTGAAACACCCATTGCTCAGGTATTGAAAACTTACTACACTCCTCAAGGTGGTAAACTCTCTTTAGTTCGGGTATGGCAAGGGGAAATTACTGATGGCATGACTTTAAATGGAGTCCGCATCGGTGGAATGTATCGGTTGATGGGTCAACAAACAGAAAGTTTGCAGTTAGCTCAAACTGGAGAAATAGTTGCCCTCAGTCGGATGGAAGGTATCCAAACAGGAGATACTTTGACTATAGATGCAGGTCTGAAAACTCAGTTGCCTAAAGCAGCAGTGTTACCTCCTGTTTATGCAATGGCGATCGCTCCCGAAGACCGCAAAGATGAAGTAAAAATGAGTGGCGCTTTAACAAAGTTGCTGGAAGAAGACCCGGCATTAAAGTGGGAACAACACGGCGACACTCACGAAGTCATCTTTTGGGGTCAAGGAGAAATTCATCTAGAGGTAAGTTTAGACCGTTTGCGCCGGAAATATAATGTTTCGATGAAAACTCATTTACCCCGAGTTCCCTATAAAGAAACTATTCGGAAAAATACTACTTCTCACGGTCGTTACAAACATCAAAGTGGAGGTCATGGGCAATTTGGAGATGTGTATTTAGATATTCAACCGTTGCCACGGGGATCTGGTTTTAATTTTAGCGAAACCATTGTCGGTGGAGTGGTGCCGAAGCAATATATTCCTGGTGTGGAAACAGGTGTGCGGGAATATCTCGAACATGGTCCCCTTGGTTTTCCGGTGGTAGATGTGGCGGTGACATTGACAAATGGTTCGTATCATTCTGTTGATAGTTCAGAGCAAGCATTTAAACAAGCAGCACGGGTGGCAATGCAGCAGGGAATGACTGACTGCCAACCAGTTTTGTTGGAACCTATTGCTTTAGTGGATATTTTTGCCCCCACTGAGTTTACCTCAAAAGTCTTGCAGTTAATTAGTATCCGTCGCGGTCAGATATTGGGTTATGAGGGTATGACTGACTGGAAAGGGTGGGATAAGACTTCTGCTTATTTAGCTTTTTCAGAAATGCAAGATTTAATTGTAGAGTTGCGATCGCAAACAATGGGAGTCGGTTGTTTTAATTGGCAGTTCGATCATTTACAAGAAATGCCAGATAAGTTAGCTGAAAAAGTCTTGACAAAGAATGGTAATGGTTAAACTGCTTCAATATATAACTTAAAAATATAACAGCTTATCTTCCTTTTAGCATGGGCGAAGCAAACAGTTAAAACAATAACTTTTTTAGGGATGTTCCATGGAACATCCCTACTTTGGTTTACTCATAGTTTTACAAGCATAATTATAAGTAAATAAGTTGGTGTAAAAAAACAGAGGTATGTAATATATAATCCGGTTAAATACTTATCGTATCGCTCTAGGAGTCAGGAGTCAGGAGTCAGGAGTCAGGAGTTTGAAAGATTTAGAGCATGAATTTTTAAATTAGCCCACGCTAGAAAATCTGTATTAAGATAAAATAATTTTGCGATTATTGTATAACCGGATTTTATATAACAAAATGTAAAATTCCTAAAATTCTCTTGCCTGTTGCCTTGCTATAACGACAATTTTCAACGCCAACCTACTTATTTGAGTAAACATGATATTAATTATAGCGGTTTTCACAAAGGTAGACTACAAAACTTCTTCCTTTTTCCTTTAAACCCAAATCTCTGTACTCTATATTAATGAAAACTGCTACAATAAATAAATTTTGTAAGTATATAGATTGTAAAGTTTTGTTTCATTTATGATAATTATGGTTGCTCTCAATACTATCAACGGGTTATTATTCATAGTGCTTAATAAATAAAAGGAATCCCTATTCCGATTAGGGATTAAATCCACAAATTATAATATGCCTAATACTTACACTGTTAAAATTCACCACCAAGGACAAACTCATACTGTAGAAGTGCCAGGGGATAAGACAATTCTAGAGGTTGCTGAGGA
>JBCDJM010000318.1:0-8583 GCA_038747755.1 Cyanobacteria bacterium P01_H01_bin.35
CTCCGCATATTCGTGAAAAGCTATAAATGGTATACTCTAATCAAATATTTGTTTGAGCTGGTTACACATCGTCAAACCTTTGATTTTCCCAAAATTTTCATGTATGGCTACTTTTCATAAATCATTTAGGATTGCTATAGCTATATTTTCATCAATATTATAGTCTTATTTTCTAGCCAAAAATTAGTTAATTTTCTGATTTTTCAGGCAAGATAAAATTAGTTCAAAAATTAATAATTAATAATTACCTCTTCTGTAATAGAAGGATTGACTAAAAGGATTTTTTCTTCTTTTTTCTCTTGAATATAGAAGGCTTTATACCTTGATTTTTCAGTAATGCAGAATAAAAAAGTAATGCCAATTCCCACAAATCATGCAAGACTTTGAACACTGGCACAGTAAAAGGGGTTTGGATACCAAACCCCTAAAGAGTTCTTTTAACTACTACTTACTGAATCTACCTGAGCAACTGCTTGAGGATTAGTAGTTTGTGCTTTCTTTTCAGTAACATTCAACTGACCACCACAATCTTTAAGCTCATAAAGCTTAACACCAATTTGATACTCATATTGACTCAATAACCTACCATAAATATATCCTGCTTTACCATCTAAAAATCCTAGTTGAATAAAGTAGAACAAAATAAATCTCAGGAAAGGTTTAAATGGCAACCTCACCCATATTTTCTTGAGAAAACGCTTTCTTTGTACAGCATCTCCAAATAAACTAGCACCAATAGTTCCACTATCACCCTGACCAGTCAATAGATTATAATGTACCCGCGCTTCCCAATTAGAATAACGGTTATGTCTTTCTATCCAGTGAAATAAATCGCGAAAATCTTCGTGAAGCATATCATTTTTCAGATATCCTACATCGCCAGTTAAAACAACGTGTTCGTGTACCTCATTATCCCCAGTATTCCGAACACCCTCAGTTTTTAAGTTTTCGTAGCGACCTTCTTTATGTTTAAATAATCTGAGGTTCCAATCAGGATATTTCCCACCATGACGAATCCATTTTCCTAGAAAAAATACTCTACGGTTAAGATAATAACCATTGTAATTTGGATCTTGAATAGCTATAGCAATTTCATCCCAAAGTTCTGGGATAATACGTTCATCACAATCAACAATTAGTACCCAGTCATTCCGAAAAGCTAAATTGTCCAAAGACCAATTTTTCTTTTTCGGCCAAGTACCATTAAAATAGAACTGTACTAAATTTGCTCCATAACTTTCAACTATTTCAGCCGAGCGATCGCTACTTTGAGAATCTACAACAAATATTTCATCTGCTCTAGCTACACTTTCTAGACAAGCAGGTAAATTTTGCTGTTCGTTCTTAGCAGGAATTAGAACTGATACTGGTATCTTAGATGATGTCATAGTCAAGAATTTTATAAATGGGAATTGTAGCGCTACGCGCAAGTCAGAAGTCAATTAATAATGAATAATTACCTTTGGTTCAAACCAAGAGGATTGAATCAAGCGGGGAAATCTCCTAGCAATTTTTTCTCCTTAAAAGGATAGGCTTGACATCTCTGAGGATTAATTATTCATTATCCATTATCCATTAATGAACGTCCTTACCTTCGATCATGCCCTGAATTGCTGCACCTAAATAGCCTATTTGACCATAAGCATAGACAAAATTATCAAAACGCTTCGCTGGGTCTGTAATATTTTTTAGAGACTTATAGATACCTCTAATCATTCTCTCACCCCCCCGCGATAGTTGGCCAAAACCTGCTTTACCAGATAGTTGTTCTCGGTAACATTCACTAATACCTTGCCACCAACCTCTTTCAATAAACCAGGACGGTTTTACCCTTTCTGGAGCTACATTGTGAGCGACTAATGCTTCTGGCAAATAGGCTACTTGCCAACCTTGTTTTATTGCTAATTCTGTGGTAAGTAATTCTTCATTTGATAATAATTTTTTTCCAACTCGACCCAAGTTAGTGTCAAAACCACCAATTTGTTCCAGAAATGTCCGATGAATTGAATAGTTCAAACCTCTAGGAGTCAAACCTGGTTGGTCAATATATACAACAGAATCACCAAGGTCATAGTAACCTAAATTTCCTGATAATTCTAGAGAGAGCCACTTAGGGTGACTGATTCCTTCTGGCCAAATCAAGGTAACTTTGCCTCCAGCAATGCCTAGTTTGTCGTTACTTTGATAGGCTTCGTGTAGTACCCTTAACCATTGGGAACTAGCAACAGCATCATCATCAAGATAAGCTAAAATTTCAGCACTGGCTGTTTTTGCTCCTGTATTTCTAGCCACAGATAATCCTGTGACTGCTTCATAGACATATTTAAGTTTAGGGTTGGAAAGTCTTGCTTCTACTACTTCACGGGTACGATCTTTAGAAGCATTATCTACTACTACTACTTCAAAGCTACCAGGAAAATCCTGTGTTAACAGGCTATCTATTGCAGCTCCTAAGTAAGTGTCCCGATTATGAGTACAGATAATGGCAGAAATTAGGGCCATAGTTAGTTATAATTTTTTTACTTTGAAGTTTCTAAGGATATTGACCTAATTTGCTGTTTCATAATTTATTATCCTTCATTTTTCAGTTTACCTTGAATATTTAGGGTTTGCGCTCAAAAGTCTTTTTGCTCAGGTAGGGAGTAGGGAGTAGGGAGTAGGGAGTAGGGAGTAGGGAGTAGGGAGTAGGGAGTAGGTAGGGATGTTGCATAACAAAAATGCGAACGTCCGTACAGAGTCAAGAAGAATCAGGAGTTCTAGAAGACTTACGCTTGAAAAATTATCTCTTAACTTGGGCGCCCCTACCAAACCCAAGATACTCACTTTTTTAGCCTGATCAGGCTAAAATCTGGTACTTTTTCACCACTGAAAAAGCCTACAAGCTTTATCTCTAAATACTTTGATATTTAATCAGCAAACCCTAATTATTAATTGTTCGCAAGTTAATTGCTGAATTTTTAAGCCGTATCTGCCCCAAATATCGTACTTTTTCCGAACCTGAAAATTATAAAACCTTTATATGTCAATGCTTTTAGCTTTAATCAGCAAACGCTATTTAGTTCTATTCCCATGAATTCTCCTCAAGTCACTTCTAATAAATTAATCTTAGTAACTGGCCCTGCTCGCTCTGGCAAAAGTGAGTGGGCAGAAAGTTTAGCTACTAATTCTGGAAAAAAAGTAATATATATAGCTACCTCTCAAATTGATGCTAATGATATAGAGTGGCAAGCTCGAATCGAACAACATAAAAACCGCCGTCCTTCTAACTGGATAACTTTAGAAATACCTGTCAAATTATCAGAAACTTTGACTGCTTATTCTGATAAAGATTCTTGTATTTTGGTAGATTCTTTAGGTACTTGGTTAGCTAATATTTTGGAACAAGATGAAGAAGTTTGGAATGAAACTTTAGAAGCAGTAATTGAAAGTCTATTAAAAGCTAAGGGTAATGTAATTTTAGTAGGGGAGGAAACAGGTTGGGGAGTAGTTCCTTCCTTTCCTATCGGACGGTTATTTCGCGATCGCCTTGGTAATCTTATTCGGAGAGTGGGAGTCATTTCTGAGTCTGTTTATCTGGTTACTGGAGGTCATGTTTTGCATCTCAGTGCTTTAGGTGTACCTTTAAAATTTTAATTCTTAATTAATTCTCAAGGAATTAATAGTTGAATTTTAACTTCTATTTGAATCAGAAAAGTTAGAATTAAATCAGATATTAAGGCATTAATACCATTTTCAGGAAGTCAAAAGTCAAAAAAGGAGGATTGATTTTGTAGAAAATTTTAACTAACAATAATTTTAGGTAATTATTTCGTACTTAATGTATGAAATAATTTATGATATTATTTTCGATAATTGGTATAACTTGTTGTAAATATATCTATATTAAAAAAGTAGAAAATAATCGGATATTAAAAGTTATGGCATCCCATAGTCAAGTTAGAAAATATATTGCCTATTGGTTTCAGTTAGGCAAGAAAGTATTAATTAGGAATGGCCAAGAAGCTATAAGACCTCAAATTGTACTTTCAGGCGATCACTACAGTCAAGAATTTGAAGAATGCTGGCAGCAAATTTTATCATCTAAATTGGGAGATTGTTATTTACAGGGAACAGATCAAACAATTGAAGAATTATTATCTTCAGAGTGGGACATTACTTCTTGTGCCCGCTGTTCAATGCCTATTCCTTCTCCTGTGAAAGGAATGCCTCCTGAATGCTGTCCATGTTTCGATCTACCTCACTGGCCTAATACTGAAACACTATCACCGCGATCGCCTATTTGTAGTAAATCGCATCTGCTAAGTATTTGTGAGCGATTATTAAGTGTCAATCAGAAAGAAAATATTGACACTCATCATCACAATTCTGAAAATGAGGACTTTAAAGCATCTTGAGGAAGTTGTTTTTCTGCCACAAAATCATCCTACCTGGGGAAATTTTCATCAATAAAAGTAATAGACAAAAATCTCTTGGATAATATGCTTCTTCAAATTTTTACCTAGAAAATTTTTATCTAAAAATTAAGACTTTAAAGCATCTTAAGGAAGTTGTTTTTCTGCCACAAAATCATCCTAGCTGGGGAAATTTTCACCAATAAAAGTAATAGACAAAAATCTCTTGGATAATATGCTTCTTCAAATTTTTACCTGGAAAATTTTTATCTAAAAATTAAGAGCTTAAATCATCTGGAGAAAGTTTTTTTTCTTCCAGACAATCATCCTACCTGGGGAAATTTTCACCAATAAAAGTAATAGACAAAAATCTCTTGGATAATATGCTTCTTCAAATTTTTACCTGGAAAATTTTTTTAGCAGTAGGTTTAAACTTATAGTCATTTCAAATAAGGATGAAACACTTTTTTGGCTGAAACCCTTTAAAGGAAAGAAACACTCGTCCCAGTCTTATTCAGAATGACTATAATTCTCAAAATCAGAAGCATTACTTGTTTCACCACCCTCATTAATTAATAATGCTACAGGGAAATGACTTAGTACATCTCTAATCCACAAAGTATCCTCTTGTTCCCCCTGTAAATCTTGTTGAGTAATCACATTTTTCCAAAGTAAAGAAGAACCTGAAGGTAAACAAATGCGTGTTTCATGCCAGACTTGTTCTCCTAAAGGATATTCTCCTTCTTGCACCAATTTAGTTAATAATCTAGGGGCAATAATAATAGCTGTACTATCTCCCCATTTTCTGGAGAAAGCAACTATATGATCTTTCAAACTACCCATAACAATTAACTTTTGGTAATCTCCACGTTGAAATAATTCAACATACTCTAGACGTGCCTGTAAAGTTTGATAAGTTAAAAACATTTTAATCTTACCAGTCTCTGGAGTTGGCAAAAGTTCCTCAATTAATCCTAAAATATCTGACTCTATTTTTGTCTTAATTTCCTGGATAAATTCTACCCTTTTTTCAAAATAAACTGGGCGACGATTATCAGGATCTACAAGACTCAAATTCCATAATTCTGTACCTTGATAAATATCAGGAACTCCAGGAGAAGTAATCTTCAGAAAAGTTTGAGATAAAGAATTCAAAATCCCATAATGTTGAACCTTACGTTGCAAAGGTAGAAAAGCGGCTAAAAATTCATTTTCTTCTGAATCTTTGAGAAGACTTTCTACAAATTTAATCAATGAACTTTCATAACCACAATCTGGTCTCAACCAACCTGTATTAACTTTTGCCTCTCGTATTGCCTTAATAATATATTCTTTAATTCGTTCTACAAAAGCTGGATATTCACTTTTATCAAAAGGAAAGGCTCCCAGTAAAGTTTGATATAAAAGGTATTCATCATTAGGAGAAGGAACATCTAAACCTCCAACACAATCTTTGTGAGGAGCATTAATCTCCTGCCATTTTTTTAGATAACTTTCCCACTCTTCAGGAATTTCTGAAAGTACATTAATTCTAGTTCTGACATCTTCTCCACGTTTTGTATCATGGGTAGAAGTTCCATTCATAGCATGAGGCCAATAAGCAATACGATGTTGATTAAATCCATGAAATTCATCAATTGAAATACCAAATTTACTGGGAGTTGAACCAACTTCATTTAGAGAAATGAGGCGATTATAAATATATAAGACAGTATCTTCTACACCCTTTGCCATTAAAGGTCCGGTAAATTGTTGTAAACGCATGACAAAGTGTAGCCATTTATCTTTATCTTCCTGGTTTAAATACTCATCAAATTCTAACAAAAGAAACTTCTCAATGAAATTTAATTCATTCAAAAGTTCATTGATAAAAGTAGGTATTCTTTCTTTAGTTTTAGCAATTACTCCTTGAATACATTCCCGGTCAGCTTTACTTACTCCTTCTTTACTAATGTAAGTTCTATATACAGGAAATACCGACATAACTTCTACTAAAGCAGCTTTTAAACCAAAAGTAGTAAAGTCACTAGCATATCTATATTTACTAGAAATATCTTTCAGTAAGTGAGCTAAATTATCAATATCTCCAGCCAAATGCTTATTAATAATTAGTCTTTGATTTTCATCAGCTAGATTTTCATAATTATAATTACCTCGAATAAATTGAGAGTAAATTTGATTAAATTCTTGTTCGTTGGAATTGTCACACAACAGACCATTTACATAATTTAAAAAGTCATAACCTGTAGTTCCTTGAACTGGCCAATTAACAGGCAAATCTTCATCAGGTTCGAGAATTTTTTCCACAACAATATATGGAGCATCTGCTTTCTCTCTAAGTCTGTTTAAGTATTGAGCAGGGTCATATAATCCATCAATATGATCTATTCTCAAACCTGTAAATTTTTCCTCTTTCAACATTTCTAAAATTAGACCATGGCTAGTGTAAAAAAATTTATCATCTTCTACTCTAACTGAAATTAAATCGTTGACTGTAAAAAACCGTCGATAATTCAATTCTTCATTACCAACCTTCCAAAAAGATAAGCGGAAATATTGATCGGATAATAATTTATCCAACAAGTCAAAACTTTCTGGTTTTCCTGGAACTCCATTGAATGTATTTATATTTTCTTCAATGAATTCTTTAATATCTGAATTTTCATTCCATAACTCCCACAACATCCCTTTAATGAAACTAATCTGGTCATATCTTTCTCTACCTTCAGACCCAGAAGGAATGTATTTTAAACTGTAGAGAACTCCTTGGAACTTCACAAAGTCAGGGTTATTTCTACCTAATTTATTTCTTAATGCGCCAATATCGTATGTTAATACTTGAGTATAAGAGTCAATTCTAATTGGAAATTGATGATCGTAATAATTAACAGTTAATCCATTTTGACCGTATTGAATTTTTAACTCTCCACTCTCCAGACAATCTCCATAAAACTTACCTAAGAAAGGTGCTAAAACTCTACCTCTAATACCTTCATAAGGATGATTCCAATCAATATCAAAATAGTCGCGATATTGAGATTCAGGACCATTTTCTAAAACATCAACCAGAATATGATTTTGGCTATTAAATGCCATGTGATTTGGCACAATATCCTGTAGCCATCCTATCTCATAATTTTTTATTTGTAAAGCAAGTTCTTCAAATTTTTCTTTACTTCCTAATTCTGGATTAATTTGATTAGGATTAACTACATCGTATCCATGGGTACTGCCTGTTTTTGCTTTGAATATTGGAGAAGCATAAATATCAGAAATTCCTAGTTCAGCTAAGTATGGAACGATAACTTTGGCTGCTTCAAAATCAAAACTAGGAGTAAATTGAATTCTATAAGTCGCTACTGGAATTCGCATAGTTAAAAAAGATATAGGTTATGATTAATTTAAGTATAGCAATACTATTTCAGTTGTAATTATAATTCATAATTCTAAATTCTGAATTTTTAAGGTTTTTCGTCAAAATTAACTATTATCAAAAATTTTACAACCAATGTGAGAATTGCTATCCTATGTTTTGTTTTTGTATTAATTTTTTATTTTACCTTTAACATATAAAATTGTCTTTATTCTAAAACTTGAGATGTATCCTATCTAGAATTAATAAAGTTGTAAACTTAGACTATCAATACAAACTCAAATTGGTTAACTCATCGCACTTTTCAACGAAAGAGGCAAATTTACCTTTCTCCTTAACAATTTTCTACAAGAATAAGGGACTAATTAAATTTAGTTCTTAAGATAGACATAATATCATATTATGAATACCTATTAGAATGAAGGAATGTTGCACGAGAAAAATAATTGACATTTGTTCATATGGACGTCTTGGAAAAGTGAAATTAAAATAAGTTAGACAAATTTAATCAAAGAATGTTACAAAACTATGGTTATAGAGAAAAGGAAAAAGAGAACATAAGCACTTTGGACAGTAATTTGTAGGAAAATTTTATTCTAATGGTATTAGAATATATAAACTGTTAATTTCTATGACTTTTAAATTTTTCATTTTAATTGTTGACTTACTTCTGTAAGAAGTATAATACAAGTTTGATAAATGTTTACTACTAATAATTAGATTTTTATAGCAAATTTTAAAAAAGTAGTGACATCTTAATCAGTTGTTTTTGCTTACACTACAATAGTTTATATATGGTAGATTTTATATAAATTTTTC
>JBCDJM010000319.1:0-8512 GCA_038747755.1 Cyanobacteria bacterium P01_H01_bin.35
AGTGTGGGGAGTGTGGGGAGTGTGGGGAGACAGAGAAAGAAAGTAGGAGGAATAATTGTAAGGTGTCCTATTAGCTAGGAAATATCTGGAAACCGTCCTAACTTTTTGGTTCAAGAAGCTTCTTAACCAACTCGCACTTTTTTCGCGATTTAGACCCTCAACCTTTATATATCAATGCTTTTAGATTACAGCAAGCCAGCCATACTAGGGCGTTTCCCACACTTTGCTGATGCACAACCGAAATTGCTATATACCCGCATTTTACCGAAGTTCAAAGTTAAACGTAATTAGTTGAGAGGGGGTTTAATAAACTAAATTTCGCTTATTTCAAGTATTTCGATTGAGTCCCTCTACAATTTTTTCAACATTTGATTAGACCTACCTACTTAAGCGGTAATTATTAATTATTGAAGATCGATCTCTATTCCCTATTCCTGGTTAAACTATTCCTAACAAATGCAGTTTAATAAAGTTACCGAATAATTAAGGTTTAAAGCCTCTCACTCGTCGTGGAGAAACAAGAAAAAATTTTCCTTTTATTCAATCCTCTTCCTTTTAGGGAGAGGTAATTATCAATTATCCATTATCAATTATTAATTATTGAACAGTTGGTATCTTATACCTAGGGGGTGATGACAAGTAAGTATTGAATTACTCATTCCGGATAATCAGATTAACTCAAGTATTTAACAATAACTAAATCCAATACAAAAAGTTTCATATATAGTATTTCCAGGCTGAGATGTAAACTAGGATTAATGACAAGAGAGAACAGAAAATGGGGAACAGGGAACAATAGGAAATATCTTGGGTATTTTTTTTGGTTATGAGAAATTAGAATTTTGTTTCATATATCATTTAAAACTTATAGAAGATGATAATATTAACTATATAGCTATAGTGGGTTTTTAGCCTTAACTAATTGTAGCTAAAGTCTGAATTGCAAAAGTCAGGAAAGTTATTTGATTAAGAGTCAGGGTTTTCAGCCAAAAACAGTAATCATCACAACAAAATTATTATGATGCGTGTCCCTACTATTACTACTCTATTAAGTTTAGTCGCCCTGTTTAGTTTTACCCCCAACAGGGCAATTGCCTCTAATAAAACAGAATCTTTGACAACAGAAAAAGAAGGAAACTTAATTCGTAAATTAAATTCCAATAATTCTATCTTTAGTCAACCAGATAGAATTAAAAGTAAATTGCCACAAAAACAAAAAAATAAAACTTTTCTGAGACCTTTTATTCCAGGAAGTTCTAGATTTTCTGGTAAACCTACTCAACCTGAACTATTCTCTAAACCTTTCTATTCTGGTGTTCCCCAAAAACAAAAAAATCAAAAGAATATATCGCAGGGTGCTAGAGGTGCAGAAGTATGGGCAGTACAAAGACGTTTGCAAGCTAGAGGTTTCAACCCTGGTGCTATAGATAGTGTATTTGGTGCCCGTACCACAAAAGCAGTGAAAGCTTTTCAAAAGTCCGCAGGGTTTAATGTTACAGGTATAGTTGATGAGGCCACTTGGACAGCTTTAGCCCAACCATCATTTGCGTCTCGTCAAACTATTCAAAGAGAACAATTATCAATCCCAAAGCAAAATCAAGTAGTTGAAGTAGAAAAGATATTAGCTAAAGGAGACAAGGGTTCTAAAGTCAAAACCCTACAAACTCGTCTGGAAAAAATGGGCTTTAATCCAGGGCCAATTGATGGAGTATTTGGAGTGAAAACTACAGGAGCAGTTAAAGAATTTCAAAAATCTCAAGGAATTAAGGTTGATGGGATAGTTAATCAAAAGACCTGGGCAGCTTTCAGTCAGCAGTAAGAGTCAACTTAACTAAGTTATACTTTTACTGTCTGATAATTGACTACCTATCAGACCATAATTCGATCAAAAATATGTCAACTTTATAAAGAGCAATCAGCGATTTTTATATTTTTCGCTGATTGCTTTGTTGTATATATGAATATTAAGTATATGGTAGCGAAGTAGTCGTATTTGTAGGAATTTCCTAGTTGAGATAGGGAACAGGGAATAGGGAGAAAGAATTAATAATTTATGGATAAGATTGGAGATGTATAATAAAATGTGTAATTAATTTTGCATAAGCACTTAAAAAGATTATATACTGACTGTGGGTATATAATAAACTTTAACTGCAGATCGTCTATCCCACTAAATTCAATATCAGGATTTCTGTCTTCTTAAATACTGGCAAAAGAAACTTTGAATAAGATTGAAAATTATCCTCTATATTGACTTTAAATATAGTATTTATTGGAGTTATCAACTATATTTGTTTTGATTCTTTTATGTTAACTTGTTAAAGTGTTCCCTAACAGCTATAATTTTGTACCTTTTACCTTGCCAGTATAATAATTTATAATAATTATTATATTCGTAAGCATTCAGCCGTCAGATAGCCTCTTGCCTCCTGCGGAGGAGCTGCACTAACAGAGGAGCTTTCCTTTGGAATGCTACGCAAACGCTAAAAGCTATGAGTTATGAACTTATTCTGTTTGTTAGGAGGAATTAATCTCCAAAAAGTGAAATATAAAGAAAAAGCTCATCAACTAATTTTAATCAGTCTTGTACATTGGCTCGGCTATTAGCTGACTGCTGACTGCTAATAGCTGAATGCTTACTTATATTCTACTTTTTTAAACCTCAACTATTTAATTTCCTATATAGCAATTCCCAAAAAGCATTAGATACAAAATTCTAGCTAGGTTTTAGGCAATAGGCAACAAGAAAGAAAGATATTAAAGTGTACCTCATGCTTACTGAAAAACACTATATTTATATAAAATATCCATAAATATAGCAATCCTAAATTGGTTGTAACAAGTTTTATAATAGTTAAAAAGAGCTGAAAAGCTTCAAAATTATGACTCCTGTAGGGGCGATTTCCTAACGGAATACTTCGTAAACGCGTTTGGGGAGCATTCCGGAACGCAAATTCCCCCTACAACTCCTAACTACTCCCAAAATACCACAACCGATTAGAGGATTGTTATATATGTTCCTCTACAAAATGTAAGTATTTAGCTATAAAAATCATAAAAATTTGATAATTAAGATTAGAAAGTTTCTATGATTTTATCTGTAAATGCTTCAATTTATTTAATATCTTTAGATTACTCATAATTTTAATTTTTTCAAGGCTTATAAATACTGATTCCAACTTTTTATGTCTATAATCGTCAACAACTGGCGACTAAATGCTTACTAAAAAACTAACTAAATAAATTTCTCAGACCCGAATCCATGCGTCGAAAATATATTTTAGGGGTTATTTTATTCTTTCTGGCTCTAACATTAACAATTTTGCACGGGTCACTAATCAATATATATATAGATAATCATCAACAACTAACTCATATCAAAGAAGGTAAAGTCTGGAAAAATTATAAGTTTCAACCAGAAAAATCCATTTTTTATCAATCTTCAGAAGAATATTTTATCAAACCCCAAAACTTCTATAATCCTCAAACTGTTATTAACAGAAAAAATCAACCTAGATTTAACAATATATCAACTTCACAGCCTCAGCCTACCTACGAAGCAATTGATATTTTGTGGCTCTTACTTTGCTCTGGATTAGTATTTCTAATGCAGCCTGGATTTATGTGTTTAGAATCCGGACTTACTAGGTCAAAAAATAGCATTAATGTTGCTATTAAAAATTTAACTGATTTTGGTATTTCAGTTGCTTGCTTTTGGGGTTTTGGCTTTGCCTTTATGTTTGGAGTTTCTGCTTCTGGAATAATTGGCCATAGCAATTTCTTCTTGGCAACGGATCTGGAACCTTTTGATGTGGCCTTCTTCTTATTTCAAGCTATGTTCTGTGGCACAGCTACAACTATTGTTTCTGGTGCTGTAGCTGAAAGAATGAAATTTTCTGCCTATCTATTTATTGCCTCCCTAGTTTCCGGTTTTATTTATCCCATATTTGGTCATTGGGTATGGAATGGAATTGATACAGGTTTATTAACAGGTTGGCTTGGACAACGTGGTTTTATTGACTTTGCAGGTTCAACTGTTGTTCATAGTATTGGTGGTTGGGTTTCTCTGGCAGCTTTATTAGTTATTGGGCCTCGTACTGGTAGATTTTCTCGCGATCGCTCACCAGAAAAAATTCATGGTTCTAATTTGCCCCTATCCGTTTTAGGAGCAATGTTAATTTGGTTTGGTTGGTTTGGGTTTAATGGTGGAAGTACCCTGGCATTAAATGGACAAGTAGCAGGCATTATTGTCAATACAGTTCTTGCCAGTGTAGCAGGAATGATGACCGCTCTTGGTATTGGTTGGTATATCAGAGAAATTCCTGGTGTTGAGCTACTTATTAATGGAACTTTAGCAGGTCTGGTTGCTATTACAGCAGCTTGTCATGCGGTTACAGCTTTTTCTGCCATTGTCATTGGTATTGTTGGTGGGGTAGTTAGTATTTTGGTAGAGCAAGCTTTAGAGAAAATTCGTGTGGATGATGCTGTTGGGGCTATTCCAGTTCATCTTGGTGCGGGTATTTGGGGAACTTTAGCTGTAGCTTTATTTGGAAAGGCAGAGGTATTAGGTACTGGTCTTAGTTTAAGTCAACAATTCACAGTTCAATTATTGGGAGTTTGTGCTGCTTTTCTATTAGGATTTTGTGTTGTATACCCAATTTTATTAATTACAAATAAGTTCTTTTTATTGCGTGTTTCTAAAGAAGATGAACATATCGGTTTAAATGTTTCTGAACACCATGCAAAAACAGAAATATTAGATTTATTTAGAGTAATGAATTCTCAAGCTCGCACAAAAGATTTAAGTTTACGAGTGCCTGTAGAACCTTTTACAGAAGTAGGTCAAATTGCTGAAAGATATAATCAAGTTATAGATGCTTTAGAGGAAGTTACTGCCAGAAATGATGCTATTATTAAGGTCGCTACAGATGCAATTATTACTTTTACTAAACCAGGACTGGAAATTATTAGTGTAAATCCTAGCGCCGAGAGAATTTTTGGCTACAAAAGTCAAGATTTAGTAGGAATGCCTATTTATCGAATAGCTGACTTTACTATTAATCCATTGACTATGGAAAAAATGGATAGTGATGATTTATTTAGGGAAGTAAAAGAATTAATAGTAGAACCATTAAAATTATGGCTTAACTCAGACTTGATATCTTCTCCTAGTAGGGAAATTATAGATGCTTGTTATAGATTTGATTTTCAGGATATTAAACCTGAAAATTTGCAGTCTAATTTTCCTAGTTTTCTGCATTTATTAGAGGAAAATTTAGCAGATACTAAAACAGACTTAGAAATCGAAGAAAAAACTAATAAAAAAAAAAATTATACAGAAAAACTGATATCTAAAATTGCTGAGACTGGTAATCTATACGAATTAGTTGGTATTCGTAATAATGGTTCTTTATTTCCTATGGAAATTGCTGTTAGAGAAGCTAAATTAAATCAAAAAAAATTCTACACAGGTACTTTTAGAGATATTTCTGAAAGAAAGGAATCACAAGCAAAGCTTCAGGAAAATGAACAAAGATTTCGGAGTTTGTCTAGAGCAACTTTTGAGGGAATTATTATTCACGAACAAGGAGAAATTGTTGATGCAAATACAGCAGCTACTCAAATGTTTAAATATGATTTATCGGAAATTATTGGGATGAATGGATTGGAGTTAATTGAGTCAAAATATCGAGATTTAGTATGGAAAAATCTTAGTTCTGGATATGAAAAACCTTATGAAGTTTTTGGGCTGAGAAAAGATGGTTCTACTTTTCCGATAGAAATAGAGGCTAAAACATTTTTTTATCGTGGTAATCAATATAGAGTAAGTGCTATAAGAGATATAACAGAGCGCAAATTAGCAGAGGCAGCTTTGCGAGAAAGTGAGGAAAAATTCCGAGCTGTTATGGAACAAGCAGCGGATGCTTTTATTATTCACGATCTGCAAGGAAAAATTGTTGATATTAATCAAAGTACCTGTCAAGGTTTAGGATATACTCGCGAAGAGTTATTGAATTTTTATGTAGAAGATATTGAGCCAACTTTTGTATCAGAAGAGATTTATAAGAAGTGGCAAGAATTGACTTATGGTTTACCTATAACTGTAGAAGGAGTTCACAAACGCAAAGATGATACAACTTTTCCAGTGGAGGTACGTCTCGGTTTATTAAAAGCAGGTAATGGTAACTTAATCTTGGCTCTTTGTCGTGATATAACTGAAAGGAAAAAAGCAGAACAAGCTTTACTTTTCGAACAGGAAAAGTCAGAGAAATTATTGTTAAATATTCTGCCTAAACCTATTGCTGATAAATTGAAAGAAAATCAAGAGACAATTGCAGAAGGGTTTGCTGAAGTTACAGTTTTATTTGCAGATTTAGTTGGGTTTACTGAGTTGGCAAGTTGTTCTCATCCTGAGAGATTAGTTTATTGGTTAAATGAGATTTTTTCTAGGTTTGATTTATTAGCAGAAAAGTATGGTTTGGAAAAAATTAAGACTATTGGTGATGCTTATATGGTTGTGGGTGGCTTGCCTAACCCTATGGAAAATCATGCTGAGGCGATCGCTCTTATGGCTATAGATATGTTGGAGGAAGTTGCTCATTGTGCTGATGAACATGAACAAAATTTTCGTATTCGGATTGGTATTAATACTGGCCCGGTGGTGGCTGGTGTGATTGGACGTAAAAAATTTATCTACGATTTATGGGGTGATACTGTAAATATTGCTAGTCGTATGGAGTCTCATGGTATACCAGGGGTGATCCAAGTGACTGAGACAACTTATCAGATTTTGCAGCACAAATTTTTGTTTGCAGAACGGGGATTTATTGATATAAAAGGTAAGGGTGAGATGAAGGCTTATATTTTGCAAGGAAGAGGTTTATTAATGGATAATTGATAATTACCTCTCCCTTTTAGGGCTATCCATTACTGAATAATTATTAATTATTCGGTAAGGAGTGCGGGAAGATTGAATCTTGTCTGCTCAAAAGCCTCACTTTTTGCAGATGGTAAGACTGAAAGTCTGGTACTTTTTTTAAATCCAAAAAGGCAGTTGCCTTTATTGTTAATGGTTTGAGAGTTAATCAGTAGAGGAAGACATAACAAAAAATTGGCAGTAACTGTAAAAAATTTTGATTTGTGTGTTATATTGAAATTATGCGGATGTGGCGGAATTGGTAGACGCGCTAGATTTAGGTTCTAGTTTCTTCGGAAGTGGGGGTTCAAGTCCCTTCATCCGCATTAGAATTCAAAATTCAAAATTCAAAAGTAAGAATTTTCAAGTTAAAGGCTAATGCAGAGTTTTAGCTGTTTCAGTCTAATACTATTGGGTATAGCTCAATAAGAATTTCATTTTCTGAAGCGCATGCGAGATGGAGGTGAATTGTGGAATTTTCTCTTCTATTGCGTATGGAGAAATAATAGTTTCATTTTCTCAAGCACCCAGTCAGAGGTGATCGGTGGTGGAATTTTCTCTATTATTACTTATAGAGCAACAATAGCTTCATTTTCTCAAGCACCTACGAGATGGGGATGGGCAGTGGAATTTTCTCTACTATTTACCTATAGAGTCATAATAATAATTTCATTTTCTGAAGCATCCAGACAGATGTAGATGGATAGTGAAATTTTCCTACTGGACTGACACACCTTAAATGTTGCATTAGAAAAAATCCTCAAACCTTGCTATGAGAGGAACTATACTAAAAAAGCCCTATGCAAAGTTTTAGCTATCTCAGTCCAGTAGGTATCAGATTTCAAGATACAGTCAAAGGTATCCCGTTATCCTTTAGTTTCAACTTCAACAAAAAAGGAACAGCCTTTTTCACCCAAGACTCAACGGGGGTAAAAGACTTTGCATCCTCTCCAAAACAAATATCCAACATATCTGTATGAATAATTCCTGGGTTAAGAGGAATAGCAGCCATTCCTGAAGGTAACTCCTGAGCTAAAGCACAAGTCAAACCTTCTATTGCCCACTTAGAAGCGCAATAAGGCCCTACTTGTGGAGAAGTGGAACGTCCCCATCCAGAACTAATATTAACAATAATACCACTTCCCCTAGAAATCATAGCTGGCACAAAATGACGTATCACATTTGCCACGCCCTTAATATTAATATCTATTAGTTGGGAAAATTCCTGACTATCAACTTTCCAAACAGATGCAGGTTGATTAATTATAGCTGCATTATTGATTAATAAATCTGGCGGTGAATAATTAGTTAGTGTTTTACTCGCCCAGTCTTTTACAGAATTTTCATCTGCTACATCCACACAAGTAAATTGATGTGGATTAGGATATTTATTAGTTAAATTTTTGACGGCAGATTTAGAGCGAGCGCAACCTATCACAGTATGACCTAAATTAATAAATTCATCAGTCATAGCTCTACCTAAACCCCGACTTACTCCTGTAATTACAATTAGCTTTTTCATCTGAAATAAATAGATATTAAATAAATTATATTTTCCCTAGTAGGAAAATTGATAACTCTTGTATCTTAACTAAT
>JBCDJM010000320.1:0-8477 GCA_038747755.1 Cyanobacteria bacterium P01_H01_bin.35
ATTTTATATTGCTATATATGAAATAATTTTGGTTATTAAAAGACTTTAGTTAGAGATTTCTATTTTATCAAAAGTTTAACTTGAATAAATAAGATTTAGGTTATTCATTCTGACTTCTGACTCCTGACTCCTTTTGATTAAGCTATTCATTCTAACTCCTAACTCCTGACTCCTGACTCCTTTCTTATCCATAAACTCTACCTCGCCATTTTGTCGGAGTTTTAATTGCAGATAAAAATATTCGTAAAACTGCAAAAGGATCTGCAAAAGGAGATAATAAAAATAACCAACTAGCCTTAGCTCTACTAAAGTCATAAGAGGGAGCAATACCTAATAACAAAGCAAACCTAATTAATAATAAAAATAAATTCAAAGCAAATAACAAAAACTTGGCAGAAACAGAAATAGAAATAGGCAAACCAAACAATAAATAACCCAATACCACCAACAAAGGCAAACCCTGAGTTGCCGACAATAACCAAATATCGCTCCAAACTTGAACACTAGGAGAAGCATCCTTCAAATCAAGCGATCGCCCCCACTCCTGCCAAGTTTCCACCATTCCCTCATACATTCTCACCTGCAAAACCTGCGCTCCATCCAAAAACCCCACCTTAAACCCCTCAGCAGCAATATTTCTAGCCAGAGTCACATCATCACAAAAAGAACCCTTAGCACTAACATAACCCTCAATCTTCGACAAAACCGAACGGCGACACAAAAAACACTGACCATTAGCCATAACTCGTTCCGGGGTTTGTGCCCCCGTACCCGTCGGTCCAAACCTATAGACTAAAGTTATTAATAAAGCAGGTTGTAGCCACAGTTCTCCTGGATACTTCAGGATAAACCGTGGCGACAGAGAAATCAAATCATAGCCTTCCGCTTCAGCCTTTTTAACCAAACTAGCTACTAACCCTGGGTCTGGTTGAGTATCCGCATCTACTCCCAGAAACCACTCACTGTTTGGAGAACTTGCCAAAAACCCAGTATGCAGCGCCCAAGGACGACCCACCCATCCAGGAGGCAAAGGATCATCGGTAATTAAACGAAACCTGGGGTCTTTTTTGGCTTGCTTCTTAACTAAATATTGAGTATCATCTACCGAGTTACTATCAACTACAATTATTTCCCGCACTTCATAACTTTGCTTACTCAAACCTGTTAAACAAGGAGTAATACGCTCTGCTTCATTAAGAGTTGGTACCACAACTGTCACCTTTCCTAATAATTCTGGTGTAGGGTAGTCAGGTTTTAATGGCGGTTGTCTAGTCGGACCTTTAATAAGACGCGATAGTAAGATAGCTGTTGCTGGGAGTTGCAACATTAGCATGACAAAAAAAAAGACTTCAGGCATGATTTTGGATTTTTTCAAGAACGAAGAAGGAAAAAGGAAGAAGGAAAAAGGAAAGTATATGAGTCTATAGATAAATATAGTTCACTTCAAGGTTTTTTCTAGCAGTTTTGTAATCTGAAGAGCAACTCTATAAGTTTCCATACCTTATGAGTTTTAGTCTTATATGAACCATATTTGATTAGGAATAAATATTAAAATTTGAAGTTTAGCAAAACCTTGAAAAAACTATCACAACATCAGTAATTCCAGATTTTACCGAATAATTAAGGTTTAAAGCCTCTCACTCGCCGTGGAGAAACAATGAATTATTTTCCTTTTATTCAATCCTATCCCTTTTAGGGAGAGTTCAAGAATTTAGAATTAACAATTAAGAATGCGCGAATTACCTCTCCTTGAAAAGAAGAGGATTGACAAACAGGAAAATTTTTATTTATTATCCCCTATCCAAGGGGAGGTTTTAAACCACAATATTTCGGTAATTATCAATTATTGAACTAGAATTTTTCCTGGTCAGGGAAGGGGAAAATATAGGAAAATTAATAGTCAAGCTATTACTTATTACCTATTCCCCACTTCCTGTTTTCACTCATCATACTTTTTCACTAAGTCCTATTTAATAGCCATGTTTACCGAATAATTAATAATTAATAGCTAATATAGCAATCCTATTTTATTTGTGTATAAACAACTTACCGCTTTTAGGGAATAGGGAACAGGGAACAGGCGGGAGTTTCAAGTTTTTTATCTACTTTTTGATTACCCGCGACCTATGCACGGATTGCTATAGTTAATAATTAATAATTAGGAGTTGATATTTAATTAATTATTCATTCAACAATTCATGCCTTAAACCCTCCCCTTGGATAGGGGATCGATCAAAAATTTTCCTTTTAGTCAATCCCCTTCTTTTAAGCTATGCTTTACCCACATCTTTCTTAACATAAAACTTAGACATTATAGACAAGTTATGGGTAAGTCTTGGTTCGGCTTGTTCGGGAGAAAAAATGTATGAAAAAATACATTTTTTTTGATGACTTAAGTAGTTTTACTTAGCTACTATGATTCTTTCTCCTTTCTCCCCTGCTCCCTGCTCCCCTGCTCCCGACAAGGATTTCAAGAGTTATGGGTAATAGATAGTTCTTTTAAGAAGGGGTAATTATTAATTATTTATTGTTCATTATTAATTGCTGAACTGTTTTGCCAATGGTTTTTCCCCATCACCAGTCACAACATTTTCTACGGACATATTCATTTGCCTTAATTTATTAGCTTCAGATATCCACCATAGAATAATAGCTGGAACTACCCCTAATACTAGACTCAAACCAACAGGTAATAAGAATCTACTATCCAGAGCAACTATAGTAATTGTTGCCCCAAAAGTAAAATTAACCAGATAAATTATTAGTGGCAGATTTAATTGTTGACGGGACAATAAAATAGTTTTCTTACCCCAAAGTAAAGCAGCTACAGTAATATATATTGCACCTGTACCTACCCACCCTACTAAATTGCGGTAAGGCATTCCAAAGAAAGACCCTTCATCTTGAAATACCCAAAATGGAAATGGTGCCTGACTCATGGCCGGATCGAGGACTAGATCCCAAGCTGTTAGAAGTATTGCTCCTGTGGCGATCGCTCCTACATGGCGTATCCAGGAACTAGAACTATTTACCTGTAAACCACAACGAGCTAGTAAATAACAAACAAATCCCATATAAAACCAAGATAAGGGAATTGTAAATGGTACAAGACCAGCAATTTTGTATCCTAATCCACCGAGATAAGCATAGTCCCCAAAAGGAAATCCAGTGCTAGTGCCTAATAGTTCGCTACTCAAAGATAGAAATACAGAAGGCAGCATAAAAGCCAAAGTTGTACCTATTCCTAAATTCCTAATTCCATATAGAGCAACTGCTAATGCTCCAAAGATAATGTAACTTGCTCCTCCACCTGCCATGCTCCATTGAAAGGCAGTTTGTCCTATAGGAGGCAAACTGACAATAATTTCAGGATTCGGTAGAACTATTAACAGACCTGCTAGGCCAAAAACTGTTGATAAGATATGTGCAAGTAATAGATAGCGTTCGGCGATCGTAAGTTGCTTCATAGAAGTCGTATTTTTGAGGTCATTTCGGTTATCAGTTAGTAGTGACACTTTCCGTTCCGGAATGCTCCGCAAACGCGAGGTGTCACTACATCAGTGTCACTACATCAGTTACCAGTACCTCCTAGTTAAGCCAGAGCTTTGAAATACTTAAGCTGATTTTTTTCAGGCCCTTAAAATCAAGGCTATAAACCTTATTTATTGGCCAAAAGTTACTGATTTTTTGCTTTTATGTTTTTGGGAAAATAGTTCAAATCTACTCTGTGCATGAGTAGTAGAGATTTGAAACTATTTTTTCCTCGTGGGACTAATTTTTTCTAGAAACCAATTCCACAAAACACTATCTATATAGCTTACAAATCTTTACAAAAAAAGAGCTAAAATAACCTGATATATTTTTTTTGTTTATGTTTTTAAATTTCGTTTTCTTTCTCAGTCACAGGGAAAAAAGAACAAGACTAATGAAATTTTTTGCTTGAAATTTAAGTTTTACTTCTTTGCTTCAACATTAAAATGATATTGATTATCATATTTTTCAAAAAATGTCAATAAGCTATATTTCAATACCATATACTTAGGTAAATAAACCAGACTTATGTAAAATCAACAGGATTTTCAAAGAAGACCGGGGAAATTATATTAAGTAAACTTAGTTAAAAAGATATTTAATTAGGAGATTAAGTGATTACAGAAATTTTAACAATAGGAATTATTGTTTTAGCCATACTTATAACTTTAAGCTGGTTAGCACTAGAATTACAATATCGTAATCGTCCAGGTAATGCCTTAGAATTAACCTCTGGAGATTGGAATTTAGCAGTTGCAGAACCCGAAAAATATCTATTAGTGGGTGAAATGGAATTATGCAACCGTACTAAAAGCCTAGAAATAATGGTGCCAGAAGTAGAGGCAGAAATAAAACTCTTATCTAGTGGAAGTTTAGAAGGAGTAAGTTGTGAAGCTAAGATTATTCCTTTCCATGAAGATACTCCAGCTAGAGCTGATAACTATTGGTTTGCTTATATAGTAAAAGTAGGAAAAAAGACAAAACTAAAAATATCAATTGATATTCAAGGTAATAATTTAGAGCAACTAAAATCAGCTTGGATTAAGGTACATTATGTCACTTATGGGCCTGGTGGTCGAGTTCCCAAACTGAAAAATATTATAGTCCCCCTAAAATTTCCTGACCCTAATGCTACGCCAAATCAGCGAGAAGCAACAAATGCAAAAGTATTTCCTATTCAGACTCACCTATTAACTCAGCTAGACGATCCGATAGAAATTATTAAACGTTATGTAGTTCCTCATGCTCAAAAGGGAGACATAGTTACAATAGGTGAAACACCCCTAGCTCTAATACAAGGTCGTTTTCGTCACCCCACAGATGTTAAACCAGGATGGGTTGCTAAACGTATTTGTTATTTCTTTCTGCCTACCTCAAGTTTGGCCACAGCTTGTGGAATGCAAACTCTAGTAGATATTGTAGGACCAATAAGAGTATTAATAGCTTTTTTTGGAGGCTCCATTGCCAAAATATTAGGCAAACCCGGAATGTTCTACCAATTTGCTGGAGAACAAGCCAGGCTAATAGATGATGTGACTGGAACTTTACCTCCCTATGACCAATTTATAGTTTTAGGTCCAGAAAATCCTCAGCAAGTAGTAGAACAAATACAACAAGCAACAGGTCTAGGTGCAGCAATAGTAGACGTTAACGACTTGAAAGCAGTTAAAATATTAGCAGCAACCTCTAACATATCTCACCCTTTACTAGAGGAAGCTTTGAGAAGTAATCCCGCAGGAAATGCTGATGAGCAAACCCCTGTAGTTCTTATTAGGCCATTGTCATCAGATGAATTTAGAATTTAGAATTTAGAATGTAAATTTTTGTTAGCTCGTGTCATCAATTAAATCTGCAAATGCTATCTAGCAAGAGTTTTTAGCTTTTTGCTTTGAAAGACTGCAGAACCTAAAAACCTTGACTTACAAAGCTTATAACTTCTAATTGATGAGCAAAAAATAAGGTTTCAAGCCTCCCCTTTTAAGCTATCCCTTATAAGAAACTCCTGAAAAGCTTGTAGGAGGGTGGGGAGAGGGGGAGGAGGGGGAAGAGGGGGGAGTAAGAATTTTGTCTACAGACCTCACTCATAGTGTATTTTTCAATTATTATTTCTCCCGAAAAAGACGCTCCCAAACTTATCCATAACTTGTCTGTAATGTCTAAGTTTGATGTTAAGAAAGATGTTTATAAAGCCTCCCCTTTTAAGGGGATGAAAAAAAATAAAATTCAGTATTTAAAGCCTTCTGATTCACTGCTGAGATACTGATAACTGAAATGACAGATTCTAACAATTCATGAATTGAATAATTCTCCATTCTAAATTCTAAATTCTTAAACCATCCCAAAACCAAGAATAAAAAAGAATGAAACCTTTCATCCGCCAAAAGCAAAGCCAGGTCGTTATCCGTCCTCTAGAGTACCGAGACCTAGAAGCTATCAAAAGGCTATGTCGGGAAACTCCAGAAGCCCAACATGGCCACCGAGATGTTACTTTTAATCTCTCTCCCATTAACCTTAGCCAGAAATTGACACAAATTCATCGTTGGTACTGGCCAATAAAGTTGTTGAGCCTTTTCCCTAATCCCTGCAAATATTTGTTAACTTCCTACGTTGCAGAAGTAGATGGACAAATTAAGGGGGTACTTCAAGTTTCTCCAACTAATCGTACTCGCAGTAGTTGGCGAGTAGAAAGAATATTTATTGAAGAAGGAGGAAATACTAGAGGAATAGGTTCTCAGCTACTTCGATACTGCTTTGAAAAAATTTGGGAAGCACGAACATGGTTGTTGCAAGTTAATGTGAATGATAAAGATACAATGGCACTGTATCGCCAAAACGGTTTTCAGCCATTGGCTCAAATTACTTACTGGACAATTACTCCCCAACAATTAGAAGAGTTAGCCCAAACCCAGCCAAATTTACCAAATTTACTACCTGTTAGTAATGCCGATGCTCAGTTGCTCTATCAATTGGATACAGCATCTATGCCACCTCTAGTACGCCAAGTATTTGACCGCCATGTCCAAGATTTTCAAACCAGCTTTGTTGGTAGTTTGATTGAAGGAGTTAGACAATGGCTTAATCATACTGAGTTGGTAAGTGGGTATGTATTTGAATCTCAACGCAAGGCAGCAATAGGTTACTTCCAAGTACAATTATGCCGTGATGGTAAACAACCACATATAGCTGAGTTAACTGTACATCCGGCTTATACTTGGTTATACCCAGAATTATTATCACAAATGGCAACATTGGCTCAAGATTTTCCTCATCAATCTTTGCAACTTGCTTCTGCTGATTATCAACCTGAACGTGAAGCATATTTGGAACAGATAAAAGCTAAACAAATTGAACATACTTTGTTAATGTCTCGTTCTGTTTGGCATAAAGTTCGAGAGTCTAGATCGGTTATTTCCGATCTGCAATTTTCAGAAGTTCTCCAAAGTTTACAACCAGCTAGAAAGCCTGTTCCAAGCCGTAGTTCTTGGTTGAAAATGATGGAAAAGAGACATGAAATTAATATTAATTCCCAGGAAAATACTAATGATAACCATTATGGAGAAGGAAAAAATGAACAAGTAAATTCTGTCTCAAAATTTATACCTCCTAATTCAAAAAGTGGAGATGATGATGATGGAAAAATATAAATATTGGGAATTTTGATTGTGTAACTAAATTGAATTATTATTATAGATAAATTAGTTCTAATTTCTAATGGCTCAATCTCGGATTTCAGCACTAGGTTTGGATGTAGGTAGAAAACGTATGGGGGTCGCAGGATGTGATGGTACTGGTTTAATTGCTACTGGTATTACTACTATCAAGCGTACCTCCTTTCAGCAAGATATAGCTCAATTGCAAACTATTGTCGAGGAACGTCAAGTACAACTTCTTGTGGTTGGTTTGCCCTATTCTATGAATGGTTCTATAGGTTTCCAAGCTAAGGAGGTACAAAAATATGCTCAAAGGTTGTCACAAGCTCTTGACTTACCTATAGAATATGTTGATGAACGTTTGACTTCAATTCAAGCTGAGGAAATGTTGAAGTCTGCGAATATTTCTCCTTCTCAAAATAAGGGTTTAATTGATAGAAAGGCTGCTGCTTTGATTTTGCAACAATGGCTTGATGAACGGAGAGAAAACAATATTCAGTTTAGTCGTTAATAACTCAATATGGCTAGTGCAGAATGGCGGAAATAACTGACCAGTTACAAAATCCTAAAAGCCTTACTAATAAATAATGCATGAATTTTGAGATTGCCACGGCTGTCGCCTCGCAACCTTTCAGGCTTTTAACTTCCGCGTAGCGGCACTAGAGTGAGTAAAGACTTATTTGATCAAGATAAAATACCAAATTTCAAAGATTTTTCTTTAATATATATCTATCTTTAAAAAGGTGGTCAGGAGTCAGTATAAAAGACACTAATAGTTTGGAAATACACAGTATGTTGAGATGAAAATTTTGTATAAGCATAGACCTTTTTTTTGATAAGTAATTAGGCTCAAATAAATCTAAGCTATATACAACCTATTCCATTATTACAGACAAGATGCCTGTACGATAAAGGTTTTATCGTTAATATTTTTACTTCATATACTCGGAATCCGCTGTAAAAAAATTTAAAGTTGCAAAAAGCTTTGCGATTACTGTCCTAGGTAATAGTCTGTAAACATTTCACTCGGTTAAATTATGTTTAGAGGTACTTGTAAATTTTTCCACCTATCTACATTTATATAATCGCAATCATATTTAATCAGGTAAAGCATTTTTTATTATTCCCTAATCTCAATAACTTGTATAGAACCCTAATTTTAGAGTTGCTATTATAATAGATATGCAATTTAATTTTAGATTTTCTAACCTGAAATTATAGTTAAAAATAATAATATAATTTCAATCATTAGAGATATTAGTGCTGCGATCAAAATAAATTTAATTGTTCCAACAG
>JBCDJM010000321.1:0-8443 GCA_038747755.1 Cyanobacteria bacterium P01_H01_bin.35
TATTAATTATTAATTATTAATTATTGAAGTTTAGTTTTCTATTTCCAACTTGCCCAAAGTGATTAAACTTTCTAAATCTTCTTGTGCAGTTGATAGATACTTTTTAATAATTTCTCTAACCTTATCTAATTCTTTTTCTTTAGCTAAACCTAACATCCGACTAACATCTGCTAAATCTTGGGTTCGACTAGCTGATAATTTCATTAAAATTAAATATGGTAGGGCAATAATTGGTAAACCATCAGGAGCGTAATTAGGATTAGCAATTGCTTCTTCTACCCAATTATCTTCTCCTTCTAAAATATCTAAAGAAGTATTATCTGCTAATCTCCATTGACTGCCACCAATACTTAAATCACCTATTTTTTGACTATGAGAATTTTCTAAATCTTGGTAAATTAAACTACGGTCTTGAACTTTAATTAAAATATCAATATCTAATGTCGTTCTTTCTGGCATATATAGTCTTGTTGCTACACCGCCAACTATCACAAAAGGTGCTTGTTTTATGATTAATTTTAGATTACTCACAGGATGACTCCAAGTACGTTTTTCCAAAAATTCTAAACTGCTACCACTACCAGATTTTACTCGTTTCTTTACTAAACCGATAAACAACTTTCTTTTTTGTTTATAAATATCATTAATTAACATAAAAATCGCAAGTGTTAGACAGAGATTTAGTAGAATTCAATCACAAAAAGAATTAATTATCAAGTAATCTGTGGAGTGGATTGAGTTTTCCTAAAAAACGGTGCATTACGCTTCGTTAACAACACCCTACTGGACAAATAACTACCAAAGACATATACTGTCATTGCGAGGGGGGAGTAAAAGTCATTATTTTATTTGAAGCACCCTTGCACCCCCCGAAGCAATCTCTTGAGAGTTAACTACCAAAGACATATACTGTCATTGCGAGGGGGAGAGCAAAAGTCATTATTTTATTTGAAGCACCCTTGCACCCCCCGAAGCAATCTCTTCTATCATACCGGAGATTGCTTCGGCTAATTTAACGCTGATTCCTAAAGGTTAACTGTTTCGATCACCGCCTCGCAATGACAATAACTTCTGACTATAACCAATAACGTCATTGCGAGGGGGGAAGGAAAAGAAATTATTTTTCAATACACACTCTCAACACCCCCCGAAGCAATCTCTTCTATCATACCGGAGATTGCTTCGGCTAAGTTAATGGTAATTCCTAGAGGTTAACTGTTTCCATAACCGCCTCGCAATGACAATCACTTCTGTCGTAGAAAGGGGGAACGACTGGTATCTGATGACCGATAAATAGGTTAGAAAAAACTGATAACTGAATGTCAGACGGCTGAAATGGCTATATGTTACAGTCTACAACTCTATACATGAGAAAACAACGCATAGAATTCTCAGCTCTCATGTTCAACACCCGACCCATACACCACGGAAGGTGTCCCGTGTAATGTGTGTCTAGACTAAAAGTTAGGTCAGAGTAGCACAGCCATTTGCCTCCTTGACGCCATCCAACTTGATTGACAACATCATACCAGATGTTTTTACCATTCTCCCTTGTACCACCCAAACTCTGATAAATTTGCTTCTGCACAGAAAAGCCAAACTTACTATTACTGTACTTTACCCAAAGTTTATCAATAGTACGCAGGTCTTCGCAAGGAAAATTATCTATACTTGTAGTATCTAACCAACGTATCTTTTCTCGCCCTGCAACTTTCAACATAACTTTGTGAGTTTCTATGTCTGCTTCTTCCCATTTTCCTGCTGCTAATAAGTCACGCAATTTTTCATAGTTTACTCCTCTAGCTGAAACTAAAGGTACATTATTAGAAATAAAATTTTGTCGAGGTTGTTGATTTTTTTGAGTAGGAGAAACAGAAATTTTTGGAGATTTTTGAATTTCTTGAGTAACAGAAACAGAAGAATTATCAAACCCTAAATCCGCCAAAACATCCTCAACCTTCTGATAACGTAGCTTCGGTTTTTGCACCACCAAACGGTCTAAAACTTTACCCAAATCATCACTGACAAAATTTCCATTTAAACAATCTCGCCATACCCATTCCATTTCCATTACATCATACAAATCAAAGGGACTCATCTGAGTCAATAAATGCAAACAAGTTACCCCCAAACTATACAGATCGCTCCCAGATTTTGCCTTTCCCATGGACTGTTCCGGGGCGCAATATTCTGCCGAACCAATAACCGTTCCTGTCACCGTCCGACGTTGAGTTGTCGGCAGAACTTTAGCTGCTCCAAAATCTACCAAAACTAACTTTTTATCCGCTTCTCTCCTAATAATATTCTCTGGTTTAATATCCCGATGAATTACATTATGACTGTGAACAAACTGCAAAACAGATAATAAGTCTATTAACAATTCTCGAATCTGACTTTCATTAAAAACGCCACGACTATCTAACTCTTGTTGCAGGGTTTCACCTTTAATAAATTCCTGTACCAAATATTGACGACTATCCACAGAAAAATAAGCAAAAAGTTCAGGAATTTGTGAATGCTTTCCTAACAATTCCAACCTTTCTGCTTCCTGTGCAAATAACTCGGCAGCTTTTGCCACAGTTTGAGTTCCCTGAGCTTGAGGAAGAAACTGTTTAATTACACAAAAAGGTTTAGAAGGTTTAAACTCATCTACTGCTAAAAAAGTTCGACCAAAACCACCTTGTCCGAGAATACTTTTTGCCCAATAACGTTCTACAAGTAAAAGTTTATTTCCACATTTTTGACAGAATTGAAAATTATCGGGATTAATAGCTAGACATTCTGGGTTGAGACATTGAGACATAATGAATAATAAGTTTTCTGATAGAAATTTGGCAGGGTTTGGAGACCAAACTCCTACTATTTTAACTAATTTATATCATGTCCCCCCTCCGGGGGAGCTACGCTAACGGATAATCACTTATAATATGGTTTGTAGTAGGGCTTCAGCCCTATCTACAGTTCGGGCTGAGAGCTATACTACGAGCTTTTCAGGTAAAATAAAATAACCTAAGCTCCTTAAACCCTCTTATATAGAATCTGAATAATTACTATCCCTAAGTCATTGCGACTTACACTCGTGGAAGGAAGCAATCTCTTATGTTTAAGAGATTGCTTCCTATCGTCGCAATGACGACTGTTCAACTGGATTTTATATAATAGATAAATCTTGCTCCCCTCCTCTTGCAGGGGAGAGGTTGAGGGTCAGGTTTCTATCACAAAATTAAGACAAATGTTTCTACAATATTCTACTAAATATATCGACTCTGAGTTAAATAATTTAGCCGATAAAATCGAAAAAGATAGCCCTGGTTTATCAGTTTTTGCTGCCCGTCAATTTTGTTATCAACTGTATCAAACCCCGGTTCAAATTGAGATAACAAAAGAACGAGATTTGAATATTCTTGAGGAATTTATTCTTAGAGCGAGTATTGAGTTTAATCCTCCACCAACTGAAATAGAATTAGCACAAATATTAAAGTTAGACGCGATATTTATTCAAAACACTACTAATACCCTTCAATCTCTACAAACTTTAACTCTAACACCACCAGATTCTAGAATTACTATAACTTCTGAAGGCAAAGAATTTTATACAAAAGGTTCCTTGCCACAACCGCCAGAAAATAAACTTATTTATGTTATTACTAATCCTCTTTCTGAACAAATTAACTGGCGACTTTCTGCTACAACATCTAAGTCTCCAGAACTGCCAAATTTAGCAGATTTTATAACCTTTGAAAATACAACTCCCGATATTGCTAATTTGACTATTGAAGAATTTAGACAGCAAATATTGGATTCTGATTTAGGTATTCATTTACCAGAATCAGGTCAAATAGTTAAAAAATTTTCTGTTGATAAAGATGCCGAAAAAATTACCTGGAAAGCTATTTCTATTTTGGTAATATTTGATGCAGTCGAAGAACAGTTAATTTTACAAGCAAGAGAAGGAAATAAAATTTTAGAACAGGTTTCAAATCAATTACAAGAAATGGCAGAAAAGGGAGAAATTTTGCTCAATGAATTATGTGGCTTACCTCCTGAATCTATAGCCTCTCAAACAGAATCAATTTTAGAATTAAAAAATCAGCAAGTTGAGGAAAGACTCCAAAAAATTCGGCAACAAGGAATTGAAATAATTAAACAAACTAGAGATAAGGGGAAGAAAAATTTACCCAAAAATTCCGAGTTTATCTTGTTGCGCGATCGCCAAATTAGACCGGAGTTTTTATCTACTCTCAAATCCGCCAATCAACAGATTTTAATTTATTCTCCTTGGGTGACTGAGGAAGTAGTAGATGAGGAGTTTCTGCAACTTTTACAAAAGTTGGCAAATAATGGAGTGTGGATTTTAATCGGATATGGAATTGCTGAAAAACAGGAAGAAGAAACTAAACCAATGTCGCCCCAAGTTGAGGAAAAATTGTTAACAATTAGAACTCCTGAAGATTTACCAGCAGCTCAGATATTTTGGTTAGGAAATTCTCATGCTAAGGAAGTATTAGTAGATAGAAAAATTCATTTATCTGGCTCTCATAATTGGCTTTCTTACCGCGGAGATAGAAATTTTCGAGGAGAGACGACTTATAAAGTAACAAATGCTGATACTCTTAATTCAGCTTATGAATATTTACAGGGTAGATTTCAATCTTATGCTGAGAATTTATGGGAATCGGCAGTTTCAAATCGGGATATTAATTTAGCTGTTAAATGTGTCTGTATTTGGGGTGCTTTAGGTATGACAGAAACGGCACTTCAAGAATTACAATATCATAATTGGATTGAACTTTTTCCAGTCTGGTTAAAAATAGTTATTCAGGGATTGAAGTCAAAACAAATTTCACCAGATGAGTTAATTTTTGAGAAAGCAATTTCTTGGTTAAATATAGTTAATAAATCAGATAAAAATATAGAACATTTACAGTCTGGATGGCAAAAGGTTGTGGAGGCGATCGCTCGTCAAAATTCCCAAGCAGCTTTAAGTTTATTAAATGAGACAGCATGGGCAGAATTTATCCGTTTAGAAATTTCTGCAACAGATACTCCAGAAAAATTTATATCAAAATTACTTTAAGAATGGGTGAGAATACAGGAGTCAGGAATCAGAATAAAAAGCTATAAATTGAGAAAAATCTCCAGCAGGAAGTGGGCGACTAATTAAATAACCTTGAATTAATTCACAACCATGAGCATATAAAAAATCACTTTCTTCTTGGGTCTCTACTCCTTCTGCAATAACTTGAAAATTTAGTTGTTTAGCCATACGAATAACAGCATTAGTAATAGCAGCATTTTTGGAATTTTTATGAATATCTTTGACAAAAGAACGGTCAATTTTGAGAGTATTAAAATCAAAATGTTGTAAATATGCCAATGAAGCATATCCTGTACCAAAATCATCAATTGAAACATCAATTTTGGCTGATTTTAAACTGTTCTAATGTCATGTCAATATCTTGGACTAATACACTTTCAGTTAGTTCTAATTTAAGCCATTGGGGAGCGATTTCATGTTTTTTTAAAATATTTAAAATTTCTTGAGCTAAGTTAGGTTGATGAAACTGTTTACTTGAGATATTGACAGAAATTTGTAGATGTAGCAATCCCTCTTTTTGCCAATCTTTTATTTGTTTACAAGCAGTTTCTAATATCCATTGACCTAGAGGAATAATTAAACCTGTTTTTTCAGCTAACGGAATAAATTCAGCAGGAGAAATTCTAGCTGTTTCAGGAGAATTCCAACGTATTAAAGCTTCTGCACCAAAAACCTTTTTTGTTCTTAAATTAAATTGTGGTTGATAATATAATTCAAATTGGTTTTCTTCAAGAGCTTTATGTAATTCTATTCCTTGTTTTTGTAGTAAAAGAGCTTTTTCCTCTTCAAGTTGATTAACTCTATGTTGTAAGATTTCCAAGAGACCAGACATTTCGATAGGATCGATAATATTAGTTAGATTGGTTTATGTTATTATTCCTAATAATTCCTCTTTCTCTCCTGTTATAACTAACCTTCTGATTCGTAATTATTCCATTTTTTGATAGACTTGAAGAAGGTTATCTTGTGGTTTTCAACAAAATAACGGATAACTCATTAATTGCTCGGCAGTAAGCTCTTTTAGATTTAGCTCTAATGCCTGAAATTGGACAATATCTTTTTCTGTAATAATTCCTACTGGAGTCAAAATATCTGATTTATCTTCGACCAAAACAATACAACTAACCTGATTAAAAACCATTTTTTTTGCTATTTCCATAACAGAAGTAGAGGGAATATCCCAAATTACATTACGAGTCATAACTTCATTAATTTGTCGAAACCGCAAAAAATAGCGTGGACTTAGAGTTTCACGCAAACTAGACAAAGTAACTAACCCAATAGGATAACCCTGTACATCTAAAATAGGTAAATGGCGAATACGATAACGGCGCATTAAATTATAAGCAATATATAAGTCACTAATGTAAGAGGCAGCATTCCGTAAGGAAAACGCATTAATGCTCAAGCAACGTCCCTACCTCATTACTCCTACAACATTTTTGTGGTCTACTCAACTGAAAAGCACTGTAAACTATTAGATATCTCCAACAATAAAAAATAAAATCAATTCTTATCTAGAAATTGTCAATTATTTCTCCCTGTTCCCTGTTCCCTCTTTTCTGGAGAAGTCTATTCAACCGGACATGAGATCAACTATTTATTCTGACTCTTGACTCTTGACTCCTGTTTCCTACTCCTAATCCAACAAAACCGGAATTTCAATCGCGAACTCAGTACCTTTTCCTAGTTGAGAAATACAATATAACTCTCCATGATGTTGCTTAGTGATAATTTGATAACTTGTTGATAACCCTAGTCCCGTTCCTTTACCAACTGGTTTAGTAGTGAAAAAGGGATCGAATATTTTTTGACGCACTTTTTCACTCATTCCTAGGCCGTTATCGGCAATATAAATCCGCACACTGTTTTCGTTGTGTGTCTCAGTAGTTATCCTAATTTCCGGAGCAGTAGAACTGTCTCCGGTTGTTAAAACATCGATCGCATTAGTAAGAATCTGCAAAAATACTTGATTGAGTTGACTAGGGTAGCAGTGGACTAGGGGCAGTTTCCCGTAGTTTTTAATAATAGCAATCTCTGGACGACTTGTTTGACTCTTCAAGCGATGTTGCACGAACATTAAAGTATTATCTAAACCTTCGTGAATATCTGCATTCTTCCGTTCTGCTTCATCAAGGCGAGAGAAGTTGCGCAAACCGATAATAATCTTGCGAATCCTATCGCTCCCGTTTTGCATCGAATTCAGCATTCTGTCCAAATCATCACACAAGAATTCTAGGTCAATGTCTGCCAATTTTTCTTCTATTGCTAGAGTTGCTTGAGGAAACTCTTGTTGGTAAAGCTTAATCAAATCCAATAACTCGTCAATAGCACTGCGAGTATGGCTTATATTCCCTGTAATAAAGGTAATCGGATTGTTAATTTCGTGGGCAATTCCCGCCACCATTTGCCCCAAAGAAGACATTTTTTCCGTTTGAATTAATTGAGTTTGGGTACGCTGCAACTCTTCTAGGGTAGTCTGCAATTGTTGGAGAGTTTCTTGTAATTGTTGGTTATTTTCTTGCAGTTCCTGGGTTCTGATTTCTACTTGGGTTTCCAAATTACGACTGTAGTCTTCTAAACGGCGATAGAGTAAGGCATTTTGGATAGAAATAGCTGCTTTGGCACTCAGAAGATTGAGAAATTCTATGCTGTCTGGGGTGAAAGCTCCTGTAGTTAGATGATTTTCCAGGTAGAGAATACCTATGAGTTTTTTTTGGTTAAGCATTGGGGTGCAGCATAGACTTTGCGGTTTTTGTTTGAAAAAATATGGTTCGCTAGCGTTGATATTCTCTTTGCTGAAATGATTAATTAATATCCTTTCCTGAGTACGTTTTACCTTATTAATAATGCTCTTGGGTAGGTTATTGCTTTTGTCTAGGGGAATATTCAAGAGATGGCAGTTGTCGCCCTCGCATGATGCAGCAATTTCCCAATCACCAAAGTTGTTTAAAATGAGAGCGCCTCCGTCAGCTCCAGCATTTTCAATAATTATCTGCATTAATTTAGAGAGCAAGGCATCAAGTTCGATTTCCTCGGAAAGAGCTTGAGAAGCTTTGATTGCAGATGTAATGTCTAGCAAGGAAGCTTTGGTGCTAACTGTAACAAGATTTGTCTGAGAGATATTGCGAGTAGTGGTAATATGGGAACTACTAGCTTCCACTTTTTGTAGAATAGGAGTCAAAAGTTGAGGATAGCGTTTTGCTAAGTCCGAAGTTTTAGCTTTAGCTCCCCAACGGGCGTAGCAATAGTAAGCTTCCTGGATGTAGCCAGCGGCAATTTTTTTCTTGCCCCAGTTGAGATAGAATTTGGCAGCAAGTTCGTTGGCGATAGCTTCTTCTTGGA
>JBCDJM010000322.1:0-8401 GCA_038747755.1 Cyanobacteria bacterium P01_H01_bin.35
CAGCAAAAGGCAATTAAAACAAGGAATTATTAATCCTAGTAAAACAGGGATTTATCTAAAAACATTAGTACCTAGTTCACAAATTAAACAAGTTCGTCTCGTCCCTAGACTTAACCATTATGTAATTGAGGTGATTTATGAGAAATGCGAAAAACAATACGAGCTAGAGAAAAATCGTTGCGCCAGTATTGATATTGGATTAAACAATTTAGCTACATTAACTTTTAATCAAGCCGGAATCAAACCGCTCTTGATAAATGGCAGACCGTTAAAATCTATAAATCAATACTATAATAAAACTAAAAGCTTCCTACAATCTGAACTTCGGGAAAATCAATCAAGCCTGAGACTGAAAAAGCTTATGTTAAAAAGAGAATTTAAAATTAATGATTATCTTCATAAAGCATCTCGTTTGATTATTAATACCCTGATTAATCAGAAAATAGGAACATTGATAATAGGTAACAATGAAGAATGGAAGGAGAATATAAATTTAGGGAAAAGAAACAATCAAAATTTTGTTTTTGTACCTTATAAAAGGTTGATTGAAATGTTATCTTATAAAGCTGAGATGGTAGGGATAAATATAATTATTACAGAAGAATCTTATACTTCCACATCAAGTTTTATAGATAATGATTTGATTCCAGTGTGCAAAAAAGGTGAGAAAAATCAAGTCACCTTTTCTGGAAAAAGAGTAAAAAGAGGTTTGTATCTTACTGCCAGCAAAGGGTTAATCAATGCTGATGTGAACGGTTCTCTAAACATTATGAAAAAAGCAGTCCCAAATGTCTTTGACCATGGGATAGAGGGTGTTGTAGTTCACCCAGTCAGGGTAACACCTGCAAAATAAGGATTAGTCATATTTGACTATATTTTTATGAACTATTATAGTAAAAAGCTCTATAGACATAGTGTGTCCTTGTCGCAATATTATGTTGCGAGATTTAAAGGATTAAGCGAACACCCATTACTTTAATTGGTCATACTGGTTAAAAAGAATTCCTGACTATATATTTCTGCCAAAGTTCAGAATACTGGGCAGTTAACTATAGCTGTGAATTTGAATAGCACAATAACTTATTCTCAAACTGTGGGAAAAAAAAGTCTCGAAAAAGTTGTCAGACAGGATTCATTATTGCCCTCCTGAGTGGCATTTGAATATGTCGTAACAAAAACACTGTAGCAAAAAAACATAGGGCGGTCAGGCATTCCGTTCTTAAAGCTTGTAGAGTCCAACGGAATACCGGGACTGCGAAGCAATAAGCTTACACTATAGCATTAGCTTAGTGTGAGAAGTATGTCACAAAACTCGGTGTATTTAAGGCCGAGAGTATGTCAATACTTTGTAAATATTAACTGCAATGAGTGAAAGGAAACGAGCGCTAATTACTGGTATTACTGGTCAAGACGGTTCATACCTAAGTGAACTTTTACTTGAAAAAGACTATGAGGTTCATGGTATTATCAGACGTAGTTCTAGCTTCAATACAGATAGGATAGACCATATTTATCAAGATTCTCATAATCCTGATACTAGATTATTTCTCCATTATGGAGACTTAACTGATGGGACTACTATACGCCGAATTCTTGAAGAAGTTAAGCCAGTAGAAATATATAACTTAGGTGCCCAGTCCCATGTAAGGGTTAGCTTTGATTCTCCAGAGTATACAGTAGATGCAGTGGGAATGGGCGCTCTACGTTTACTTGAAGCAATTCGAGACTACCAACAACGTACTGGAATTGAAGTTCGTTTTTATCAAGCTGGTTCTTCGGAAATGTTTGGTAAGGTTCAAGAAGTCCCTCAGAAAGAAACTACACCTTTTTATCCCCGTAGTCCTTATTCTTGTGCTAAGGTTTATGCCCACTGGCAAACAATAAATTATCGAGAATCATACAAGCTTTTTGGTTGTAATGGTATATTATTCAACCATGAAAGTCCTCGTCGAGGTGAGACTTTTGTAACTCGTAAAATTACCCGTGCTGTAGCTAGAATTGTAGCGGGTAAACAGAAAAAACTATTTCTTGGTAATTTGGATGCTAAACGAGATTGGGGATATGCAAAGGATTATGTTCGAGCTATGTGGATGATGCTACAGCAGGATGAAGCAGATGATTATGTAATTGCTACTAATGAGACTCATTCTATTAAAGAATTTCTAGAAATAGCATTTACTCATGTAGACTTAAATTGGCAAGATTATGTGGAGTTTGACCCCCGTTATCTACGTCCTGCGGAGGTTGATTTGTTAATTGGTGATTGTACAAAGGCACAAGAAAAGTTAGGTTGGAAACCATCAGTTACTTTTACAGAGTTGGTGCATTTGATGGTTGATTCTGATATTAAAGCTTTGGAAAAAGCTACTATGATTGGCAGTGGTTTTGATTAAAATTTTGGGGCTAACTGATGAGTTAAGAAGATTTAAACTTTGTGAGATGATAGTGATTTTCATGGTCTTTTAGCACTATCAAAATCAACAAATTTTCTGATGAATGAAGTTGCTCAAAATAGAGAGAATTATCGGGTGTATCATTTCAGTTATTAGTTATTAGTACCTCTTGGAATAGGGAAACTTGAAATACTGAATTTGATTTTTTTGTTCCCTTAAAAGGAAAGGCGAAGCTGCAAAATGAATTTTCTGGTCAAGAAAATATATAGATAAATGGGCGTTGCTGAATGGTAATGATTTTTAGATTAAGTATCAACGTCAAACATAAGTTTTTCAATTTTGCCTTCAGCTACTTACCATTACATTTCAGCAACGCCGATAAATGAGTCAACTTAGGGAGTAATTGAATCAAAAAATCCCTAGCGGTAGAATAAGTATGAAGTAGAAAGCTAGTGCTACTACGCGGAAGTTAAAAGTCAAAATTCATGTATTCAAAAGTATTGATTAGTAATGCTTTTAGGATTTTGTAACTGGTCAGTTATTTCCGCGATTCTGCAATAGGATAAATATTCGGATGATATTTAGCTACAGTCCTACTAGAAATTGATTGTTCTGAGATGCTGCTATAGCAGTCATAAATAGTTGTTTACTAATGCAGAATGTGAGAACTTGAGTTAAATTAAAAATTTAACAGTTAAAGTATCTGAGATGCAGATGAGGGTACAAATGCTGCATATAATTACTAAATTATAAGTAAAATTTTACTTTGACTTGGCAAATTTTATTTCTATATAATTATCATCTCAGCAAAACTAAAAATTCTGCCATACCCTAACGCTGGAAAAAATATTGAGTAGTCATTAAATACTAATAATAGAAAATCAAATATTTTATTCTCAACCCTACAGGACTACCGTTTTTTATCTGGCTGATTTTCATCAACAATACCCTGAACTAAAGTCTAATTAGTATCAATCTTGGAGGTTTTTAATGAGTAAATTAGAGTTAGAAAACAAGAGAATTATGGTGACTGGTGGAGCTGGTTTTCTTGGACGACAAGTTATAGATCAACTTCATAAAGCGGGAGCCAATCCTAATAAGATTACTATACCACGATCCAGTGATTATGACCTTCGGACTCTGGAAGCTTGCCAAAGAGCTGTTCAAGAACAAGATATTATAATTCACCTTGCTGCTCATGTAGGGGGTATTGGTTTAAATAAGGAAAAACCTGCTGAATTATTTTACGATAATTTGATGATGGGAGCGCAATTAATTGATTGTGCTTATAAAGCAAATTTAGAAAAATTTGTTTGTGTCGGTTCAATATGTGCTTATCCTAAATTTACTCCGGTTCCTTTTAAAGAAGAAGACCTTTGGAATGGTTATCCAGAAGAAACTAATGCTCCTTATGGTATTGCTAAGAAAGCTCTTTTAGTTCAATTGGATGCTTATCGTCAACAGTATGGTTTTAATGGTATTTATCTCTTACCTGTTAATTTGTACGGACCTGAAGATAATTTCGATCCTAAGAGTTCCCATGTAATTCCTGCTTTGATTCGGAAAGTACATGAAGCTCAACTAAGAGGGGATAAAAAATTCCCTGTTTGGGGTGATGGTAGTCCTAGTCGTGAATTTTTATACTCTACAGATGCTGCTAAAGCAATTGTTATGGCAACTCAATTTTACAATGAATCGGAGCCTATTAATTTAGGCACTAATTATGAAGTAAAGATTCGTGATTTAGTAGAGTTAATTTGTGATTTAATGGATTTCCAGGGAGAATTAGTTTGGGAAACTGATAAACCTAATGGTCAACCTAGGCGATGTTTAGATACAGAAAAAGCTAAGGAAAAATTTGGCTTTGTTGCTGAGGTAGATTTTAAGCAAGGGCTAAAGAATACAATTGATTGGTATAGAGAAAATGCCGACTCAATTTAAAGGTATAGGTTTTATTATAATCGACTGATATCCTAAAAAGAAAGTTGGAAGTAATTTTTCTTCCAGCTTTTCTCTATATGAAAGCTTTAATAATTAAAATTTACTAGAAGGTAAATTATCAATAAATTTTGATAAAATCAAAATTATATATGATGGATTTAAGGGCAGTTTCGCTGAGTTCAGCTAGACTAAATTTATAGTAGTTTAACTTAAAAATCAGACGTTTTTTTGTCTGAAATTCTCTCATAGCAAGAAAGCTTTGTCTCAATCTAAAGTTAAATGACTATAATGTAGTATTGAAAGGTTAAAAAGACCATAAGTTGTCTTCAGAAATCTTTGGGAAAACTTGATAGTTTTGCAACTATAACACTAGCTAACTCCACGAGTTTTTATGGGCTGAGAAAACTTTAACTAGGATTGGCTGAATAAGTCTTTTTTAAGGAGTAGGGGAGCGAGGGAGTAAGGGAGTAGGGGAGTAGGGGAGTAGGGGAGTAGGGACGTTGCATAACAAAAATGCGAACGTCCGTACGGGAGTAATTTTGGGGGTACTCTCTTGACCAAAATGCGCTCCTTTTTGAGCATAAAGAGCTGAAAAATAGGTAATTTTTCCAGACCTAAAAAAGCTAAAATTTTTATCTGTCAATGCTTTTAAATTTAATCAGCAGAACAATAACTAGGGTTAGGTGAAAAGTATTATTGGTGAGAGTAGGAGTCATAATAAATGGGAATTACAGAGGATATAGTTGGATATATTTATCCCTAAAATATTCTTCCCTTCTCTGATCAAAATATGAGCATTTTTAGCTTAGGGGAGCAAAAAGCTTAAACTTTTAGATCGGGCAAACACAAAGACTAAATTTAGATTTAATCAGCAGAGCAATAACTATAAACTGAATTCAGAAAAATAACTCTATAAATTACCTCTGGTTCTTAAAGTTAGATTGAATTTTAATTTCAAAAAAAATATACAATAGTAAATTTACTTATTTTGATCAAAAAAATATATACCAACGTCAGAAAATTTATCAGAGTAAGTTAACCTTGTCAAGACTAAATCTATCCATATATTTCTATCTGATAATGATAGGATATAGCAGCCCTATTGTATATGTGCAAAAAATATTCTGAAATAAGGTAAAATAACACAGCAGTAATATTTCTAAGCCTTTGAGGTATTGCATGGGTTTTACAACTGATTTAGGATTGCTATATAGCAACCCTAAATTGGTATTCATTAATGGATAATGGATAATGGATAATGGATAATTGATAATTACCTCTCCTTTTTAGGGAGAGGATTGACACTAATCAGGAAAAGATTTATTTTTTTCCCCTTGAAAGGGAAGGCTTCAAGGCGTGAATTATCTAATTATTTAATTGCTTAATTATTAATTATTTCGGTAACAAGTTTTATAATAGTTAAAAAAAGCTAAAAACTTTGAAAATTATAACTCCTGAATCCTGACTCCTAACTACTCCCAAAATACTACAACCGATTAGAGGATTACTATAGTATAAAGTATACTTAAAAAAAATATTTTTAAACAAATGCTAAAACCTATTAATTAGTGTCTTAAGGAATGAGAATTAAATAAGATCCACAGTTTTTAGCTAGGAGTATTCCAGTGAAATACTTCTGTCCAAGAAATCTAGAAGTTAATAAATCCTCATTCCTAAGTAGATATAGTTACAAGAGAAAAAAATTTAGGATAAGATGCCGTATCTAAGGTCAGATAAATGGTCGATAGGAACCTCTTAGAAAAAATTAGTAAACTCTTAGCTCTTGCTAATTCACCTAATGAACATGAAGCTGCATTAGCAGCAGAAAAAGCAGCAGAATTATTAGCTCAACATAATTTATCTGTAGCAGACTTAGGAGAAGACAAAGATGAGGATATTACTAAGGGTATTGTTGATAAAACAGGTCGTTATGTAACCTGGAAAATGTGGATTTTAGCAGGAATTGCTAATGCTAATGGATGTCAAGCAATGCGTTCTACTCACACTGGTGAAATGAGATTAGTAGGGACAGAAACTAATATCACAGTTTCTCAGTCACTTTATGAATATTTAACGGCTGTAGTTGATAAATTAGTTAAACAACATAAAGGTAAAGGAAGAGCTTTTATTAATGCCTTTAGAGTGGGGTGTGCAACTAGATTAAGACAGAGATTAGAGCAGCGACGAAAAAATATGGAGGCAAAAGGTCTAGTTGCTAATGCTGATTATAATTCAAAATCTGCTATGGTTGTACGCTCAATGTTTGAAAAACATACTTTAGCTATTCAAGTATATTTAAAACAAGAAGGTGTAAAATGTAAAACTCAGAAATCAACAGGAGTTAATAATGATTTAGGTTTCTCCTTTGGATATATTGCTGGAGAAAAAATTAGTTTAAATTATTTGAATCAAAATTTACACAAAGATAAATTCATCAAACAGTTAACTATTAACTAAAGGTGTAATAATTAGCACATCAGCTATTAATCATTAGCTTTTTTGACTGAAAAATTGGGGTTAATAGTCTGCTCCCTTAGGAGATAAAAAAAGAATATTCCGTATTTTCAAGCTTCCTGGTTCAGCGGTCCGTACTGATAACTGAAATGACATCTTAACTCTCTCACTATGAAAGGTAATTGCTCTCAAGACATTTAGATTAAAAAATATCTGAAAAGAAAAGATTAAAGAGGCTTGATATTAGAAGGTGTAAGTGTTAAAGTTTATGAGTAAAGATTTTAAATAGATGGAGAAGATGGCTAAAACAACAACAGAAAAATCAAATACTTCAGAACTATTAGATACTCCACTGACAGGTAAAGCATTGTTGAAAAAAGTTAAAGAACTTCCAAGCAAGTCAAAGAAAGATACTGCTATTGCTTGCGGATATTATACAACTACAAAAGATAACCAGAAGCGAGTAAATCTTGGCAAGTTTTATGATGCAGTTCTACAGGCCAAGGGGGTAAAATTAGATGAGAGGGATACTAAAGATGGAAGAGGACGCGCTCCTACTTATCGTGCTTGTGTTCATAAAAATGGACAGCTAGTAATAGGAGCTAATTATACAGATGAAATGGGACTAAAACCAGGAGATGAATTTGTCATCCAGCTAGGACATAAACATATTCATCTCAGGCAGATTAATGAAGTTGAAATAGGAGATGGAGGAGAAAATGGAGAAACTGAGGAAGATTAAGTAAATTGGGTAGGAGATAGCTCTTAATCTATAAGCCTTTAAGTATAACTGATCTAAATGTATCAAAATGCTGCAAAAAACTAGAGTTATTTACAGTATGAGAAACCTAGTTTTTGGCAGCAAATAAATTTTTAGAGACAAGTTTAAAGATATGGTATGAGAAGAAAAAAGAATATTTGATTCACCCACTTTGAGTAAGAAAGTTCTGGTGGGAAAGTTATTGTCAAAATAAGTTGAATTAAACATCCCAATTGTAAAAACAAGGCAAGTTATAGTGCTTTCATGGGAGATGTCAAATTAGGATTAATCTAGAAAGCTAAGGTTGACCTCGGAATAAGAAATACTAGGAAAAATATAGCAGTATTTTTTTCTTATAATAAATTAGTCCTGGATTTTATATTTAATTTTGAAATACTATAATTTTATTTTGACAATTGTTGTTAAATATTACAAATTAGGTTGTTCATTTCAGTTATCAGTTATCAGTTATAGCACTACGCATTCAGGTTAGGACATTTATAAATCCTGGAACCGTTTAACAATCTACTATTCCCTACTCCCTACTCCCTACTCCCTAGCGCGTAGCGCTATATCAGTACCTATTGGACTGACACATATAATTTTGTGCATTAGGGCTGGTTTACTTAATCTTAGGGTAAGCATGAAAATTTCTACTAAAACCCGCCCCTACTATTGCAGCATTTTAGCTGTGTCGGTCCACTATAGCTGTTTGCGGAGCATTCCGTAGGAAAGCTAGAGCCTTGATATTAAGGAATAGTCTCTTTTTTTTATCCCCTTAAAAAGCTATCTCTTATAAGGAACTCTTGAAACCCTGATGGGAGGGTGGGGAAGAGGGGGAGGAGGGGGAGGA
>JBCDJM010000323.1:0-8396 GCA_038747755.1 Cyanobacteria bacterium P01_H01_bin.35
CTCAGGCAAGTCTCCAAGGTCGAATTTTTTGAGTGCTTCATAAAATAAAGCGACTATTGCGATATCCGCAATAATTAATTAAGAGGAAAACTCAGGCAAGTCTCCAAAGTCGAATTTTTTGAGTGCTTCATAAAATAAAGCGACTATTGCGACATCCGCAATAATTAATTAAGAGGAAAAACTTAGGCAAGTCTCCAAGGTCGAATTTTTTGAGTAGTTCACAAAATGAACCGACTATTGCGATATCCGCAATAATTAAAGGAAAAACTTAGGCAGTCTCCGAGGTCGATTTTTTCGAGTGCTTCATAAAATGAACTGACTATTGCCACATCCGCAATAATTAATTAAGAGGAAAAACTCAAGCAGTCTCTGAAATGACATCTTTACTTTGACTATTTTGGCATCCCTATCCTTTTATCAAAATAATTTAGTCGTGTAACTCTACCTTTGAAGACGAAATGTTTTTGGAGGATTGCTCACCCATCCCTGCAACAAAAACAACTTCTGACTTTTAACTTCGTTAACCTTTAGTTGTGTGCTATTTGAAGAAAGTATCAGGTAGTAAGTTCAAAAATATAAAGATTCAAGCCCAAAAAATTTTAGACAACCTACAGACAGGGAGGTTAACAACCTAATTGTCATCAAAATATTCTAGGATTATAACCTTGCACATACTACCTTTCGAGGATAGCAACGATAAATATTTAACCAGAGATAAGATTAGATATACTTTACGGATTAAATAGGTAATCAACTGTACTACCTAAGTATTAAGACTGGTACATAAAAAGCAAATAAAATAATGAATCAAAACCGCATCCAAACCTATATAAAACTCATTCAAAAACTCTTAAGTACCCCCACAGAAAAAACAAGTCAAATCCTAGCAAGCAACCAAGACTTATTAGATAAAGGATTACTCCAAACAATAATAATGGTAGCCCAGAAATCAGGAGAAAAAGGAAACCAAGAAGTTAAAGAAATCCTACTAACCTTAGCAGTACAACTCTCAGAAAAATTAGAAATATCAATTACAGAAAACACCTCAGCAACAGCAACTCCTTTAGAATATTTAGAATTCTTAACCCAGGTATTACAAGCAACCCACGAAAGCAAAAATAATCCTCAAATTCTTCATACTATTTTGCAAGAAAACCTCAACAAATTAGACCAAGGTTTAGCAGAAACCTTGGAAACTTGGGCAACCTCAACTTTAAAAGAAATAAAATCAGAAGAAGCTCATCAAATTGCTGTAGATATCGTTAATTTTAGTAATCAGATACAAGATTTTTCTCTTGGAAACAAAGCCAACAATTTAGAAATAGCAATTACTGGCTATAAAACAGCATTAACTATTTACGATAATTCTTCTCAATCCCATAATTGGGTAAGCATTAAAAATAACCTTGGCACTGCCTACCTAAACAGAATCTATGGAGAAAAATCTGAAAATATTGAACAGGCGATAGAAATTTATCAACAAACATTGAACCTAATAGATAAAAAAGATAATTCTCAAGACTGGGGAATTACTCAAAGTAATTTAGGTAATGCTTATAGCTGTAGAATTGAAGGAGATAAAATCAAGAATATTGAAGAAGCGATCGCTGCTTATCAAAAGGCACTGGCAATTATTAGCAAAGAAAACTATCCCGATAAATGGGCAACTATTCAAAATAATTTAGGAAATATCTACTTAACTAGAATAGCAGGAAACTTAGAGGAAAATATTGAATTAGCAATAGACGCTTATCAACAAGCATTACAAGTTATTACTCAGTCAGAAAATTCTCTAGATTTGGCAATAACTCAAAGTAATTTAGGTAATGCTTATCTAAATAGAATAGCAGGAAACTTAGAGGAAAATATTGAATTAGCAATAGACGCTTATCAACAAGCATTACAAGTTATTAACCAGGAAAATCAACCTAACCACTGGGGAAATATTCAAAAAAATATTGGCACAGCTTACTTAAATAGAGTCAGAGGAAAAGTCGGCGAAAATATTGAATTAGCAATAGCAGGTTATCAAGAAGCGTTAAAAATTTTTACTGTAGATAATCTTTTAGATTGGGCGATCGTTTCAATTAATCTCGGCACTGCCTACCTAAACAGAGAAATAGAAAAAAGAGCTGAAAATATCGAACTAGCAATTAAATTTTCTCAACAAGTTCTCGAATTTATTAATCCAGAAAAATTTACTTTATGGTGGGGTATTATTCAAAAAAATCTTGGAGATGCTTATACTTATAAAGGTACAGAAGATATTGCTAATTGTCAGCAAAATATTGACTTAAGTATTAGAGCATATCAAGAAGCATTAAAGATTTTTACCGTAGAAAGTTTTCCACTAGAGTGTCTAGAAATTTCTCGAAAATTAGGAGATTTAGAATTTAAGCAAGAAAACTGGCAACTTGCTATTGAAAATTATCAAATAGCAATTAATTTACTAGAAATGACTCAAAGTTTAGCAAAAACTGAATCATCTTACCGAGAAATTTTAGCCGAATCAATTTATATTTATGGCAACATCATAGAATGTCATGTCAATATTGGAAAATATGAACAAGCATTAGAATATGTAGAAGCTTCCCGCTCTCGTCGTTTGGTAGAGTTAATAACTATTAATGATATTTATCAGAATGAGGAAAAACCACCAGAATTAGAAGAATATTACGATCTACAAAAACAAATTAATCAACTAAATTTTGATGTTAGTATAATTAATAAACATACAACAGTAGGAACTCAGTTTACGATTAAAGAAATTGAAGCTGAGTGTCAAGAAAAAATTTCCATATTGAGAGAAAAACAGCAACAACTTTGGGAAAAAATTCGGAGTAGTAATCGTGTCTTAGCAGAACAATTACAAGTTACATACCTAAGTTTTCCAGAAATTAAGCAGTTAGTTAAAGATGAGGAAACTGCTGTTATTGATTTTTCTTCCACTAGCAACAATACTTATATATTTATTCTGACTCAGCAGAAACTTAATGTTCATATTTGCCAAGGAGAAGGAATTGAAAATCTACAAAATTGGATACATAATAATTGGTTAAAACTGTATAGCAAAAATCGTAGTGAGTGGCACAATCAGATGGAAAATTTTCTCTCAGAATTAGCAAATAAATTAAAATTAAATCAACTGATTGAACAACTATCTGAGGTAAAAGAATTAATTATAGTTCCTCATTTATATCTACATCAAATACCTTTTGCTGCCTTACCAATTATTAGGGAAAAAGAAACCAAATATTTTTGTGATTACTTCCGTTTAAGAGTTGTGCCTAGTTGTCAAATTCTCAGTTATTGTTCAGAGCGAATGCTAATTGCTAATCCTCGTAAAATGGGAATTGTAGAAACTCCTATAGATAATAGGTTTTATACAAGATATGAATCCGAAAATATAGCAAATATGCACTTGATTTCTCCCCAAAAACGTCTGCAATATCGCCAAGCAACAATTAATAATTACCACAACTTTATTCAACAAGTACAAGTGCTACATTCCAGTCACCTTTCTAGTACAAATATCGTCAACCCTTTAGCATCAAAACTCAAATTATTTGATGGCGATATACTTCTAAGTAAAATTTTTACTTGGCAGTTACCTGAATTATTTGATGTATTCCTTTCTAGTTGCGAAATCAACACAAATGAAACTAAAATTTCCGACGATATCCTGACATTTGCTACTGCTTTTCTAAGTGCAGGTGCCCGCCATATAATTAGTTCATTATGGTCAGTGGAAGATTTAACTACAGCATTATTTTCCCTTTTCTACTATCAACATCGCCAAAAATATAAACGTTCCAAAGCATTACAAAAAGCACAAAATCAACTGCGATATTTAACAGGAACTCAACTTAGTAATTACAAAAAACAATTAGAAGGATATCTAGAGCAATACATGAAACACGAAAATCTAGAAAAAATCCAACAACAAAAAGAAAAGTTATCATGGTTTTGTCAGCAGAATTTTCCATTTATTCATCCTTATTATTGGGCCGGTTTTATTTCCCAAGGTATTTCTTAAAACATTTATCAGTTAACAGTTATTATTCAGAGGAATAGGGGTATATTTCAAAAGCTGAGAGCTGTTTGCAGAGCATTCCGTAATAAACATGCTAATAGCTCAATACTTACTTATTGTCACTTAATATCATGTCCGTATAGTAAAAAAAAAATTAGCATTTAAGCAATAACTAATTTAAAAATAAACTTCCAGTTTCCTCAATTAACAAACTAGATTTATCCAAATTAAAATCATTAGTTTCAGTCATAATCAGCTCTAAAACACCCTTTTCAGCAATAAACTGTGGTTGTATAAATAAAAAGCCTCCCTTTTCCCGATAAAAAGTAATATTTACAGGCACTTTTAATGTCCTTAAAATAACTTCAGATTTACCTGATAACTGACGTTGTGTAGTATCTCCAATTACCTCATAGGAAATTTTAGCAGCAGTTTTATTTGTGAGTTTAATATTGACAAAACCATTCACAGGTTTAATAATTCCAAGAGGCAATTGTCTTTCTCCAGGTAAAGGAGCTGTTGACCCATTAACAATTGATTTTTCTGAAGGCTGAGTTGGCTGACTTTGAAGAGTATTTGATGGTAATACGGTCGAAGACTGTTTTTCTTGAGAAGGAGATTTAGGTATAGGAGAATCAAAACGAGGCAACTGTGCTAGGCTAAGGGTAGGAAAAATTATACTCAATAGCAATATAAATATAGGTCTACAAATTGCAATCTTTAGTCTAGTATTTATCTTGAATAACTCATTAATAAACTGCATAATTGTTTGGCTAAATAATCTAATGTTTGTTATTAGCTAAATACCTATTATTATATCAGGAAAGTGTTACATTAAAAAATATATGAAAAGTTACGATTGGATTGTAATTGGGGGTGGTATAACTGGGGCAGCTCTTAGTTATGAACTAGCAAAAAAAGGTTTTGCTGTACTCCTGTTGGAAAGATATTCTACTTTAAAAGGGGCAACTCGTTATAGTTATGCTACCTTACCCTACTGGCGTGGTACTACAGATTTGACCAATCAACTTTTTCAGGAAGCAAAAGAACGTCATCATTATCTATCTGAAGAATTAGAAACAGATACTCAATTTAGAGAATTAGATTTATTGTTAACCATCGCCCCAGAAGATGACCCAGAAAAAATAGCTACTAATTTCTCTCAGTATAATATTGTACCTCGCCTCATAAGTGTCGAAGAAGCCTGTGAAATGGAACCCTTATTAAATAAAGAGGCGATCGCAGGAGCTTTCACTGTCAGTCAAGGTCATGTTTCTCCAGAAGCCATAACTTTAGGATACTCTCAAGCATTTACCAGGTTAGGAGGTCAAATTGAAATTGCAGAGGTAACTGGGTTAGTCAAAACTAAGGATAATTCAACCCATAGCTACCCCGAACCCATAAGCGGAGTCTACACCACAGACAAAACCTATCATGCTGCTAATATTGTTATTTGTGCAGGTGGAATTTCCCGTCACTTCCTAAAATCAGCAGGCATCCCTATCCATGTTTATTTTACCCATGCCGAGATGTTAGAAACTCCTCCTGTTGACTTACAACTAAATACCATTGTGATACCAGCAGTACAGAAACGTTTTGAATATGAAGCTGCTACAAGTACAGTTGAGCTTGAGCAAATGTGGGATGAACCTGGTCACGAACTTATCCCCTTTAGCTTAGATGCTGGCGCAGTTCAATTTAAAAACAGTAGCATCAGAATAGGTCAAATTTCCCGCGTACTCACTGATCCCCACGCTAAAGTAGATCCTGTTCAAAGTGAAACTGCTATGCGAGTAGAGATAGGAAAAATTTTGCCTGCATTAGAAAATTTAGCAGCAACCTGGCATCACTGCTTAGTAGCATACAGTGCTGACGACTTACCCCTCATAGGAGCTATTCCTAATCTAGAAGGAATACATATTTTTTCTGGCTTTAGTAGTCCATTCGCACTGGTACCTCCCCTAGCTAAAAGATTTGCTAATTATTTAGCAGGGGAAAATGATCAGATTATCCAGCAATTATCTCCTAGTCGTTTTGTCTAGTTCATTAGACTAGAAGAGGGAGTAGGGAGTAGAGGGAAAAAATAGATGAATAAGAGTACGTTAACGAAGTCAAAAGTTAGATGTTAGAAGTTAGAAGTCAGAAGTTGTTTTTGTAACAGGGATTAGAGTAACGCTCCAAAAACGTTTCACTGATCGAGGTGGGGTGGCGCAACCCAATCCCGTTTGATAATTAATTTGATTTTTTATTGTTGGAGATGTCTATTAGTTCTCCTCATAGCTATATTTTTTATCTCCTCAGATACATCAAGCCCGGCAATTCCCGGTAAAACCAGGTCAAACCGTTCATAGCAGTGTGATAGAAGAACCATCAAAACTGGCGGTATCTCGCAATGCTTTGAAGAATATCCCCAAAGCGCTATTTTTTGACTGATTTATGGCCAACTGACATAAGTATTTATTTTGCCCTTTCTTTTTCTTCAGGGCCATTAGGGATGACTCAAAGTCGGGAGCGAGATAAGACGATACTCAGTTTTCTGCCATTTTTTAGATTCTATCATAACACTATTTTCAGGAAATTGCCAGCGATACTCAAATCTAGTAATGCACCTCTGTTTGTAATATTTTTGTGCTATAGTATATTACAAATGATAGATAAACAATCAACAATAACTAAAAATCAAATATGCCATACGAAAAACTCAACCTCTCAACCCCAAAACCAGTATTGTCTTGGGCAAATCATCCCCTAGAGCATCAAGAACATAAAATGGCCAAAAACGTAGCATCTTTACCATTTGTTTTCAAACACGTTGCTCTAATGCCAGATGTCCATTTAGGTAAAGGGGCATTAGTAGGTTCTGTCATTGCCACAAAAGAAGCAATAATTCCTGCTGCTGTAGGTGTAGATATTGGTTGTGGAATGTGTGCAGTAAAAATGCCTTTTGTTGCCGAGCGACTAGAAGGCAAACTCAAAAAAATCAGACAAGATATAGAAGCAACTATTCCTGTAGGATTTTCTGACAACAAAGAAATAGAAAAATCTGTCACCAACTGGCAGAATTGGAGAGAGTTTAAAGAATTACATCCAGGAGTAAAAAATCTAGAAAGTAAAGCTCTCAAACAAATGGGTTCTCTAGGTGGAGGCAACCATTTCATCGAACTTTGTTTAGATACAGAAAACAACGTTTGGTTAATGTTACACTCAGGTTCTCGTCACATTGGTAATAAATTAGCTCAATGCCATATTGACACTGCCAAGGAATTAGCAAAATTGGCAAATACAAAATTGCCAGATTTAGACTTAGCCTATTTTATAACTAATACACCAGAATTTGCGGCTTACTGGCGCGATTTACAATGGGCACAAAATTATGCTCGGTTTAATCGAGACGTAATGATGGCTCGTTTTAAACGAATAGTTGAAAAGCACTTAGTGGGAGGTAAGCCAACCAAACCATTATTAGAAGTTAACTGTCATCACAATTATGCTGAAAAAGAAGTACATTTTGGAGAAGAAGTTTATGTAACTCGAAAAGGTGCTGTCCGAGCGCAGAAAGAAGATTATGGAATTATCCCTGGTTCAATGGGAGCCAAATCTTTTATTGTAAAAGGAAAAGGAAACCATGAAAGTTATTGTAGTTGTAGTCATGGTGCGGGCAGATTAATGTCTCGAACTAAAGCTAAAAAGAGTTTTTCTGTAGATGATTTAGTTAAGCAAACTGAGGGAGTAGAATGTCGGAAAGATGGAGGTGTTATTGATGAAATTCCTGGTGCTTATAAGTCTATTGAAGAAGTAATGAACCAGCAAACTGATTTAGTAGAAGTTGTGGCAACTCTTAAACAAGTTGTTTGTGTAAAAGGGTGATTTTTCTCTTCTATCAAGAAAAACCAAAAAGCCTGTTTCTGAAATCTGAGAAACAGGCTTTAATCAAAAATAAGCTTGGCATTCTATCCTCCTCAAAAAACAACAAAACATCTTCCCAATATATCAAAAAGATGCTTTGTTAAATATTAACCTGGCATCGAGCTATTTTCACATGGGGCTACCCCCAAAGTATCTTCGCCAGCACTACGTTTCACTTCCGAGTTCGAGATGGATCGGAGTGGTTCCATAGCCTCATAGACACCAGGAATAACTAGAAACCATGAAGGCTGCATAGTAGTGAAGTCAAAGGTTGAAATTGAGGTCAAGCCCTCGGTCTGTTAGTGTGTCTTAGCTGCATACATTGCTGCACTTCCACTTAACACCTATCAACGGGTCGTCTTCCCGTGACCTTACCTACCTAACGTAGTGAGAGCACTCATCTTGAGGTGGGCTTCCCACTTAGATGCTTTCAGCGGTTATCCGCTCCGCACTTGGC
>JBCDJM010000324.1:0-8339 GCA_038747755.1 Cyanobacteria bacterium P01_H01_bin.35
ATTAATTATTAATTATTGAATTATCCCCCACTCCCCATACTTCAATCAAATGTTGAAAAGTTTTTGAGAAATGGTATTAGTGTTGGGAGTATTGGATGAATTATAGTTTTAGAGTACATAGGAAGTATAAAGATGGGATTTAGCGTTTCTGCAAAGATTCATCCCAAGGTTTCAGCAACACCGAATTTTTTGACCAAAAATTGTAAATTTTAAACATGAAAATTTTCATAGGTCTGAGGCAAAATCAATGGCAGTAAGTTTGCTAGATATGCCAGGCTTAGAAATTATGATCTGGAGAGATATGACCTGGACAGATATACTGTCGCGGATCTTTTCGGTTTTTCTACTAATTTCCATAAATGCCTTCTTTGTTGTGGCAGAATTTTCTATTGTTTCTGTGCGAAGGTCACGCATTAATCAATTAGTCGATGAGGGTGATGTTCCAGCAAAAATTGTTCAGAAACTTCAAAGAAATATAGACCGACTACTTTCAACAACTCAGTTAGGTATTACTTTATCTAGTTTGGCTTTAGGTTGGATTGGTGAAGGAACTATGGCAGTAATTGTGAGAAAAGCTATAGCTAACTTACCACTACCTATTCATATTAGTCAAGCGATCGCTCACTCCTTAGCTATCCCTATTGTCACCTTTTTTATTTTGGCTTACCTACAAATTGTATTGGGAGAATTATGTCCAAAGTCAGTAGCGCTACTTTATCCAGAAAAGTTATCTAGATTATTAGGCCCTCTGAGTCTAGCTATCTCTCGTTTCTTTAATCCGTTTATTTGGATATTAAATCAATCTACTCATTGGTTATTAGGACTTTTGGGAATTCAATATACTGGCGGTGCTTGGAAAGCACCAGTTACTCCAGAAGAATTGCAATTAATTATCTCTACTTCTACTGAATCAACAGGTTTAGAGGCAGAAGAACGACAATTACTTAGTAATGTATTTGAATTTGGAGAAGTATTAGCTGGAGAAATTATGGTTCCACGGACAAATATAAATACTGTCTCTAGTACAGCTACTTTTCAAAATTTGTTAGATGAAATTCAGGTATCTGGTCATTCCCGCTATCCCATAGTTGGTGAATCTATAGATGATATTCAGGGTATTATTGATTTTAAAGAATTGGCTAAACCTTTAGCTCAAGGATTATTATCTCCACAGACTTCAATTGTATCTTGGATTCGCCCTGCAAGATTTGTTTCTGAACAAATTTATCTGAATGAGTTATTATCTTTAATGCAAAGAATGCGTCAAATTCCTAATAGTCCTCAGCACTCGGAAATGGTAATAGTGATAGATGAGTTTGGTGGAACTGCTGGATTAATTACACGGGAGGATTTAATTGCTGAAATTATTAGTGCTGATAGTTATGAAGTAACCGACTCTGAAGAACTTGCTTTACAAATGTTGGACGATCAAACTTTTATTGTCCAGGCACAGTTAAGTGTTGAAGAAGTTAATCAACTCTTAAATTTAGATTTACCAGTGACTGATGATTATCAAACTTTGGGAGGATTTTTGAATTATCAATTACAAAAAATTCCCACTGGAGGAGAAAAGTTATCCTACAAAAATCTTGAATTTACTGTTATTTCTGCTGAAGGTCCTCGTTTAGATCAAATCAAGATTCGTCAATTAGAAGAATTAGAAAGTGAGGAAACTGTTAATCTAGTTTTAGAAGATGAAACAAAGGAAACTGTCAATCGAATTCCACCAAATGAACTAATTGATTAAGCATTCAGCTTTTGTTCTGAATAATAAAGATATATTTGCTAAAAATATCTAAGATAAAAGATTAAATATTTGATTTGATCATAATTTTGGTGTTAATTTAAGTAGCAAGCAAATTAGAAAATTGAACAAGCTGGTATTGTGGAAATTTTAAGTATTATTTATAGCTAAATTGATCAATTTTTTAAAGTTATACGAAATAACGAAGTAAATATCTAAAGCGGAAATACTTCAAGGGATTAAAATATGATGGCTTTACACAATATCATCTAATCCTAAAGTTACAGTAACCAATTATTATTGATGTCTTTTTCCCTACTCCCTTTCTTAGTTAAGCTGAAAATTTAATTAGCTGCTTGTCTTGCGGTTTCTAACCAATTATCATATTTTTCCTGATTATTTTCCACCCACTTTTGAGCATGACGTAAAATATCTTCTGGCGTGTCTTCACCTTCTTTAATGCGTAAACTTTCAACATTCATATCTGCCACTGTAATTTCTACTAATTCAAACCATTTTTTAGCAACTGGGTTAGCTTCTATGAATTTTTTATTAGTCACAATACGCTGTTTACTTCTCTGAAAGCCAAGATTTTTTCCATCTACTGATGTATCTTTTTCACTCAGATTTTTCAGAGGTTCTGGTAAAGATGTGAAAGGGACTTCTAACCAGACTACATCCTTCTCTGGTTTTAAAATAGCAGATATCCAGTGAGGATTATAAGCAAAATAAAGAATTGGTTGCCCTTGTTTGTACCGAGTAATAGCATCTGCAAGTAAAACTGTATATTGTCCTCTATTATGTTCTACAGTATCTTGTAGTTCATAAGCTTCAATTTGATGGTCTATAGTCAGCTCGCAAAACCAACCAGGATTACAACCAACTAAATTTGCTTTACCATCTTTATCTGAGTCAAAAAGTTTGGCTATTTCTGGATTTTTTAATTGTTCAATATTAGTAATGTTATATTTATCGGCTGTTTTTTTGTCTATTTGATATCCTTGAATTCCTGGGGGTGTTAAAGTTCCAACTCCCTCTAATTTTTCTTCACCACCAGCATTGTCAAAGAATTTATTGTGTCCTGGTTGATAGTAAACAACACTATAGTCTAAGTCTCCATTAGCTACGGAAATATAAAGCGCTGGATAATCAATTTCTTTTGGTTTTTCTACTTTATAGCCCAGTTTTTCTAGACCTATATTGACAATGTTAGTTTGAAATGATTCTTCTATCCACTTACTATGGGCAGTCCGAATAGTTACAGTTTGAGAATTAGGAACTTGTTGACAGGAAGTAAAAATTATTAATAAGCTGGTTAGGATTGTTCCTAAGATAATTTTGAGGGATCTATTTTTCATTTTGCTTGGATTGAAAAACTGTAATTCAGTAGTTAGGAATAAATTTACTGCTTATGTTTATTAATGGATAATTACCTTTGCTTAAAACCTAGAGGAGTGAAGATAAGGAAATCTCCTAGCACTTTTTTTATCCTTAATTTTTCGGTAATAGAAAATTATAAAAAAAATTGTATCTCACTAAGATGATAAATTCTCTCTCAATAGTATTAGGTTAAATATCTGGGAGACTGTTTTTCAAATAATTATTAAGATATTTTCAAACGAAGTAAATATCTAAAGCGGAAATACTTCAATGGATTTAAATCTGACGGCTTTACACAATATCATCTAATCCTAAAGTTACAGTAACAAATTATTATTGATGTCTTTTTCCCTACTCCCTATTCTTAGTTAAGTTAAAAATTTAATTAGCTGCTTGTCTTGCTATTTCTAACCAATTATCATATTTTTCCTGATTGTTTTTTACCCACTCTTGAGCATGACGTAAAATATCTTCTGGTTTGTCTTCACCTTCTTTAATGTGTAAACTTTCGGCATTCATATCTGCTACAGGAATTTCGACTAATTCAAACCATCTTTTAGCAATTGGATTAGCTTCTATAAATTTTTTATTCGCTACAATACTCTGTTTAGTTCTAGAAAAGCCAATATTTTTTCCATTGAGTAATGTATCTTTTTCTGTTATATTTCTCATATCTGGTAAGGAGGTAAAAGGCACTTCTAACCAAACAACATCTTCCCCTGGTTTTAAAATAGCAGATATCCAATGAGGATTATAAGCAAAATAAAGAATTGATTGCCCCTGTTTGTACCGAGTAATAGCATCTAGTAATAGAAGATTATATTGGCCTCGAGTATGTTCTACTGTATTTTCTAGTTCATAAGCTTCGATTTGATGGTCTATATTTAACTCACAAGCCCAACCAGGATTACAACCAACTAAATTTGCTTTACCATCTTTATCCCAGTCAAAAAGTTTGGCTATTTCTGGATTTTTTAATTGTTCAATATTAGTAATGTTATATTTATCGGCTGTTTTTTTGTCTATTTGATATCCAGCTATCCCTTCAGGTGTCAAAATTCCAACTTTCTCTAAATTTTTTTCTCCACCAGCTTTTTCAAAGAATTTTTCATGGGATGGTTGGTAGTAAATGGTGCTATATTCTAAGTCTCCATTAGCAAGGGAAATATAAATAGCAGAGTATTCAATTTGTTTTGGTTTTTCGACCTCATAGCCGAGTTTTTCTAGACCTATATTGACAATATTGGTTTGAAATGATTCTTCTATCCAGCTACTATGAGCAGTCCGAATAGTTATAGGTTGAGAATGAGGAATTTGTTGACAGGAAGTAAAAATTATTAATAAGCTGGTTAAGATTGTTCCTAAGATTATTTTGAGATATTTTTGTTTCATTTTGAGGATGATTGTAAATTTTAATTTTAAGTTACTTACTCAGCAGTAAATTCAAAACTATAAATGTCTTTAATCCAAAGAGTTATATTGATTTTTTCTCATTTCACAGCTACTCTCTTTTCTTAGTAATATCTAAGAATTAAGCTAACTCAAGAGTAACTTTTAGCTTTTTAATTAATCATTAATATACACTGCTAAATCAAGATAACTGCTGTTAGATAAACCTTTCATTATTAGTCACTATTAGTCACTTTTTCAATACTAATGCTATAGCAATTATATTTTATTTGTGTATAAAAATTTTACCGAAAAATCAAGGTATAAAGCCTCTCACTCGCGATGGAGAAACAAAAAAAAATTTTCCTTTTATTCAATCCTTTCCCTAAAAGGGAGAGGTAATTATCAATTATCAATTAATGAAGCAACCCTCGGTATCATACCGCTATTTCCTACTACCTTACTATTTATCCCTATTACAGCGCTTTTCAGTTGAGTAGACCACTAAATTCATTGTTAGGAGTCAGGAGTTAGGAGTCAGGAGGTAGGGACATTTTGCTAACGCAGAGCTTCCCCTTTATATGTCGCGACAGCGAAACGCTGTGCGACATGTTTGCGCAGCATTCCCTATACGAAAACGCATTTTTGTTCTGCAACGTCCGTACGGAGGCACGGAGTTAGTATCATTGTGGTTTATTCATCATTAAACCGCTGTAAAGCAGATTTGATATAATAAAAGTTTGCAGTGAAAATTTTACAATTAGAATCATGGCCAAAAAATTACAGGTAGTCTTGAATCAAGATATTAACAAGTTAGGAAAATCGGGGGATGTAGTAGAGGTAGCTCCTGGTTATGCCCGTAACTATTTGATTCCTAAGAAAATTGCTTTTCGCACTACTCCAGGTGTTCTTAAACAAGTAGAACGTCGTAAAGAACTAGAACGACAAAGACAAATAGAATTGAAGCAAGCAGCAGAAACTCAAAAGACTGCTTTGGAAACAGTAGGTCGCTTCAAAATTGCTAAACAAGTGGGTGAAAATGATGCAATTTTTGGTACGGTTACTGATAGAGAATTGGTAGAAGTAATTAAGGAAAATACTGGTCAAGAAATTGATAGACGTGGTGTTACTTTGCCAGAAATTAGCAAGGTTGGTTTCTACAAAGCTGAAATTAAACTTCACCCAGAAGTAACTGCTGAAGTGGAAGTTCAAGTAGTAGGTAGTTAATAGTTAACAGTTATCAGTTATCAGTTATCGGTTGAACTGGAAATACGAATAACTGATATCTGATTGACCTAATATTATTAAAAATATTAGCTGTTGAATGAATTTTTTTACTTTTATTACCTCTTCCTATTCTTGGAAGTTTCTCAATTCCTTTTTCCTACTTTAAAGGTAATGAAGTTGATGGCTGACTCTAAATGCTGAAAAAATAATTTTTATGAAATATTATAGATACATACAGATCGATCGCCTACCTCTCTAGAATATTGAAATGGAAAAAGCAATTTCAGCCGGTTTGAATATAATATTATTGGAAATTTTAGGGTTAATTATGATTTGATATACTAATTATAATAAGGTGTGAGATACAAAGCAAATTTGTTTTAGACAACACTTAATTCCAAACTTTTACATTTCATAAATGTAAGATATATTATATTAAAAAAAATATTTTTTACACCTTTCACTACAAAAATTACTCCTATATATTCACATCAAAATATGAAATTCATTTAACTTAAGTATTCAGCATTTAGCTAAGAGCTATTGTTTTTGGTTTTAAATTTAAACCCAATCCTTAAGACTATAATTTATCAACATCTTTCTTAATATAAAACTCTATAATGAATAGCTTTAAGAGCTTGATATTATTGCTAATAGCTGAATACTTAACATTTAACCTAAATATTTAGATAAACTATAAATGCAAAGCGATCGCCTACCTCCCCAAAATATTGAAGCGGAAGAAGCTATTTTAGGTGGTATTCTGCTCGACCCAGAAGCTATTAATCGAGTAACAGAATTGTTACGCCCGGAATTTTTTGCCATTCAAGCTCATCAAATTATTTATAAAGGAATGTGGCAACTTTATAGTCAGGGCAAACCTACAGATTTAATGACTGTTACCAGTTGGCTTTCGGATAATAATCAATTGGAAAAAATTGGCGGGCAAGTCAAAATAGTTCAACTGTTAGAACGAACTGTTTCTGCAGTTAACATCGACCAATATGCTGCTTTAGTTTTTGATAAATATATCCGAAGAAAATTAATTCAAGCTGGAAATGAAATTTTTGATTTAGGCTTTCAAACAGCGACTAAATTAGAAACTATTCTTGACCAAGCAGAACAAAAAGTTTTTGCTCTGACTCAGGATAAACCACAACAAGATTTAGTTCCTATTTCTGAGACTTTAATTGATACTTTTCAGGAAATTGAAGATAGAAATGAGGGAGTTGCTTTACCTGGTCTTGCTTGTGGTTTTTACGATTTAGATGCAATGACTGGAGGTTTTCAACGTTCCGATTTAATCATTGTAGCGGGTAGACCTTCTATGGGAAAATGTGCTGCTTATGATACTTTGGTTTTGCAAAAAGATGGCAGTTTAGTTACTTTGGCAGAGGTTTATCAAAGGCAGGAAATAGAATTATTAACTTTGGGAAAAAATAGGAAGTTTCATCTGACTAAACCTAGTGCTTTTGTTGATGATGGAATTAAACCTGTATTTAGAGTAACGACAAAATTAGGAAGATTTGTAGAGACAACAATTACTCATCCTTTTTTGACGGTTGATGGTTGGAAACCTTTGGCAAAATTGCGGGTAGGGGAAAAAATAGCTGTACCGCGTCGGTTAAATATTTTTGGTAATGAAACTATTCCAGAAAGTGAGTTTTATTCCCTGATTGATTCTGATAATTTATGTCTTTTTCCTCTTGTATTTAAATTGGAAAAGTCGCAACTAGCTTTATTTATTAAATATCTATTTTCCTTGGATGGATGGGTGAAAATATCTGAGAGTGGCAGACTATGTTTGAGTTATTCTGTAGTTAGTAAAAAGTTTGTTAGGCAAATACAACATATTTTGCTTAGATTTGGAATTGTTGCTGCTATTGAAAAGCTTGAAGATAAGAGAGGTGGAAACATAAAAGCTGATAAAAATTTATGGCATTTGACTATTACTGATGCTTTATCTCAGAAAAATTTTATTGTAGACATTTGTGGTTTTTATCCTAAAAAATTCGATTTTGACTCTACCTGGTTAAACTTAATCACGGAAAATAATTTCTGGGATGAGGAATTAGAAAATTGGGAAATTCTCTGGAATGAATTGTTTAGTCTGATGGAAAATTTTGGCGAATCTAAAAATCAGTCGGCAAAGAGTAGAACTATCAAAAGAAGCTCTCCTAAAAATTCTGAGAAATTAACGACTACTAATATTATTTGTGGAAAAAATTTTCTGATAGATATAGGAAACCTTCCCTGGGAAAATCGAGATTTCGACTCCGATGGATTAAATTTAGTCAGACAACAGAATTCCTGGAGTGAGCAATTAGAAAGTCGGGAAATTTTCTGGGATAAATTGCTTAGTCTGATGGAAAAGTTTGCCGAATCCAACAATCAGTCGCTAAATAGTAGAAGGGGAAAAAGACCCTCTACTAAAAATTCTGAGAACTTAACTACTACTAATACTATCTGTGGAAAAAATATTCTGATAGATATAGGAAACCTTCCCTGGGAAAATCGAGATTTCGACTCCGATGGATTAAATTTAGTCAGACAACAGAATTCCTGGAGTGAGCAATTAGAAAGTCGGGAAATTTTCTGG
>JBCDJM010000325.1:0-8256 GCA_038747755.1 Cyanobacteria bacterium P01_H01_bin.35
AAGTAATTGACTATTTATGCTTAATATTTTCCTGAGAAAGGTCAATGAATAGGATATCTACAGTATAAATACGAACCCGCGCTACCGTTTTTTTATACTACTTTTAATGTTACAAATTGACGTGCGGAATGTGGGTTTAAAGAAAACTTCTCTATCAGGAGGAAATACTCCGATTATTAATTCTTGACAAACTAACCAATTACAGATAAATAACAATGAAGAATACAACAGGTAAAGTTTTTTGGCAACAACCTTTAACTTATGTATTACTACTAGCAGGAGCTGTCGGAGCATTGTTAGGTGAGCGCCTGATATTCCAGACAATTAGCTCTCCGAAAAACTCAAGCCAGCTTTCTCAATTATCAGTTACTCAATCCCCTAGCAAAACTGATGGTACTTCTAACTCAGAAAAGTCTAGTTGGTTACCAGTTAGATCTCCCATTTCCAACAGCAACTTTATTGTGGATGCAGTCCAAAAAGTTGGCCCGGCAGTGGTCAGGATTAATGCTTCTCGAAACGTCAGCCAAAGACCTAATATGTTTGGTAGAGGAATACCAGAAGATTTCTATGGTTACGAATCTCCTAGGTCTCGTTCAGGTCCAGTTGAACAGGGAACTGGTTCTGGTTTCATCATCAGTTCTGATGGTAATATTCTGACGAATGCTCATGTTGTAGAGGGTTCAACTACTGTAGAAGTTGTCCTTAAAGATGGTCGTCGCCTTCAAGGTAGAGTTTTGGGCACAGACTCTGTAACTGATGTAGCAGTAATTAAAATTGATGGGAATAATCTGCCCACTGTTTCTCTTGGAGATTCAAATAATCTGCAACCAGGAGAATGGGCGATCGCTATTGGGAATCCCCTAGGTCTCGATAATTCTGTGACAGTGGGTATAATTAGTGCCACAGGTCGTTCTAGTAATGATGTGGGTGTCCCGGATAAGCGGGTAGGATTTATTCAAACGGATGCTGCGATTAATCCTGGTAATTCTGGTGGCCCTCTGCTGAATCAAAATGGTGAAGTAATAGGCATTAATACAGCTATTATTGATGGTGCCCAAGGTTTAGGATTTGCAATTCCTATTAATAATGCTCAACAAATTGCTCAACAATTAATTAGAGTAGGTAAGGCAGAACACGCTTATTTAGGTATTGCCATGCAGACTTTAACACCGGAACTTAAGCAAGAACTTAACCGAAACTTTAATACAAATATTCAGTTATTCACTGACCAAGGGGTATTAGTAATGCAAGTTGTTCCTGGTTCTCCTGCTGATAAAAGTGGTTTAAAGCCAGGGGATATAATTCAAAAAATTGATAATCAAACTATTAGTGAATCTGAAAATGTACAACAAATTGTTCAGAACAAAACTGTAGGTAGTTTGTTGGAATTAGAAGTTAATCGGAATGGTCAAAACTTGAATTTTCAGGTGCGAACAGGAAATTTACCATCTCGATTAAGAGGATAGATTATGTATACTATTTCTCAGTCTATTGAATTAAATTGAGTTAGGTTATACTCAGCCAATTAGTTGAGAAACTACAGTTTAAGGCAACTGGCAAGTGCGATAAATAAAAAATCAAAACTATAACGTCTTAGATAAATAGTTTTGAGAACTAAAAAATCTGTAAGTTTTGAATAAAGTAGGGATTAATTACAGTGCTTTTCAGTTGAGTAGACCACAAAACTGTTGTAGGAGTAATGAGGTAGGGACGTTTAGCTAGCGCACAACTTTCCTTACGGAATGCTATCGCAAACGTTAACGCTATGCGACATGGAAAGCGGAGCATTCCGGAACGGAAAACGCATTAATGCTCAAGCAACGTCCGTAGGTCCTAATGAGGTAGGGACGTTCGCATTAATGCTCAAGCAACGTCCCTACCGAGTCAGTATGATTGTGGTTTATTCATCATTAAACCGCTGTAATGGATAATTGATAATTACCTCTTTAACAATTGATAATCGATATCGATAATGAAAACTCTCTCCTTATATTAATTATTAGGAGAGGTAATAAAGCCTAATTGATTAATTATCAATTATCCATTCTAAAAGAATTAATCAAAATTATTTATTCTTTCTTTTTTGATTATAGCAGTTTTCATAATTTAGTAGGCTACAGTAGGGAAGTTCCATAAAATTTCCCTACAACGGTTTTAGTTTTGAGTGTGTGGTTAATCTACCGGAAAAGCACTATACATGGATTATATAAATTTACAAAGAAAAAAAAATATGACAGTATTAAAAGTAGCTCAGTTAGGTAATAATATATTACGATTTCAATCTCAACCAGTTAATAATATTTGGGATGAAAATTTACAACAAATAATTGATAATTTAATTGCTACAGTAATTGAAACAAATGGTGTGGGAATTGCTGCTCCACAAGTTTCAATTAGCGATCGCTTATTTATTGTTGCATCTAGACCAAATATCAGATATCCAAATGCACCTAAAATGGAACCAAAAGCTATGATTAACCCTAGATTAATATCTCATTCAGAAGATAGAGTCAAGGGATGGGAAGGTTGTTTAAGTGTACCAGGAATTAGAGGTTTAGTACCACGATATAGAGTAATAAATGTAGAATATACTAATCGAGAAGGAAAAATAGAAAGACAAGAATTAACAGATTTTGTTGCTAGAATTTTTCAGCATGAATACGATCATCTAGAAGGTCTAGTATTTTTAGATCGTGTGGAAAGTACCACAGATTTAATGACAGAAGATGAATATCAGAAACAAATTATTCAATTAAGTAATTAAGGGGATATTTGCGGAGTATTCAGAAAAATATTTATCACCAAAAAGAAGGAATTATAGTGTCATACAGATAACCTCTAAAAAGAATGAAAAAATTATATAATAATGAGGAATTATATCTGAAAATTTGACTATTATTTTGTAAGCATTCAGCCGTTAGCTATAAGTAGGTATGCAAAAAAAGTTATAAGATGCCTAAGAAGTTCATCTGAGGAAAACTCAAACTTTATAGCACAGAGCGTTTTCTATTTAATTATGCCTAGCTACTTATTATCTTACTCACCTTAAAGAATAAATTAGTTTCCAAGGAGAATTAAAAGTAATAAATTCTTCATTATTTCCTGAATTTCGCAGTTCCGACCAAGGAGACTTGCTGACCCCTAATAGCTGAATGTTTATATTCTTTTAAAGAATTGTAATTTGATATAGTAATCCTATTTGAGTTGTAAAGTTCTGGTGGTAGTTAGGTAGGGCAGGTGTAGGATTGGGGAGGTACAGTCAGAAGTCATAATTTTTAAGGTTTTCCGTTAACATTAACTGTTATAAAAATTTTCACAACCAATTTAGAATTGCTATACAGTTTTTTTCTTCCCTATTCCCTGTTCTCTAAAAATATAGAATTTCTCACAATTAAAATAAGATTGCTATCTATATAATAGTTGAAAATCAATTATAGCAGATTTCACTAAGCGTGAGGTACACCTGCGCGAGCTTTCCGGCTCCCACTGATAAAATTTAATTATCAATATCTGTACCTCACTAGCTTGGGAAATGCTATATCATTAGTTCAATCTACAATCCTAATTTTCCTTGATGGTCAAACCAATTTTTTTGCTTATTGCTTATAGCAGGCTTTTACTATAAAAAAATCCATGTATAAATATTTATTGAAAAGAGTATACCTAATTTAGGATGTGCTGAAAAAATTGATATATTTTAGTCTAAATACGATCTATAGCAATCCTCTAATATATTTGTGTCAAAAATCCTGCTGCTTTTGAGGGAACACTTAACTGGCAACAGGCAACAGGTGAGAGTTTCAGTTTTTTTATTTACTTTTTGATGTATCGCAACCTATTTAGGATTGCTATATACAGCAGTTTCCGAAGCTATGAGGTACAGTTTTTTTTTATTCTTTTCTATTCCCTATTCCCAGTTAAGTGTTCCCTCAAACCTAAAATTTTGTACCTCATAACAACGGGAAGCGCTGTAAATTTTAAAACTTTGACTAAGTAAAATTTGAGGTATTTAATACTAGCAAAAACTATAAAATTTTTGAGGAAAAAACAGTGCAGTAATAAGAGGTTTTAACTCAGTATAAAAAATTGCTCTATTCCTAATCCTAATCAAAGAAAATTTTTGCTATATACTATTTAGCTTGTCATTTGATTACTAAATCTTAAACGTTGGTTTGAGTCAGACTTTTGTAATAATTATAAATCTTAATTAAAATTTTGTTATAATCTTTTCCGTAATCTATAGTTGTGGTAGTTGTAGTTAAAAATAGTAAATAAATCGAGGAAATATTTATGAGTATTAATCTCAGCAAAGGTGAAAGAGTTAGTCTGTCTAAAGAAGCGCCTGGAATGAAAAAAGCTGGAGCAGGTTTAGGATGGGATGTAAATGTTTCAGATACAGGTTCAGATTTTGACCTCGATGTTTCTGTGTTTATGTTAGGAGCAAGTGGCAAAATTCCTGAAGATAAATATTTTGTTTTTTATAATAACCTTAAATCTGCAGATGGTTCAGTAGAGTCTATGGGAGATAGTCGTACAGGAAAAGGAGAGGGAGATGATGAGACTATAACTGTAGATTTATCTAAGGTTGATTCGACAATTGAAGAAATTATTTTTGTTGTTACTATATATGAAGCAGACAAAAGAAGGCAAAATTTTGGGCAAGTGAGAAATTCTTATATCAGAATTTATGATGGGGAAACTCAGGAAGAGATAACTAAGTATGAACTAGAAGAAGACTTCTCTAGGGAAACAGCTATAGAGTTTGGAAAATTGTACAAGAAAAATGGTGAATGGAAATTTCAAGCAGTGGGAGAAGGTTATAATTCTGGTTTAGAAAGTTTTGTACAAAAATATACCTAATTAATTGATTGATTTAATTATTAATAGGGAAAAAATAGTTCTGATAAAATAGAAATAGGTTTAGTTTATAAAATAGCTTCAAGTACATGATTTGAAAATCTACTCAAAAATTTGAGAGGTTAAGTAAATAGATATTACCTCAACTAAAAATTTACTTGATTTGCTATTTGCTAAACTTTACCTCCATGAATTATTTTGACCAGAAAATAAGGTCTCAAACCTCATATTTAAAGGAGATAAAAAAAGAAATTTCAGTATTTCAAACCTTCCTATTCCAGGAGGTGCTTATAAGTGATAACTGAAATGACCCTAGTACAAGATAATCAATCAGGATAAATATAAATTGTTATCTTGAAATATACTGGAAATTATTTATTTAGAGAGGGAAAATAAATGTCTGTTAAACTCAGTAAAGGTCACAGAATTAATCTTTCTAAAGATGCACCAGGCTTAACAAAAGTTGCTATTGGTTTGGGATGGGATGTTAATCCTACTGATACAGGTACAGAATTTGACTTAGATGCCTCTGTTTTTATGTTAGAAGATAATGGAAAAATTCCAGAGGATGAATACTTTGTTTTCTACAATAATTTAAAATCTCCAGATGCTTCTGTAAAGCATTGGGGAGATAACAGAACTGGAGAAGGGGAAGGGGATGATGAAACAATAGAAGTAGATTTAACTAATGTTAATTCTACTATTCAAGAACTACTTTTTGTTGTAACTATCCATGAAGCAGAAACAAGAAGGCAAAACTTTGGGCAAGTTAAAAATTCTTTCATTAGAGTTTATGATTTGGAGAGTCAAGAAGAAATAACTAAGTATGAATTAGAAGAAGATTTTTCCAGAGAAACTGCAATAGAATTTGGTCGTCTTTATAGTAAAAATGGTGAGTGGAGATTTCAAGCAGTAGGAACAGGATATAATGCTGGGTTACAAACTTTTGTAGAAAAATACGTTTACTAATAACTAAAAGAGTATTTTCGGTAGTGCTATCCCTCAAACAAAAAGCTTGAAAAATCCAAGTAAAAAATATTAACTCTTAAATTATGATGTAAAAACTGGCAACAAAGTGAAAATTTGTTTCGTAAATCCTAAGTATTTATTTGTGGCTTGCTGAATAAATATTAAAGCATTTACAGATAAAGGTTTGAGCAATTTTAGGTCTGAAATACCTTGGTTTTTGGTTGAAAAAGCTTAAAAAGCTAGAAACTCTTGAGTAACTATGATAGAAAAATCCCTCAAGTATACTTTTAGACACCTCTTCTACAACTCTCACTCCTCCTGACTCTTAACTACTCCCTACTCCCTACTCCCTACTCCCTACCTTCACCATCAGACTTTTGAGCGCAAACCCTATTTGACTTTTACGGAAGATTGAATCGAGCATCAACTACAGCTATTATAGACAAGATGCCCGTGCTTAATTTGATAATTAATATTTGTACTTAGTTATGCTTGTAATTAGCTGTACTATAGTCATTAGAGTTGTTGGGAATTAAGCTAAAAAAATGGCTAAAACCTTGATCCGTCAAAGTTTATAGCATTATTTCGCTATGAAATTATGAAAAGCTTATAGAGTAAGCTTTTGAGCATTGTTCAATTTTTATTTCCCAACAACTCTATTGAAAATAAGAATGGAATACTTTTTCTGGTGAAACTCTCTTTATGTCAAAAAATACTTGTCTTAATCTAAATTAAAATGACTATACATTTTCAATCAGAGAATTAAAGTGCAAAAAAGACTAACTTACTTATAGCAGTTTTCATTAATATAAAGTACAGAGCTTTGGGTTTCAAGGAATAAAGAAGAAGGCTTTAGTTATCTAGGAGAGAAGGAAGAAGTTTTGTAGTCTACCTTTGTGAAAACCGCTATAAAAGGTAATTAAACTGATACCTAAGTGCTAAATGTTAAATGTTAAATAGTTACTGTCAATATTGACTTTTGTTAAAATTTTTTAGAGTTTATACAGGGTAATAAATATATGAGTATCAACCTCAAAAAAGGACAAAAAATTGTACTTGATAAAAGTGAATATGATTTATCAAGACTGACAATGGGGCTAGGATGGGATGTAGCAAAATCTTCAGGTGGTTTAGCTGGTTTATTTGGTAATAGATCGGATTTTGACCTTGATGGTTATGCAATTTTATTAGAAGAGAATGACAAACTTAAAAACTACAAAGAAGATGTAATTTATTATGGTCATTTAGAATCTAAAGATAAGACAGTAATTCATTCAGGTGATAATTTGACTGGGGAAGGAGAGGGAGATGATGAACAAATAATCTTGAAACTAAACTCTATTCCTGAAAAATACCAAAAAATTATTCTAGCAGTAAGTATTTATCAAGCTAAAGACAGGAAACAACAATTTGGAATGGTAGAAAATGCTTTTGTTAGAGCTGTTGATAATAAAGGGGTAGAAATAGCAAAATATACTTTATCTGGTAATGGTACTTATGAAGGTAAAATATCAATGTTAATGGGAGCAGTTTATCGAGATAATACATTGTGGAAATTTAATGCTTTAGGCGATCCTTTGGATAGTGACATGAATGGTGTGGTAGGTTCATTTATGAAATAAATTTAGCTAGTTTTATCAGTTTGAAAAAAGATTCGTAAATTCAATTTTTTTAGTAGGTTTCAGTAGGGGCAATTTATGAATTGCCCCTACTGTAGTTTGGCGATGTAAAAGTGTAGTTAAGCAGGTACACAAAATTAATTACACATCTATACAAGCTCAATTATTTCGCAGATAATTAGAATAGGTAAATCTTTTTGGTAGTCCTGCTTGCTAAGGCGTGAGAATATACATTTTTTTCCCATACTTCATCTCCTGGGAGGGGTTAGGGCTGGGGTCCAAACTTCCTATACCATTACTATGCACCACGATCATATTTTTTTAGGTACTTAGATTAATTTCTTGATAGCTGTATTGAATATCCCTAGCTGCTCAACTCTATAAAAAAAACTCTGTAATTCATCCTTATTGAAAAAGACTATAGTAGTTTTCATATTAATTAGCTACAGTATTTTTTTCTCTTCCCTATTCTATACTCCTTACTCCTTACTCCTTAAAATCTCAAACTTGTCTATCTTTCCAAGATTAAGAAGCACTATATAACTTTTCATCTGCATATCAGAACAATTTTGCTAAATATATTTCAATACTGGCAAGTAAAAATAGGAAATACCATTTCTCAAAAACTTTTCTAAGCTTGATTGAGTAGGGGAGTAGGGACGTTTTGCTGACGCAGAGCTTCCGCTTTATATGTCGGCGACAGCCGAAATACGTTTGCGGAGCATTCCGGAACGGAAAGTTGTGCGCCAGCAAAACGCTACGCGACATGGAAAGCGCAGCATTCCGGAACGGAAAACGCATTAATGCTCAA
>JBCDJM010000326.1:0-8243 GCA_038747755.1 Cyanobacteria bacterium P01_H01_bin.35
ATAGCCAAACTTGTTGCTAGTCCTACGTTTGACATAGACAAAGCTCAGGTTTTTAATGAAGAGTGGGGAACTAAATCTTGGCAACGTGCCTGTGATGTAGCAGCCGTTATGAAGGAGTTTGAGAAGCAGAAAGATGAAAAGCTGCCGCCTATTCCCATGAACTAATACCGTTTCACTGAATTCAGAATTCAGAATTTAGAATTCAGAATGCAAGATTTGCGATTGCTAAAAACTTTAGTATTATTAGTAGCTGAAATACTGAGGTACTATATGCCGGAAATAACAGAAAGATTTGTAGTTATTCGTAAAACTCAGAAAGAGAAAGAAGAACTATGGAAACAATTGCAGGAGGCCATCGCCCAACGCTTGGCGGAACGTGACACTCCAGATGAACCCATAGATATTGATTTCTAACACCACAAATATATAAGAGGTAAATTGTTATGCCATTATCAGCAGCAACTCTAACCGCAGTCTCCGGACATTTTGGAAGCGATTTCTCTTCCTTACCATCGGCATCATTTTTAGCTGGTTTAGGTCTATCTGGCACTGAGCAAGCACACAAACTATTTATTCGGTTGTGCCAGTTTTTAATCCTAGAAGCTGAGAACCAAGATTATGCAGCAGTAGACGCTCGTAACCCTCGTTCGGTTGCTCTTGACAACGACGGTCTAATGGGTGAAATTAGTATTAGATTGTATGTTCAAGATGTTAATTTAAACCAAGTTGTTACTGGTGCTGACCTTAGTAATGCCAATGGTTTGTTTGGTTTAGCTTCCTATGACTTAACTGGAAATACTAACCCCCTAATTGCTGGCACACCTTTAGCTACTAACTACACTGTTCCTTTAGGGCAGGTACTTTTAGATTGGGCGCGTGTTTTGAATAGCTATGATTCAGATCCTGCTATGGACAGCTATAATCAGAAGGTGCGTATTAGTACCGCTGAAGGTTCTGATGGTCCACGGACAAGCATTCGGATTGAGTTTCCTGTTACTGGTCAGCTAGTTTTCCAAGCTGAAGACTTGGTAGATTTTTAATAGTACAATTACAGTCCTGGCGGTTTTGCTGCCAGGCTGTCTATTCTTTACTATATGATGGTTCCAGATTTCAGCCAACTATTACTGCTATTGCTAGAATCACTTTGGAGCCGAATTGTAAAACTGCTTTTTGGTATAGGATTAGGGTTATTCTTGATAATAATAATAAGAATAATCTGGTTCTAAATCAAGAGCATAAAAGATACTAGCAAATACCTCTTTATTCTAATGCCAGCTTGAACTATGCCAATTACAACACAACAATTGTTAGCAGAATTATCTAACTCCTCAATGCCATCTAGCAGTATTGCCAACAGTTTTGACATCAATGACTATGAGAATAATATATTTCTCAAGGATTGGTGTATGCTAATCAATGGGTTATTTTTAATTAATCGCGAGTTTTACAGAAACTACGAACTTGCGTACAACGAGCCTAGACCAGCACCTTATAATTTTAGTTCCCCTACATCCAATTCGGCAATTTACACAGCTAGAATTGACCTATACATGGACGATTTCAACACAATAACCAACAGTCAGAGAGATAGCTTCCAACCCTTTAATGGTATAACTGCGCAAGCTTTGGATATGAATAGTTATACAAGCTTGTTTGGTTCCAACTTTACTCAGTGCCCGTGGTTGGTGACGAATTTTGATACAGTTTCTCCAATGCAGTTTGCTTTAGACACTGCAAAAGTGATGCAGGAGCTACGTGAACCAGTTACTGTCGCTTTTTCAAACAGAAGTTCTATTATGCTTGCTACTATCAGAGCAGAACTAGAGGTAGGAACTCCCCAAGTTCCTCAGTACGAAGATATTTTAGTAGCGTAGGAGGTTAGCTGTGGGAATTTACCAATATGAGGCTCGAACTGCTAATGTCGCACCAAGCCTGAAGTCGCTTGATACAAGGTCAAAAAACCTCCTTAACTCAATAGATTTTTCGTCACACAATACTGAAAAGTTTGTCAAGTCACTTATAAACTTCTGTTCGGCCGCCATAATAGCTAGTGCCATTCCTACAAGTGAACCTGATGTAGCTGATTTTGAATCTGTGGAGTACAGCTACAACGTAGGCCGTAAAGCAGGAGCAGATTTGACTATAAAGTTTTACATCGATCCCTATGACACATCTTTAGTATTGGGTAAAGAAATAAATGGTCGGTTAGCTATTGCTGATGATGTTTTTACTAACTCAGAAGTAACTGCCTATATGACAGATATTAGCTACTTAGCAGTTGACTTTACTGGAAGTGGCACTAACCCATTACAGTTTATCTATGACTGTTGCAGGGTATTACATGAACGAGCAACCTCCGATAGCTCAAGTTACCCAAATAACGACCCTCAATTCTTGATTAATATTTCTAAGAGAAGAGGCGGACTTTTGTGTGATATCAACTTTAATTACATTCCTTTAAACACACCAAACTTGCCTTTCTATAGCAAAATTGCTGACAACTATTCATAAAGATAATGAGCTTACTTAATGACGATGCAACAGTAGCAAAAGTAGTCCAATATTTTCAGGATAATACCGTTAACGCTACATCTCGTGATTATTGGACTGGGATAGATATGTCTGTTCATAATGACCAGCCATTTTTTAAGGTTTGGGTAGCATTTTGTTCTATCAGCAAGATGATCAATGATTATTATTACTATAGCTCAGAGAACCCTAGCTATCCTAGACGAACTCCTATTAGATTTGGCTTGAAAGCTTCTAATTTAGTCGATCTGACTGTTGGTTTTCAAGTTGAACCCAACAACCCCAACGAAGTTAGTGGCAGTAATGAAAATGGCTACCTGATGTCAAACATGGGTTCCCAGTATTCCTCTTCTAGTAACAGGAATTACTACACAGATACACCTTATTTTAACAGTTCAAACCCAAGGGCAAATCAAGCATTACAGTTAATTTGGGATTCTGCTAGGGTACTGAATACTTTAGCTAAAGCAGGAGCAGCAAATAAAGAACTGCCTAACAACGGAGGTTTAGGAGTCAGAATTTTAGAGGGCAGTGAGAAGCTCAACGTGACTATTAGATGCGATGTGCCTCTGTTGACTCCTTTGATGCCTTTATGGGCAGATGTAGATGTTTAACTGTTATTTAAAACAGTGGTTCATCCCTAATCAATGTAGTAACGATGTAGTCACCTTTTTGATATGTACTAACCCTAGCTATTTCATCATATTGAACATTAATATGCTGTCCTATTAAGTGCATAATATATTTGCCTCTGGTGGTGATATGTTCTGGCAAGTCTGGACTCATGTAGCATTGAAACAGTTTGAAGTCAATGCAGTTGTCAAACAATAAATCTAGATATTCCCTGATTTCTTTGCCAAAGTTGGGCTGTTGCGCTAAGACAAGAGCTGGTGAGTATTGCTTAATCACTGGCTCTCTATCTTCTTTAGGGAATAATTTCCACATCCAACTGTCATGCCTATCTTGAATATTGCGCATGGTGATTTTCTCTGGTTTGTAATCTCCGTACTCCTTATAGATGGTGTTATAGATTGCATGAGCGTTTATTACATCTGTTTCATTCCTCCATATCATAAACGGCATCTGCATCATATACCCGTTGCTAAGTACAATGAAGGAGATATTCTGTCTTAGCTCGTCGTATAAGCTGTTAAGATTTAAAGTTTTTGCTATCATATCTACCCCGAATGGCTTCTGTACAAACAATAGTTTATCCTCTTCCACCTACACTTAACAAAATTATTAGCTCTGCCAGGAAAAGCATCTACGCATCATCATCTGAAAAGCGTAAGTGGACTCAGGAACTTGCTTTGATGTCTAGCGAGTTGCAGCCTTATGAAGAAAATAAGGTGTGGCTTTGTTTTACTTGGAAAGTATACAACCAAAACCGAGATCCTGATAATATTGCTGCTGCTGCAAAGTATATAATGGATGGACTGGTTGCTGCTGGTGTACTACCGGATGATTCTTTACAATATATCGGTAGTCCTGTGTTGCATTACTACGATAAAGCAGAAAAATGGGAGGATCGCTGTGAGCTTACCATCAGCACTCATCCTCCCGTTGTCACCTGGCATCAGTTTGACAGTCATTCTTTCAACTGAGGAAATATTTCTTTTACCATTCCCATCAAAGTTGTTGCTGTCTTTGCTTGAGTTCCTGTTTTGTTGAGTTGATAGTAGGCATCTGGAGGGGTACGATATTCTGATTCTGCCATCTTCTTAACTAGCCTTTCAGTCGCTAAACAATCTTCTAAAGCTTGAGATCCTCCATTAAAAGACTGATTTTCCCAACATTTATTTGTATTATCCCATTTATTGCAGTATTCATTATGCATTAACATTATGCAAATACCAGATGAATAGTTTAACTGAGGAAAGCCATATTTATGTACAGTTCGTTTAAGTATGGTAAAGTTAAGCTGCCTGTTATAGACACATATATGCTTGTGTTGAGTTATTTCCATTATCTTTGGGTAAACTTGAGCAAATGTGGGTTTACCCTCTAGAATCTCTTGTGCATTAGAACTAGGTCTAACTAAGGTGTTAATAAAAGTGTTTCCGTCTAGGTCAGTTATAGCAAGCTCAACTATCTCATTTTTAGTATTTAAAGTAGTAGTTTTCATACCTAGAATGACAAATTCTTCCTTGTTTTTGACGATTTTCTTGGCTGATTCTACAGACTCGTTATAGGCTGAATCATAGTCCCATTGATTTATATAGTCTTGCAAGTCAATTATGTAGTTAGATATTAATCTTGCTTCTTCTAAAATTGTTCCTTTTTCTGCTTCTACTGAATCTATTCTGTTTATGTCATATAGCCTAACATTATAAAGTTGAGAGATGCCAACTTGAATAACACCAACTGGTTTTACTGCTTTTAACCCTAACTCTTTTAAGTAACTTGCAGTTAGGAAGTTTTTCGGCGGTCGATTGTTTTTCCAGTGGTATTTTTTTAATCCCTCTGTGTTTTGTTTTACCATTTTTACCCAGAATAAACTTAAATATTTATGCAAACTGCTTTAATTTTTCTCTCTAATAAAAATATACCAAAATGCAAAAGAAACTACAATTGGTATCCATACTTCTTGGTGCTTCAATTGATCAACAACTGAACGCCTACTTTTATACTTGAAAATTTTAGTCTTATCAAATTTAGTAACAGTATTTTTAGGATTGTAAAGACTATCAATACAGCCCAAACCCCCTCCAAATATTATACATTTTTCTTGCTGATCATTCAAATTTTTCACATCAATATTAACTCCATTATTTAGAATTAAACTAACAGAATTTTTATCTTCATTCAACACAACTGTGTAGGGAGATATTACAGGTTTATCTTCAGAATTTTTATCCTCATCTTTCTCCAGCTTTGTAGGAGGAGATATTAATTCTTCTTGACCTGAATTTTGCGAGTTACTAAATTTGCTTTTTGGAACAGATATAGCTACCGCAACTACAGTAACAATTCCTCCAATTACTAGCAATTTGAACGCAGAGCTAAGGATTGTTTGCAGGACATTATTAACCTTGGAATTATTAGTGTTTGGGCTTAAATTATTTTTCATAATCAAGGATGCCTAAGTGTTGCATAGTTATAGATGTATTTGGTGTTAATAGCGATTGCTGTTTAATCGCAACTTCCTTGGTAGATTAGGGGCAATTAGTTAAAATTGATATTGTCACAAAACATAGTTTATTCCTGGCTTATACAGCAAATAAATACCAAAATTAACAGCTCTAAACATCTCGGTGTTGTTCAGGAGTAAATATACGACTGACTGAGCCTCCTACTTTTTTCTCTACTACAGTTCCTAAGTTTTTATCAGCAAATCCTTGGAATATTTGCCAAATCGTATCAGCAGCTAGTTTGTACTTGGAGAACTTCTGCTGCACTTGCCTAACTGTAGTTTTTTTAGCAGCACAGAAACTCAATATTTTATCTTCTATTTCCTCTAGAGTAGGAGCATCTTGATTAGGAGCAGTTTCAGCAACATTAGTATCTTCATCTTCCTCATTATTAAGTTTAGTTTGCTTATGGTTTGTAGAAGCCTGACTGCTGCTTTGGTTGCCGGAATTTTCTGACTCAATGTGACCTTCAACAAAGACATACCTAACTGACTCTGGCAGAACTGCTGGCTCATCTTCTACTAATATTGGTCGCTCTTGTGATAAGCACCAGTTGTACAATTCTGAGTTCCCTAGTTTCTGAGAATGCTTATGAGCAAATTCTCCTAACCTGACATAAGTTAAAGACTTCCGAATGTCTCCCTGACCTTCTATTTTGAGAGTTTTAACTTGGTCAGATTTGACTAATAAAAATAATCTAATCAAAACCTTTCTTGCTTCTTTTATTAGGTCTAATACCACCTCAACACCTTGGTCAATCTTGCCACTAGCAACACAAAACTCATCAAGAATTACGTTTACCATTGGATAGTAAAAATCGCCTTGGTGGTATAGTTCGTACCTCCTATTCATCTCTTGTTCAATGATTTTAATAAACTGACAAACTGAAGGCTCAAAATCTATTTTTTTGTCTAAGAAATCTTGAAAGAATTGACCTTTATCTGGAATGACTGGGAGCTTATCCTTCTTCCAATTACCATAGTTTCGACTACCGCAATAGCTAGGAAACCCTTCAAAATCTCCTGGTTTATCGTGAGGGTTGCACACTACCACTTTGCCTCCCAAATGTGGAGCTAATCTCTCCGTGGTAAAACTCTTGCCATCTCCTGTGCCACCGACAACGATGAGATGAACATACTTATTGGGATTAGTATTCAGCTTTTTCCAGTCAAAGTGATTAATTGCAGCAACTTCAAGCATATTCTGAGTAGGTTTGCTTTCTACTGAGTAGCCTTCGCAAGATTCATATAGGGTTGCCACCTTTAAATCTGCCTCAGTTGCCAACATATTAATCTCAGACTCATCAATGATTTGAGTAATTATTGCTTCATGGATTTCTTGGTGAGCTGCTTGTGTACCCTTGATGCCATAGTAAATGGCTGTAATTGCTAGGGCAGCTCTAGTAAGCTTTGGCTGAGGAAAGCAGGCGAATATTAGGCAACCAAAGCAAACTATTAAGTTACCTAAAACCATGCACTAATGCTCCCGGCAATAATTCCTGCTCTAAAGATTATGAGTGCTAGAGTGAAAAATCCTACAGATAACTTGGGGTTTAAACTTCTGGCGGCTGCTTCACGCATTTCTGGGAAGCTAAAGGTATCTTGTAGTTCCTTGAGCGTCCAGATAATAGCTCCGTATATTGGCAGGAAATGCCAAGATATTTGAGGCAGCAGGTTGAGCAGGTAGCCGCTGGCAAAGCCGATAATAAATATGAATACATACCAGGCAATTCTATTTATTCCCATACTGCCTCAGTGTTTAGTAAATTTTTGAGAATCTGCTGTTTAGGTCTTCTGCCATTTTTTTTGCTGTAGACTCCCTACGCATTAAAATAACTAACTGAGAATGTTTTCCGTTATTTGTTTCAAAAAAGACATTTTCTCCTCTGTTAATAAACTTCCCTAATAAGGAGCCTTTATACTTAAGTGGTGCTTTAGACATCTTTGCCTCCGTATAGCATAGAAAGCCTTTTTTCTGTAGCAGCGTTTAGTTGTTTAACGTTAACTGAATGACGAGCTTCAATTACTTGGTGGCTCTTTCTCCGTCTGTCAGTTTCCAGGCGGTACTTACTACCAACCGAGTCTGCAACATCATAAAGGCGGTTGTAAGCCTGGTGCATGGCAAGGTTGCCCCTCAGCACTTCACTAGCGGCTCCAGCAAAATTCTTTGCCATTTTGACTGAGCCTTTGATAACAGCTTTGACTGCTGCTCTGTACTGAGTTGTTTTTGATGCTTGACTTGTGTAGAATTTAGCAGCATCTTTGGCTTCTGCTAAGGTTTCGTCTGTTAGAGTTAGCCCGTCTGCTTTCCAAGTGTCAATCATTGCTGAAGCATCAGCAAGCATGGGTGCGTCGTACCCTCCATCAGCAGGAGTAAGTATACCTTTTGGTACTGGGGCTGTACCTCCTCTACTGTTTAGACTACCTCCGTTTTGAGTTAACTGGGCGTTTGTCGGTTTCCTTTTTTGTAAATATCCTTGTGGTGGCATTTTTTATCTCCTTACAAATGTTTTTGCAAAATCCAACGGGCAAGCTGAATGGCATTGTGCTTGTTCAGATTTAGTCGGTTTAGCTCTTCGGAAAA
>JBCDJM010000327.1:0-8073 GCA_038747755.1 Cyanobacteria bacterium P01_H01_bin.35
ATAAAAAATTTCATTATGAGTTAATCCTCTTCTTTTCAAGGAGAGGTAATTATTAATTATTCATTATTAATTATTAATTGTTGAACTAACACCTTCTTAAAACGATTAAATATAGGTCAGTAAAGTTTTAGATATGAATGAAATAATCAATATAATTATTAATGGATTAAAAGATGTACTTGAAAGTACCGTCAAAGTTATACCAGCCATACTAATAGCATTAATTATCATTTTTTTAACTCGCTACGCAGCAAAATTACTTCGGAACCTTGCTCAACAGGTAGGAAAGCGTGCAACTCGTAGTAAATCCTTACAAATTTTAATCACAAAAACTACCTATGTAGGTGCTTGGGTAATAGGGGTTATTATTGCTTGTGTTATTGCTTTTCCCGGTTTAAAACTAGGAGATATTATTGCGACATTAGGTCTTGGTTCTGTTGCAGTTGGCTTTGCTTTTCAAGATATATTTAAAAATTTTCTAGCAGGAATATTACTATTATTACAAGAGCCATTTCGCATCGGCGATCAAATAATAGTTGATGATTATGAAGGTACTGTAGAACAAATTGATATTCGGACTACGAAAATTAGGACTTACAATGGTGAAAGAGTTATTTTACCTAATTCTAATGTATTTACCAGTGCTGTACAAGTAAGAACTGCTTTTGGCATTCGACGAACCGATCTGGGAGTAGGCGTGGATTATAATACTCCTTTATCAGAAGCAGCAGATATTTTATACCAACTTATTCAAGAGGTAGAAGGTGTTTTAGACAATCCTATTCCTGAAATAGATTTAGTTAGTTTTAATGATAGTTCAATTGACTTTATTGTGCGCTATTGGACTAAGGCAGAACAGAAAGAAGTACGCCGAACTCAAACTCAGGCAATTATTGCTATTAAGAAAGCTTTTGATCGAGCAGATATTAATATTCCTTATCCAATTCGGACTGTTTATTTCTACAATCAAGATAAATATAATGATTATCTTTCTATAGACTCTCAGCAAAATATAAAATCTTCTGTGTCAAGCAATTTATCTAATTCAGATTATCAATAATCAAATTACTGTAATTACTAAATAATTTGGCAGTAATTACAGTAACTATTTCAGGACTTACCCTTTCTAAACCAATAAACCGGGTTTATTGCCCCCGATATTTGTTGTTCAAACTACGAAATTTCCTTCATAAACTCGGTTTCTGCTTAAGTCCTGTATTTTCTATTTTAGAAAGAAGATGTAGTCTCAGGAGCAATTTCGACTCCACCTTCTTCCTTTATTAATTGTTGGCTTGTAATTAGAAGACTAATATTATCCACATCAATAGATATACCTTTTTCATCACAGGCTTGCTGAAGTTTTTGCTGAAACAGTTTAATATCTTGACCATACCCACATCGTTGAGCAGCTTTTTCGATTCCATCTTTAGCATTAGCTTTAGCACAATCAATTAATTCAATTCCTGTGAGATTTTTTGGAGTATTCATAATTCCTATTCCTCAATTAACTTCAATATATTTAATGTATGTTTTAAACGGAGTTTTTTTTAAGTTAACATTCATTTAGTAAATATTATCAAAATATTTTTCATCAAACATCTATCTCTAGTATGACTTTAATAATTCAAGGATAAAATTGTGAATATAAACTTATTATTTTGGATACTAATTTTACTCGCTTCTATTTGGGCAGCACATTGGGGTTCTGACAAATTAGCAGAACCTCTAAATAAATTACGTCAACAGTGGGGACTAACTGAAGCCGCCGGAGCCGCTTTTGTTGCCTTAGCCACAGCTAGCCCAGAAATTGGAACTAATACTGCTAGCGCTATTCAAGGTTTATCTGATATTGGACTTGGTAATTTACTTGGTTCTAATATAGTCTCTGTTCCTGCGATCGTCACTGTTGCTTACTTTGCTGCTCAAAAAAGTTCTCAAAATCAACCAGATAATTTTTCCCAGCCTCTAAAAATTAAACTAGAAGCTTTAACAGTTCAAACAATTCCTTATCTATTAATAATTGGGTTAGCAGCATTACTTACTATTCCTAAACCTTGGCGTGGGTTACAGCCTATTGATGGTTGGTTAATGTTGGTAGCTTATTTTATTTACTTAGCACAAGCAATTATTAGAAACCAGCAAAAAGGTACAAAGGTAAATTGGAAAACTGAAGAAATTATTGTTGCTATTGCTGGAATATTAGCATTAATGATTGGCGCTTACTTGACTGTAACAGCTACAGAAAAAATAGTTTCTATATTGGGCATTGCTCAATTAGTTGGTGGTTTATTTATTACTTCTACTTTGAGTATTATACCCGAAGTTTTTGCTACTTGGAGTGTGGCAAAAAGCGGACAATTTACAGCAGCAACTACCAGTGTTATTGCTGATAATACGGCAACAATGACTCTAGCTTTTTTCCCATTAGCTTTAGTAAGTTTACCTGTGGAAAATATTAAATTATATTCTGTGAATTTATTTTTTGTAGCTTTATTAGGAGTATTTTATTCATTATTCATTTATTTTGGTAAGCCAAAATATAGTTTTTCTTTGAAGGAAGTATTGGTACTTAATACTATTTATGTAATTTATCTATTGGTAATGATTTTTGGCGTTTTGAGATGACTATAATTTTTGTGAGATAGGAGGCGATCGCTATCAAATAGGAATCAACTTATTGTACAGCGATCGCTTCCTCACCAAGATTAATCTGACTATCAAAGAAACGATTTAAGCCTCATTTTTCACAAAGAATAATGCGCTACGGGGACCAATATTAATTCCACCGCGATTAGGGGAACCCCATTTATTAATGTACTTCTGGCCGTCACCGCCGTAGTCTACACACATTTCAAAGTCGTACTGTAGCTCGTTGTAACAACCTACTCCTAAACCGGGCATTTTGGCTGCTGTAACATCAAATGTTTCGCCAGCTTTATTAATAATGGCTAAACCTTTGTCTCCACCTTCGATAAATAGCAAATTAGGACTATCTGCACTGTCAGCAATTTCCTTACCATTGCGATAATATTGTGGTTCTTCTATCATCTCTTCGTGGAATTTAGTTCCAGCAACAATTGTAGGTTCAAAAGCATCAAAAGTTAAAATCAACGGCGTTCCTTCTTTTCTCCCTAAAACGTAAGCTGTTGCTAAAACTAAATCGTTCTTGTCAAATTTCCAATTATCAAACTGTCCTGGTGCCCAGGTATCATGGTTACGAGCAAAGGTGACAGCATCATCACCTGGTAATGCACGCTGACTATCTGCTGGATTAACTAAAGAACGTAAGTCTCCTCCGTAACTAAAAGCATCTTTCAAGGTATTAACCAGTTGAAAATCTGTTACTTTGGGAAATACTGGAATATATTTCATGCTTTCGTCATAGTTGCGCCCAATAGCTTCACCATAGTAAAACTTATCTTCAGGAATAACTTCAACTATTTTCTCTAAATCTTCAACAGAAATGTGTTTGACAGCATCAGCACTGTCTGGACTATCCGAGTTTAATTATTAATTATTCAAATAAAGAGTCTGGGAAGATGGAGATACAGCGTATTTCAGGTTTATGAGGTACAGCAAAAATAGTTTCTATTCCAGTTTTTCAAATGGTGGGGATTTCTCAAATTAAGGACTGTACCTCATTTACTTGCAATTTGCTGTATCTAGAAATATTTTGCAATACCTGAAGATGGAACATTTTTTTATACCGAATTAAGCGAATTTGATATCACATACCACCGAAATTCCTGTAATTCATCTCTAAACTGTACAACAATCACACAAAAAGCCAGATTAAAATCCGGAAATAAGCAAGAATAATGTGTAGAAACATAAGAGACTGTTTGTCAAATAAGTATTCAGAAATTAAATAGTGACTAAAATCTCAAAGCAGTAAGATTTCAAAGAATCGAAATCTGGTAGACATACAGATGTTCGATACATATCTTTCTAGATTTAAAAGTGACAAATATTTCTCTTTATTTCTTCCTCACAATTCCTAATTCTCAATTCTCAATTCTCAATTTCCTGTCTCCTTTTTATATTTCCTGATACATTCTAATCTCTAATACCATACTCGAATAATCAGGACTTACGGATAAGGTAGGAAAAACTAGGATTTGAGATTGCTTCCCTGTCAGTTGCTTCGGACGAAAATACCTTGTACTGCGTAAGTCCTAATAATATTAAATTGGGTTAATACTTAAATTATGACTAAAAAGGAGGTACTGGGGGGCAGTAGAAAGTTTTGTTATTATTTAAGTAACTCAAAACCTGATATAAAATAGTGACAAGAGTCAAAACTAGGACGAAAGTCCCAACTAATTAACTGCTAGATAGAGAAATTATAACTTTTTCTAAGAATGTAAATTTTAATACATACTAGCAATGTAGAATTATCCTGACAGGAAAAAAATTAACACTCAAACTAAACAAATTTAAAATTAACTAACAGCAAGTAAATGTTCAAGCCAAACATAACAAAAGTTTCTATAGTAGCAGTCGCTTCTATTGGCGCTCTATTAACGGGAGTTTTTCTACCACAACTCACCAGCACTAACACTAATAAAATCTCCCAAAATGCCATCCAAAAACTTAACCCAGAGTTAGATGTAACTAATTTTGTCTCACTGCCACCAGAGCAACGCCGGAGTAAATTGGAGAGTGCGATAAAAACAGGAAGATCTCTAAATACCAGTCGCGCTCGTTATATTCTGGCTAATGATTTAATTCAACAAGGAGAGGCAGAGTTGGCGATCGCTCAACTTAAAGATTTAGAACAAGAATATACAGCTCTAGCACCATATATTCTCGTTAAACGGGCGCAAGTTTACGAACAAATAGGGGAAACAGACAAAGCACAAAAAACTTGGTCAGAAGTCTTAAAAACCTATCCAGAAGAACCAGTAGTGGTAGAAGCGTTGTATGTGCTAGGAAAACAAAACCCGGAATACTGGGATGAGGCGATCGCTAAATTTCCTGGTTATCCCACTACGGTTAAAATTGCTCAAGAAAAATTAAAGCAAAATCCTAATCAACCTCAGTTATTATTGCTCATTGCTAAGTATGGTTTTCATGTGCCGGAATATGGCACGGTATTGGAACAACTGAGAACAAAATATGCCTCTCAGTTAACTCCCGAAGATTGGGAAATGGTTGCTTTTGGGTATTGGGAAAAACAGGATTATCCTAAAGGTGCCCTTGCATACCAGAAAGCACCTAAGACTCCCCAAAATTTATATCGTTATGCCAGGGGGTTGTGGTTGGGGAGAAAAACCAAAGAATCTCGCGAAGCTTATAAAACCTTAATTAATACATTTCCCAATGGGGGAGAAGATACAGCTTTAGGTTTGATTCGTTTGTCGAGGTTGGTAGATCGCAAAGATGCCATACCTTATCTTGACAGGGTAATTGCTAATTTCCCTAGTCATGCACCCGAAGCTATGTTAGATAAGTCTAAGTTGCTTGATAAACTTGACTCTGCTCAGTCAGCTTCACTGACACGTCAACAATTATTGAGAGAGTATAATAATTCTGATGCTGCTGCTAAACTGCGGTGGGACTTAGCTGAACAAGCTGCTGCGGGTAGTAATTTACAAGCAGCTTGGAAGTGGGCACAAGAGTTGACTGTGAATAATCCTGATAGTGAGTTAGCAGCGCAAGCAGGTTTCTGGGTAGGTAAGTGGGCACAACAACTTGGGTTGACAGAGGATGCTAAAAAAGCTTTTGAGTATATGATTTTACGGTATCCTCACTCTTATTATGCTTGGCGATCGGCAGTAATATTAGGTTGGCCTGTGGGGGATTTTACAACAGTTAGGGATTTATCTCCACAGGTTGTACATACGAAAGGGCGCGATCCACTACCTTTTGGCTCTGAAACATTGCGGGAACTGTATCAAATTGGTCAAGATCGGGATGCTTGGAAACAGTGGCAGATGGAATTTGAAGAACGGATGAATCCAACTGTTGCTCAACAGTATACTGATGGTGTGTTGAGAATTGGTGTGGGAGATAATTTAGATGGTATTTGGATGCTTACTAGCTTGAGTAAACGGGAAAAACCAGAGGAGATAGCTGAGTATAAAGCCTTAAAAGAACAGCGTACTTATTGGCAAACTTTGTATCCTTTTCCTTATTTAGAAACTATTGTTAAATGGTCTAATAAACGAGAATTAAATACTGTTTTGGTGACTGCTTTAATTCGTCAAGAATCCCGTTTCATGCCGAAGATTAAATCTGTAGTTGGTGCGACAGGATTAATGCAAATTATGCCAGAAACGGGAGAAGAAGCTGCTAAAAAAATTAACCTTGTTAGCTATGATTTAGAGAACGTTAATGATAATGTTAATTTAGGTACTTATTATTTTGATTTTACTCATAAAGAGTATAAGAATAATTCGATGTTGGCAGTGGCAAGTTATAATGCTGGTCCGAATGCTGTGAGTAGTTGGTTAAAGCGTTTTGGATTTAATGATGCTGATGCTTTTGTGGAGAAAATTCCTTATCCAGAAACGAGGGGTTATGTGGAGGCTGTCTTTGAAAATTATTGGAATTATTTGCAGATTTATAATCCTGAAGTTTCTCAATTAATGGAGAGACATTATGCTAAATATAATAAATAGGAAGGTATGACAAGGATTTTGTGATGGATGTACAGATGATTACAGAAAAGTTAATTTTAAATTTATGAGGTGAAAAATAGATATTGAGGCAATTTTTCTAGAGAAAAATCCTTAAAAATAATCTCATCAATAGACTATTTTGTAGGGTTGGTAATTACACCCTACATTTTAATCTTTTTGCTAGTTTTAGCTAAGTTAATTTTCATTACTGTTATCTTGACTTCTCCCCTACTGCCCTACTCAATCAAATGTAGAAAAGTTTTTGATAAATAGTAAGTAGTCGTGCAAAATATATTTCCTAGTTAAGAGAGGGAATAGGGAATAGGGATAAATAATTGATGATTTATAGCTCACGGGGCGACAAGCTAGCTGAAAGCTATATATAGAAGAGGATTTACCTTCGGGAATTGAAAAAGCTCAGTCTGACGGCGATGATCCTGACCTCCATCAAGATGGCAGGTCCCGCTTGATCAGTGATGCGCGAGGGCCTGATGCCCAAGTGCTAGCAAAACGGCAATAAATTGGCAATTTGCATGAAAAAACCAGGTTAAGTCTAACATCCCGATCACTCACTCTCGGCGAAAATCGAGAGAGGTGAGCATGAAGACAATAGCAGTATTGGGTCTCGGCAAGGTTGGGATGTTGGCGTGTGAGCTTTTGCATGAAGCCGGGATCACGGTCAAAGCCTACGACCTGCGTCCGGTCTCGCAGGATTTCCCTTTTGAGACAGGAACTATCGACGTCAGTTCAGGCGAGGCGTTGGCCAAAGCGCTTGGCACCGTAGATGCCGTTCTCTCCTGTCTGCCCTACCATCTTAATCTGCCGCTGGCCGAAGCGGCGCTTGCAGCACAGGTGCACTACTTTGACCTGACCGAAGATGTGGCCACCACTCAGGCTATCCTGCACATGTCTCAAAGATCTGGAAAACTGATGGCACCGCAATGCGGACTCGCCCCGGGCTTTATCGGGATTGTAGGAGCAAATCTGATCGACAAGCTTGAAAGTTGCAGAGCATGTCGCATGCGCGTTGGCGCCTTGCCGCAAAACCCCAGTGGTTTGATGGGGTATTCTTTCAACTGGTCGCCCGAAGGTGTTGTGAATGAATACTTGAATGATTGCGAGGTTCTGGAAGGTGGAGAGATCAAATATGTTTCGCCGATGGAGTGGATCGAGAAACTGTATATCGACGGGGTCGAACTCGAAGCGTTCACCACGTCCGGTGGATTGGGCACGATGTGCGAAACGTACCGTACCCGTGTGCCAGACATGGATTACAAAACCATGCGGTATCCAGGTCACGCCAAGATGATGAATTTCTTTTTCCATGAATTGCTCATGCGCGACCGGCGCAAAGACGCCGGCGAAATTCTCGTCAATGCAAAACCACCCGTGTCGGACGACGTCGTTTATGTGCACGCAGCCGCAGAAGGCACCCGGGACGGAAGTCTCG
>JBCDJM010000328.1:0-8071 GCA_038747755.1 Cyanobacteria bacterium P01_H01_bin.35
CTGGGAGTGGAGGAGTTTTCCTGATAAAGGTTGAGCAGCTCTAGTAAGTCTTGGAAATATTCGCGAGCGTGAGTGATATTTCCTGAGATAAAGGTAACGGGATTATTGATTTCATGGGCTATTCCAGCCACCATTTGACCTAAAGAAGACATTTTTTCAGTTTGGATGAGTTGAGCTTGAGTCTGCTGCAATTTTTCCAAGGTTTGTTGCAAGTTTTGAGTTCTCTGCTCAACTTTAGTTTCTAGCTCCTGGTAAAGTCTGGCGTTTTCGATAGAGATAGCAGCTTGGGTGGTAAGCAGATTGAGAATTTCTATCCGTTCTGGAGTAAATGCTTCTTTCGTGAGGTTGTTTTCCAGATAGAGAATGCCAATCAATTTTCGTTGGTTGAGAATGGGACTGCAAAGGAGACTTTTGGGTTGTTTTTGAATAAAGTAGGGGTCAGTGGAGAAGTTATTGTCTTGTCCAAAGTTGTTAATAATTAAAGTCTGTTGCCTGTGTTTGACATTGTTTATAATGGTATGGGGTAAGATTTCAGTTTGCTCTAGGGGAATAGTGCATAAGTGACCAACTTCATGATCGCCTTGAGCGACAATTTCCAAATTTTCGGAGTGATTTAACAATAATACTCCTTTATTTGCTCCCGCATTCTCAATTAGGATCTGCATTAATTTAGAGATTAAGACATTGAATTCAATTTCCTCAGAGATAGCTTGGGAAGCTTTGATAGTAGAAGCTAGGTCAAAGATAGAAGTATTGCTGGTAATAGTGCTCAGAGATTGGGATGTAGTGCGGAAATTGCTGTATTCGGAAAGAGACTGAAATTTTTGGAGGATAGGTGTTAGGAGTTGGGGATAAGTTTGTTCTAGTTGGTCAATCTTGGCTTTAGCTCCCCAACGGGCGTAGCAGTAATAAGCTTCCTGCATATAGCCTGCTGCTGCTTTTTCTTTCCCCTTTTCGAGGTAGAATTTGGCAGCTAGTTCATTGCCTAATGCTTCTTCTTGGAGATATTCATTGGTTTTAGCTCCTGCGATCGCCAAGTCATAAAGTTCTATTGCTTCCCAATTTTGCCCTAAGACTTTGGCTTTTTCTGCTGCAACTAGATCCCATTTATGCTGAAAATTCATTGGTGCATTTTTAGCCCATTGAGCAAGTTGATTTTGATTTTTTTCAACTGTAATGATCGACTCTTGAGCTAACTCAAATACTTGCTGGGGATAGATAGCAAGCAGGGCTAAAGATTCATAAAAAGGATATTGAGCGATCGCGAATAATCCCGCCATTGTTTGTTGATACTTTTGGGCTGAGGTAAAGTGGTTAACAGCTTCCCGATAATCTTCAAATAGATAACAGAGAGTTCCTTTAATCAAATAAACTGAAAAAAGAGTTTGGAGATTTTTACTGGCTTGCAAAATGGGTATTTGTTCTGTTTCGTCAAATAGTTCTCCTTTCAAATCTCTTGTTTGAGGTTTGGGTCTTGTTAATATTTTTGCTAACTGAACCCAAACTACCGTACCATAAAATGGAAAATCTTGTTTCTCTTTTTTAATAATGCCAAGATATAGTTCAGTTTCTTTATCTACAGTTTCTAGGTTTTTACCAGTTAAAAACAGATTAATACAATACCCCATTGCTGCATAACAAACATATCCTATATTGCCAGAGTCTCGATTAAATTGAATGGTGTTTTTCCAAGCTTCCAAAGTAGATATCGCAGGTTCTTTCCAGTGACGAATGCCTACATTAAAAAGGTGATGCACTTCGCCTTTGATAGTTTTATCTTCAAAACGATCCAGAACTTCTAGAGCTAGACAGCCAAATTGATAGCCCAAGGAAATATTATTAAGAACAGAACACAAAAGCATCCCATAAAAAGCATAAGCATAAGCAGCTAGGGCAGAATTACCATACCGAAGACAGATATCAACCATTGTTACTGCAATTGAAGGAATTAGTTTTGGTTTGGCATTATAAGCTGGAGCAGCAATTTTAATTAAAGTTCTGAGGGCAGCTAGCATCTTTGGATCTTTCATTTCTGGTAAGTTGTAGATATCTTCGATATTAAAATCTGTAGTAGATGATTCTAACATCATAATTTCTAACATTTGGAGAATTTTTAATCCAGTTTCTATAGCTATTTCTAACTTGTTTTCTGCTGTCTGCATTTGCACTTTAAGTTCATAGACTTTTAAGCGGTCTAACAAATTTTTTGCTTGTTCAATAGTCGTTTCTATTAAAGGTTGTGAACGTTTAAAATTAGTATTAATATATTCAATTTCAGCTAGATCGAGATAAAGTTTTAAAGTTAAATCATATTGGTTGTGCCAGCTATTTTCTGTCAATAATTCGACACCAATAGATAAATATTTTCCAGCCATCTTGTAAGCAGCAGAAAGTTTGGCTTTTTTACCTGCTCTCCAGTTCAAGTGGGCTAATTCTTCCAGTTGATCTGGACTAGATATTAACTCTCGACCTAAATTTAACTGATTGACGATTTCAAATATTTTCTTTTCTCGTTCCTCTGTCGGAATATTATTTAACAGGAGTTGCCCAATTTTTAAGTGAGTTGTTTTTTTGTATTCTTCTGGAATCATTGCATAAGCTGCTTGTTGAACTCGATCATGTAAAAAGTGATAGCCAACAACCCCTTTCTCTATCTCCTTTTCCACCAGATCATTTAACTGAAAAAACTTATAGGTTTCACTTTCAGGAACCACAAAACTTTCTTGTAAAGCTGCCCATAAATCTGTTGCTACTACCTCTGGAGTTTCTTCACATACTACCGCCAATGTTGCTAAGTCAAAACGGTTCCCTATACAAGCAGCCAATTTTAGGACATTTTGACCAGCCTCTGGTAATTTATGTAAACGCCCTACCATAAATTCTACCACATCATCTGTCAGAGCTAGTTGCTGTATCTGAGTTAGATCGCATTGCCAATATCCCTGATCATTGTTAAATTTTATCAAGTTTTCCTGATGCAAACCTTTCAAAAATTGAGTTGTAAAAAATGGATTTCCTGAAGTTTTTTGAGCGACTAATTCAGACAAAGGTGTAGCAATTTTAGTTGAACAAAGTAATGTATCAGCAACTAATTGTGTAATATCTTTTTTGTCTAAGGGAGTTAGGGTAATGGTATTAATATTTGCACCTTGTTTTTGCATTTCATCAACAGTTAGCATCAATGGATGAGCTGGAAAAACTTCGTTATCTCGATAAGCTCCTAATACTAATAAGTAACCTGTTTCTGATTCAAGGATTAATACTTTCAGTAAGTTCAATGATGCTGAATCTGCCCATTGTAAATCATCTAAAAATATAACTAAGGGATGGTTTTTAGCAGTCAAAACGCCAACAAATTTACTAAATAGTAGATTGAAACGATTTTGAACTGCGCTACCTGACAGTTCTGCTACTGGTGGTTGTTTACCTATAATTAGTTCTAATTCGGGAATTACGTCTATGAGAACTTGACCATTTTCTCCTACAACTGAGAGGATTTTCTCTTTCCAATTGGCTAAAGTTTGATCAGATTCTCCTAATAATTGACTCATTAAATCTCGGAAAGCTGAGACAAAAGCACTAAAGGGAATATTGCGATTAAATTGGTCGTATTTTCCTTTGATGAAATAACCTCGTTGCCTTACTATGGGTTTATGCACTTCATTCACAACTGCCGTTTTGCCAATGCCCGAAAATCCTGCTACCAGAATCATTTCTGCACATCCTTCTTCCCCCTTACCAAGGGCTGGGTTACTAACTCCCTCAAAAGCATGAAGTAAAGTTTGTACTTCCTGTTCTCGTCCATAGAGTTTCTCAGGTATCAGGAAGTGATTGCTCACATCTCGCGTTCCCAACTCAAAGGATATAATTTCTCCTGTAGTTTCTAACTGTTTTTGACATTTTTCTAGATCGTGCTTCAAACCCAAAGCACTCTGATAACGGGTTTCGGCATTTTTACCCATCAACTTGAGGACTATTTGCTGTAAGACTTGTGGAACTTCACTTTCCATTGGAAAGTTTGCTGGTTTGGCAATATGGCAATGCAATAATTCCATTGGATCGCTACTTTCAAAAGGCAATTTTCCAGTGAGGAGTTCAAAAAATGTCACACCCAGAGAATAAAAATCCGTGCGATAGTCAATGCCTCGATTCATTCTACCAGTTTGTTCGGGGGAGATATAGGCTAGGGTTCCTTCCAGAACATTAGGGTTGAGCAGTTGTTGTTGTTCGGTAGGTAATAAGCTGGAAATGCTGAAGTCAATAAGTTGAATTTGCTTAATTTCAGGGTGGATGAGGATATTACTAGGTTTAATATCCTTGTGAACTATCCGTTGTTGGATAAGATAGTGAAGAACTTCTGCTAATTGAATAGCAATATTGAGGAAATTTTTCAGACTTTGCTTTGAGTTTTGCCAATAATCTGAAAGAGCGATCGCCCCTGAATCTGGCATCACCAAGGCGTAACCATTATTAGAGCGCTCTAAGGCTAGAGGTTGCACAATGGCTGGATGTTCTAGATGATGGGTGATAATGTATTGGTTACGGAATTGCACCAATTCATTGAAACTAGGGTGGGGGTTTCGTAAGACTTTGATAATTACTGGTTTATTGTCCCATATCCTTTGGCCACGATACACTAGAGTTCGTGTCCCTTGGTATAAGTTTTCGCCGAGGTTGTAGTTGGGGAGGTTGAGCATAATAGTTATACCATTGATAGTGTTTGTAAAATTGCATGGTGTTCTAGATGGTAAGTAATAATTTATTGGTTGCCGAAGGTAACAAATTCGTATTAGTTGAGGTAGGACTTTAATGGCTACTGCTTTTCGTTCTGTAACTCTGATAGCTCTAAAGACAAGGATACAGGTGCCAGATTATATTTGCTTGTTTTTTTCATCGGCAGCTCGCGTTGAGCATCATTTTTAGGAATGGAATTTAAGGGAAATTAATTTTTCTCTTGATTAATCTCTCAAGGATAAAAATGTTTTTTTATTCAATAATAAAATAGCGCAGATTTAATTTTTTTGTCAACGATAATTCCCAAAATTTGGAAGATTCACCATTATGAAAATTCCTTAAACTCAGTCATATCTTTGCTATAGGCAGTGTAGCAATGTAATTTAAAACATTTTATGCTATAGGCAGTATAATTGTAAAAATTGTACCTTCTCCTACTGTGGAATCACAGCTAATCTTGCCGCCGTGTTTTTCTGTAATAATTTGATGAGCGATCGCCATCCCTAAACCTGTTCCTTTACCCACCCCTTTCGTCGTAAACCCCTGCTCAAATATCCGCTCTTTCGTCTCTGGTTTCATTCCACAACCATTGTCTTGAATTTCTATTTTTACCTCATTTTCATTCACTTTAGAAGTGCGAATCTTAATCTGATTAGGATACTCCTGAATTTGTGCAAAAGTTTTACCAGCATTCGCCTCATCAAAAGCATCTATGGCATTTGCCAAAATATTCATAAATACCTGATTTAACTGACCAGGAAAACAATTAATTTCTGGAACTTCCGAATATTCTTTGATAATTTCTATTTGAGGACGTTGAGAGTTTACCTTGGTACGATGTTTGAGAATAACTAAAGTACTCTCTATGCCATCATGGATATTGAATTTAGTCTTATTATCTTGGTCTTTACGGGAAAATATCCTCAGACTGGTGCTGATATTTTTCATTTGCTCTACTCCCACATTCATCGACTTTAATATTTTGGGAAAATCTTCTCGCAAATATTCCAAATCAATCTCTTCGGCATGATCTTCGATTTCTTCAGAAATATTGGCAATATTCTCTTCATATAGCAGATCCAAATGTTCTAATAAGTCAGCTAGGTTGTCTTCAGCAAGTTGAACATTGCCAGCAATGAATCCCAAAGGATTATTGATTTCATGGGCGATACCAGAAAGTAAACTTCCTAATGCAGACATTTTTTTCACTTTGAACTATTTGTAGTTGTGCTTGTTGTAAATCTCGCAATGCTTGTTGTAAATCTCGCAGTGCTTGTTGTGTTAGCTCATAGAGTTGAGCATTTTCCAGAGCAATGGCGGCTTGAGCGCAGAGAAATTGAATTATTGTTTGCCGTTCGGTGGTGAAAACCCCTTTGGTGGTGGGATGCTCCAAGTACAAAATAGCAACTAAATCACCTTGATGTAATAGTGGCATACATAATACACTTTGGGGTTGATAAGTCAGCAAGTACCCCTCAATAATTCCAGCGACATCGGTTTTACCTTTATTAATGAGTACAACGGACTGTGTATTTTTCACATATTGAATCAAGCGAATAGGAACTGGAGACTCTGTAGTTAGGAGTTGTGAATTTGTATCTGTTTCTATTCTACCATCCGTTGTCAGTTCTGCTATTGCCCGCAGATACCATTGGTCAATTTCTGGGATGAGTAAAATAGCTTTTTGTGCCCCCGCATTGGTGAGAATAATCTGTAGAATGTTCGCTAATAGAGGCTCTAGTTCTATGGTACTAGAGATGGCGTGAGCTGCTTGTAATAATGAAGCCAAATCTAAAATATCAGATAATCCCGTATTGGTAGTTTTACTCTTGGTTTTTGAGATTAATGTTTGAGTTACTTTCTCAATACTATCAAAGCGATTAAATTCTACTTGTTGCTGTTGCAGAATTGAGGTAAGTAGTTCAGGGTATTTTGCTTCTAGTTGATTAATCTTAGCCTTAGCTCCCCACCGAGCATAACAATAGTAAGCTTCTACCATATAGGTTTGGGCAATTTTTTCCTTGCCCCAGTCGAGGTAGAATTTAGCTGCTAGTTCGTTAGCTAATGCTTCTTCTTGCAGATATTCGTTTTCTTTAGCTCCAGAAATAGCTTTGTCATATAGTTCAATTGCTTCTATTCGCGATCTGTTCTTTAACTTCTGGCAATGCTGTTCCCAAGAAATATATCATATAAGATTCATGTAGATAATTTGCTGCAGCAATGTTTAACTCACCAGATTCTATACCTGTTTCCACACCTTTCTGGAAAAAGGGTAAAACTTCTTTGATATGAATTTTCCAATGATGAGTACAGTTAGCCGCCATAGACCAAACATGAGTATCCATAGCTGGATTTTTAAAGCGAGGCAGGAGTTGCAAAGCTAATTCCCCAAATTGGTAGCCCCCTTCCAAATCCTTAAACATACTGTGCAACAACATACCGTAATGAGCATAGCTCACAGCAGAGACAGCAGTTGTTCCATATTTTAAAGAATGAAATACCCTCTTTCCTTAACTATGGGTTTATGCACTTCATTGACTACGGCTGTTTTCCCAATCCCCGAAAACCCTGCCACTAGCATCATTTCTGTTCTACCTTCAGCGACAAGAGCGAATCCATCTAAGAGTCTTTGTACTTCCCTTTCCCGTCCGTAGAGTTTTTCCGGTATGAGGAAGCGATCGCATACATCCCTCTGTCCTAGTTCAAATTCGATTATCTGTCCTGTTGTTTTTAATTGTTGTAAACATTGCTCTAGATCGTGCTTGAGACCTAAAGCACTCTGATAACGCTCTTCGGCATTTTTCGCCATTAATTTCAGAACTATATCCGACAACACTTGCGGAATTTCTTCCCTGTTTCCTATTCTTGCCATTTGGGCAATATGACAATGGACTAATTCCATAGGATCGTTAGTAGTAAAGGGTAACTTTCCACTTAGGAGTTCAAAAAATGTTACACCCAGAGAATAGAAGTCACTGCGATAGTCTATTCCTCGGTTCATCCTTCCTGTTTGTTCTGGAGAAATGTAGGCGAGAGTTCCTTCTAGAACATTGGGACTAATTAGTTGTTGTTGTTCTTTAGGCAGTAAAGTTGAGATGCTGAAGTCTAGTAGATCAGGGTTATTCTGGCAAGAATTTTGCGAGTGCAGTTCAGACAGTTTGTGGCGTTCGCGGAGCGTTGCGTCAGCAGTATCGCCTGAGGGTGGAAGTAATCAAGAGAACTACCCAAACTTTTGAGCGGTTACCTAAGAGATGGATTGTTGAGCGGACTTTTGGTTGGTTAAATAGATTTCGACGTTTAAGCAAAGATTATGAAGTCTATTCAGATGTAAGTGAAG
>JBCDJM010000329.1:0-8046 GCA_038747755.1 Cyanobacteria bacterium P01_H01_bin.35
GGCGGGCAGTTTTGTCCCAAGATGTAGTGGCAATGGTTTCACCGTCCGGGCTAAAGGCTACTGCGATTACTGTGGACTGGTGGTTAAGGGTAGCTAATTGTTGCCCGGTGTTGGCATTCCATAAGCGGGCAGTATAGTCAAGGCTAGCAGTGGCAATAGTTTCACCATCGGGGCTAAAGGTTACTGCCCATACTTTGCCCTGGTGGTTAAGGGTAGCTAATTGTTGCCCGGTGTTGGCATTCCAGAGGCGGGCAGTATCGTCAAAACTTGCAGTGGCAATGGTTTCACTATCGGGGCTAAAGGCTACTGCTCTTACCGAGTCCTGGTGGTTAAGGGTATGCAGATGATCTGGTAGTTGACTTAGCCCCTTGCGGATAGCTCCATCGGCTGCATTTTGGGGTAGAAATGAAAACTGACTGCCTAAAAATTTCCTGACCACTTTCCGCCACCAAGAATCTCGCCATTGTTTAAATTCTTGGATTTTGTGCATTGATTGGACTCCCAACAAAACACTTGTGTCGTAAAGGTTATAAGTTCTGGTAATCTCTGCTTCTGCTGCTAACTGACGGCTCAAGGATACTTCACTATTATGTTTAGCTATCTGTTGCTGCATCCAAGCATAGGCAGATATTCCAGTCATCAAAACTAAAAAAATACCCAAAATTTGATTCCGCCTTTGAGCTAATTTTCTAGCTTTCTTTTCTTGCTCTAATTCCCTTTCTTGACGTTCCTTTTCTTCTTTTGCTTGGCGACTTTTCAAATTTTGACTTGCCTCAATAAACTCATAAGCCACCCCATCTAATAAATACATCTCACCATATTTTTTCAGATATTCTTCTGCCTTATTTAACTGACCAGTTTGTAATAACAAACCCTCTTTTTTACCATCTTTTTCCCACTGAGCAGCATCAGCTTCAATTTTCCTTTCCAATGGCAAAGCCTCTTGATATTCTTCCACCCAATTTCTCAGAGTTTCCCAACTTCTAATTAACTCTTCGTGAATTACATCTAAAACCGTTCCTTCCTGATAATTATCTTTAGTAATTAACCGATTATTAGGGTCAGCTAATGTATCGCTAACCTGCTGCAAAAGCTCTAAACTATGTTTTTCATTCTGCAATTTTTCCAGAATAACTCGCCTCCGAGTATCTGTTACTTTCCCAGAATTACCTGTTTGTTCTCCAGGCTGAACTAACTCTAAAAATATTCGTTTAGCAACAGACCTTTCTAAATCATCGAGACTGTTATAAACTTGATCAGCTCGTTTCGTTAAAGTACCTTTAATTCCACCCAAATTTTCATAGGTTTTCTCAGTTAAATATTCAGTTTTATCTTCTCCTTGAGTGGCAGATTTCCAAAGTTCATGGAGAGTATATTGGAGGAGAGGCAAACTGCCAGGATTATCCAAAAAATCTCTAGTCATATTAGTAACTAATCCCGACTCAACTTGCATTCCTACTAATTCGGCTGGTTTTTTAATTGCCTCTTCTATTTCCTCTTTTTCCAGAGGTGTTACTAAGAATTGACATTGTTTAATTTGATTAGCCAACTTTAGATATTTAGAACATTGATCGAGAAAATCTGCCCGCATTCCCAATACCACACAAAATTTATCGGCTTGCCTTTCCAGAGCTGTCAAAAAACAATCAAAAAATTTCTGTCGTTCCTGTTCTTTTTCTTCTTTACCTTGACATAGAGTAAAAGCCTCTTCAAATTGGTCAATTATCATTACTACTCTTTCGGCTTCAGCTACCTCAATAAACTCAATTAATTGCTCAGTTAAATTCTCTGGTTCTTCCTCTTCCGTATTATGAGGATTCTTTAATTTATTAGATCCAGTTTTAAATCCTCCCCCGCCCCCCTTTGTAAGGGGTGAGTTCTTCAAAGTCCCTCTTTTCAAGGAGAATTTAGGGGGATAAATTGCCTTTTGAAGATTTTCCAAAGGAGAAGAAGTCGGAGTAAAAGGATTAAGAAAAAGCCATCTATCACTGCCTGAAATTTTCTGCCCCCGCTTCAATTCATATAACAAACCCGCCCTTAATAAAGAAGACTTTCCACTACCCGAAGCTCCCAAAACTGCCACAAAATTCTTATTTTTTACTAGGTCAATTAATTGATCTGTTAACCGAGTTCTACCATGAAAAAATACCGCATCTTTTTCCTGTTCTTGAAAATAAGATAAAGCACGATAAGGAGGAGTATTTCTCCAGCGTTTATCTGTTGGTTGGTTAGGTGTATTAGTAGTAAGAATAATCGCATCCCCAGAATTATGAAACATGGGTGCTTGAGATGTCCGAGACATATTTTGTTGAATAAATTCTGCCAAAATATAATTAGTCACCCAACCATCAACATAATTTTCTGGGTTTAAACCTTCCAGTAATTTTGCCGTAAAAATACCATGTTCTCCGTCTATTTCTTCCACACTTGTTTCAAAAGAACGAGAAGCAGTAATCAAACAACGACTTATTTGTTTTCCCTCAATTCCAGGGTCAAATTCCTGGTCAAAATTCAATAATTCACCACCAAAACAACAATCTAACCAAACTATTTGTTTTTTAACCGGACTTTGGCGCAATATTTTTTTGAGCCAAGTTAAAGAAATACCATACTTCTTATTTTTTATTTGAGCATCACTGGTAATTAAAAAACCTTCTCTAATACCATGTTCTTGTTCTGTTGTTAAATGACCATGACCTGCAAAAAAGAATAAAGCTACATCAGGAACTTCATTTGCAGGTGGATTAAATAAATTCTTAATTGATTGTTGGAGGTCATTAATCTTAACTGAACCATCAGAAATAAATCTTTCTTTACCTTTTTCGTCATAGCCTTTTGGCAAACGTTGGACTCGAAATTTACCATATTTTTCTAAAAGATTAGCAATAGCTTCAGCATCCTTGACAGGAGCTTTGAGGTTTAAATATTCATCATATATATGCTCATTAATCCCAACAACTAAGGCTTCTCTAGACATAATAATTAATTATTTATTAAACAGGACTTAGACAAAAAAGATTTTCTTTATGTTATAATTATATTCCTAGCTAATCTATCTTAACATCTTAATGAGTATTGTCATCCCAGACGGTATTATCAAAGCAACAGGAAAAAGTAAAAAAACGTTACAATTAGAACTAGCAATTTTCATGTTTAGAGATTATCAAATCAGTAGTGCTAAAGCAGCTAATTTTGCCAAATTATCTTTGATTTAATCTCGTCAAGAGCTGGCAAAGAGAAATATTTGTGTAAATTATGATAGTTTAGATTTTCAACAAGAACTAGAAACATTAAAAATCTTGGCTGAGATGTACTAAAGTTGGCACAAGAATCTAATTAAGACCAATAACCAAAATCATCTACTACTATAGAACAAAACTCAAAAATCAAGGATACTTGAATATGAATAATGATCGGGAAAAATTCTTATTATCTCTGTTACTTGCACTGACAGAATTAAACTCAGATAATCCTTTAAGTTTAGATGAAAACAAAGGTTTCAAAAATGTTGCTGCACAATTAGAAGATGACCAGATAGGAACAGCTTGGGAACAATACACTAAACCTAAATTAACAGAAATAATTAATAATAATTTATCCTTAAAGACGAGATTTGACGAAATTAGATGCGAGGTAGATAAAATTGAAAATATTCCCCAATATTTAATCCCCAAAGCTGAAGACTTAGCAACAGTCACCCCGACAAAAAATCAACCCCAGGAACGCCCTCTTCCCAATATTAGTCAGGCAGATTTAAAAAGTAATGAGATTATCAATATGTCTATTCAGATTATCTCATCACCCGAGCCATCAGAAACAGTAAAAAAAATTAGTAAGTTTGAAAAGTTATTAAATTGGATTCGTCAAAATCGGTCAGATAATACATAAGCCATTATTACAAAAAAATCAGCTTTTGTGTAGGTTGGGTCAGGCAGAAATCATTCTATATACTTACACTGTTTTATAGCTATCTACCCTAACCCAACAATCATTATTTTCATTAATAAATTAATTTTAACTGATAACTGAAATGACCGATATTATTAATTCCACCATTGACTTATTTCTCTATGACATGAGAAATAGTCTCGGTGATAATGAAGAAGACATAGAACAAAAACGCCAATATTTTTATCAAAAATTCCATCAAAATGTGCAGGAAAAATTAAAGCAAGATGGAAAAGATAACAATCAAAACCTAGAAGTAGAATATGTTAACCTTCTCCAATTTCCTTATGCTCCCTTATACCCTGATACTTCCCTAGAAAATGGTTATTATTATCCAGTAAGATTAGGAGATAGTTATGGACTATTATTAGAAGTAGCTACACCAGAGAAAAAAACACCAGAAAATTTTACCGAATTAAGAGAAAAAATCAAACAAAAGTTAGGAGAAAATACCGCTACATTAGGTCAAACTTGGATGCTATCCACTTACCTACCCAATTCCTCAGAAACAACCCCAGAAGAAATAGAAAAAATTGCCCAAGAATCTTACAAAGCAATTTTTCCCAATTCAAAAGAAATAGAATTTGATGGCAAAGGTGAATTTATCGGAGCAACAATTTTTGAATATTCTGACAATAGCTTAAAACAACAGAAAGTAACACTAGGAGAAAAAGAAATTTTTACTGTTGTTCAAACTCAACATATTATTATTGCCATATATCCAGACCAAGAAACGTTCCAGAAATTAGGCGAATTCTATACAGATTGGATACGCTTATTTTATTATCACCATAAAATTACTTGGGCTTATGGTCAAAGTCGCATTTTAGTAAAAGATATCAAAGAAAAATTTAGTGAAATTCAGACAACAATTGAATCTATACAAGACAATGAGAAAGTTAATAATTTGCAAAAAATTAGCAATTTATTGAGTAAAATCCAAATTATTATCAATCAATATACGAGCAATCTCAATAATCTTAAATTTCAACAAGGTACAATAGAAATAAATTTACATAATTACGATCTAAGATTACAAACTCTTACTAATAAAGCTACAAAAAAAGTAATTTATCATCAAACAAAGATTGAATTTTTTAACTATTTTAGTCAATTAATTCAAGAAAAATATCTTTTACAAATCACAAAAGAATTAGAAAATTTTGAACTAGGATTGAGATTATTAGAAGATAATATTAATGCTATCCGCACTCAAGTAGAAATAGAAAAAGCCAAAAGCGATCGCGACTTTAAAGAATTAATTGCCGTGGTAGGTACAGGAGTAGCTGTTGCTGGTTTAACAGGAGATGATGCAATAAAAGAATGTAAATCTATGTTAGGTGATAAATTTTTCCTTTGTCAAAATACACTACTGTATAAACTTGTATTAGTTTTAATTGCTAGCTCATTAGCTTGGTTTTTCAGAAAATATATATTAAAGCGATAATAAATTCTTTGGAACTATAAACCGGGTTTATATTAAATTCTCTATCATGCTAAAATTTACTTCCGATAAACCAGGTTTATGATAACACTCCAATTAATCAACTAAAAAATCCAATTCTTGATTTATTTCTGCTGATAAATTATTCAATAACTGCAGTTTATTTCTTAACTTTATTACCTCCGGTGACTGCTGAGTTACAGGAACTTTAATAACTTTTTCTGCCATTACTTCATATTCTTCAATTACTTTTAAAGTCACAGTGCTAAAACGACTTAAATAATCTCTAGCTGCATTAGCATAAGCTTGTTTTACTTGCTCTTTATAACTTGCTAAATTTTGCGATTTATTCTGTTTATTATCGCTCAAAAGATAGGTTGCACCACCAACAACTGCAGCACCCATCGGACCTCCTAATAACCAACCTATTCCAGAGGCGATCGCTAGATTTCTTAGACCTCCTGATTTTTTGGTTTCTGATGGAGGTGGGGGTGGCAAAAAAACTTTTGGAGCTTCAGGAAATGTAATTATTAATTCCTCTATTTCTTCTACTTGAAAAAATTCAGCAGCTTGATCCACCCAGTCACTAATTTCTTGTTTATATTTCAGTGCTTCTGGTCGAAATTTTTCCGACTCCCAAATATTAAAAGTTCTCTGTTCCAAAACTACAGCTAATTCAAATTGATACTTGGCTAAAAGATTAGTTAAATATAGCCAACTTTGGAAATTTGAACTACTTCTTTGAAAACCTTCTTTAATTAATTTTTCTGCTCGCTTTTGAATTTGAAACTTTTCAGTTTTCTGCTCTTGAATAGCAATTAACTCTTTAGTTACTTCCTGAGCATTAACCTTAATTACTTGACATAATTGAGAAGCGATCGCCCCTACTCTCGACAACTTAATATTTGTCTTTTCCCCATAAATTTCAACAATACTTTGTAAAGCAGATTCAAAAGTAGCTAAACCCGTTGTTTGTGCCACAGAAATATCACCTTTTAACCGCCCTCGTAAAGCAGGCAAAGCATCAACCAGATACAAATTACTAATATTATTTGGCAGCTCCGAGCGAAAACTTTCTGCCACAAACCCCATTCTATTTGAAACTTCTTTTTGTTCCTCTGGCGTAAGTAAATTCATAAAATTAACCACAAAAACCACAGTCTTAATACCCCGTTCCACCAACCAATCTCTGAGATTTTCTCGCTCACCCAAAGTCATTAAATTTCTAGCATCTAAAACCTGCACTACTAGATCGGCAGTTAATAACTTTTCCTGCACCAAAATATTTTGAGCTTCCCTATCATTAGTTCCTGGTAAATCTAAAAATTCTACCCCTCTTGCCAGAAAAGAATTAGGGCAATAAACTTCTACTGAAGTTACATCATCTCGCATTTGACGGTTATCATCTAGCACAGCATATTCTTTGAGAATATCCGTACCATTGGCATTAATTATACTGCCATCTTTCAACTGAATTCTTGTTTCTAACTCTTTGCCATATTTCACATAAATTGCCGCTCCAGTTGTGGGAATTAGATCGATAGGTAAAGTCCGTTCTCCTAACAAAGCATTTAGGAGAGTAGATTTACCATAATTAAACGGAGCAAAAACAGCAATTTTAAAAGAAGGGTTTGCCAGATATTCATAGATAGAAATTACATCTTTTCTCAATTGACAATCTGGCTCAAGTTCTAAAATTCCTAGAGCGGAATTAAAATAATTTGTCAGATTTTCGTAATGTTCTTTTTTAGGCATTTTAATTCAGTTATCAGCTTTTTCAGTTATCAGCTTTTTCAGTTATCAGTAACGACTGCTGAAGTTTCCTTTTTTATCTCCTTGAAATCAGGAGATTTTTTTATGTTAAAATTGTACCGCTATTTATCTTATAATTACCAAAAAATTGGGTCTAGCCCCTTTTAAGGGTCCGAAACTATTGCCCATTGCCTATTCCCGAAAAGCTGTAAGATTTTTATACACAAATAAAATAGGATTGCTATATGATTTGGGTTTGGAGACCCAAATCCTACATTTTTCCTTATCCTATTTGAGGTTGGGTTTGGAGAGCAAACCTCTACAATTTTCCTTATAATCTTTTCCTTCTTCCTACTCCCTACTCCCTAAAAAAATGATCTTCTCAATTTTTTCATACTCAGAGAATACATCAGTTTCTAACTTCTCAAACCTAGTTAATTCTTCTCCACGATTAATTTCTCGTTCCTCTTTTTGCTTAACTAAATTATCCAATTCACTCTGGCGAGATTGAATATCATCATCTATCCTTTCACTCACTTCTTGCTCATAACTATCGAAGCATTCTTTAATTGCATCATGGACTGGTTGCCACTGTTCTTGAGCAACTTGAGGTAAATGTTTTACTAACTCTTTTTTAGTGACTTGAACTAACTGTTTTTTAGCTTGGTCTGCCTGCATTACTCCCACTCCTAAACCTAATAATGCTAAACCAACCGGACCTAAAGTTATGCCAGTTATTGTAGCAATAATTGTTCCTACTCCAGCCACAGTAACTAAGTTTAATAAAATATTTTTCCAGTCAAAACCAGCTCCAGCCATTGCCATTCCAGCAATATTTCCTCTGGCTAAAGAAAATAATCCCATCGCCCATTTTGCCCAAGTGGGAGAGTCATCTTCCTCAC
>JBCDJM010000330.1:0-8041 GCA_038747755.1 Cyanobacteria bacterium P01_H01_bin.35
AAATTGCTGTGGATTCTGTTTTTGTAGAAGCTGCTTGTAATCAAATTTTGCCTGTGGGAGGACCAGAAATTATTTCTAGAGGAGAAATTTCTCAGATATTTAGTAGAATTTTTAATCGGGAACCTATAGTTATTAATCCACCTTTATTGGTATTTGATGGATTACGGAATACTCTGGGATTATTTAATCCTGAATTACAAAAAACTTTAGGTACTTTAAGAGTATTATTAGCAAATGAATTTTTCTGCACTCCAGAAGAAATTGAAAATTTGGAGAGAATATTTGAGATGAAAATGGAATCTGTAGAAAATTATATTCGTCGTCAAATGCAAATGTAAAAAAGTTTTTGTTTGTAGTTGGGCTTTAGCCCATCAAATATCTATCCTTGTACCATTTCTCAAAAATCTTGCTATATCTAATTGGGTGGGAAAGTATGGGAAGTAGGAGGAGAGGAAAAGTAATAAAAATCTATACTAAAAAACTAATAATTATCAAAAACAAACTTTGAATCTTGGTAAATATTTGACTGTTGAAGTATAGCATTAGTGCATGGTAATTGGTATTAGGGCTGAAGCCCTACTACGAGCTTTATTATAACCGGAAAATGAGAATCTAATGCCATATTTGCTTGAACGGTCAAAAATCTACAATTTATCACAATTGAAATAAGATTTATATCAACCTTAAACAATTACTCAAAAATTCAAAAAATGGAAAAACCTACAGATAATCAATATCCAATTAACGACTTATTAAAACAGCGTTGGAGTTCTTTAGCTTTTATTGACAAAAAGGTTGAAACAGAAGTCTTATTGTCTCTTTTAGAAGCAGCAAGATGGTCTCCTTCTTCTTTTAATGAACAACCTTGGAGTTTCATAGTTGCTACTAAAGAAAATCCTGCTGAATATGAGCGTATTTTTAGTTGTTTAGCAGAAGGAAATCAACCTTGGGCAAGTCTTGCTCCTGTATTAATGTTATCTGTTACTAAACTTTCTTTTGACAGAAATAATAAACCTAATAGACACGCTTTTCACGATGTTGGTTTAGCAGTTGCTAGCTTAACTTTTCAAGCAACAGAAATGGGTTTGAGAGTTCGTCAAATGGCTGGTTTTAATGTTGATAAAGCACGGAAATTATATAAAATTTCAGCAGAATATGAACCAGTAACAGCAATAGCTATTGGTTATCCAGGAGAACCTGAAATTTTGCCTGAGTCTTTACGAGAGAGGGAACTTTCTCCCCGAAGTCGTAAACCTATAAGTTCTTTTGTATTTACTGGAGAATTTGGTAAGACTGCTTCATTTATTTAGTTTAGTAGGTTGGGTTGACGTAGGAAACCCAACAACAATAACGTGCGTGTCCGTGTTGGGTTTTTTTCCATGCTACGCAACGCTAGCGCGAACAACCCAACCTACGTTTATTGCACCTCTACTTTTGGCAAATCTCAAATTAGGTCATTTTTAAGAACAACGTGGAAGTGAATGGTATCGTCACGAATTTTCTGAATTGCTTTAAAGGCTTTGTTGGGTTTCATTCCTCAACCCAACCTACCGCTACTGCTTCATTTATTTAGTTTTTAAAGAAGCGGTTAGCACTCAGCAATAAAACCAATTATTGAACAAAAATCATCAATTATTTTCCCCTACTCCCTATTCCCTCTCCTAGAAATAATGCCAGCAAAAGATACTTCTCATCAAGTTGTCAAAAATGTTTTAATTAAAGATGGTTGGACAATTACTTTCGACCAAAAAATAAGGTAGTTACGCCTCCCCTTTCAAGGGGATGAAAAAAAATTAGATTCAATATTTCAAGCCTCTACCAACAGCTACAAGGTACTGATAACTGATAACTGATAACTGATAACTGATAACTGAAATGATCCTTATCCTATTAAATATGAAGAAGTTAAATTATTTGCAGATCTAGCTGGCGAAAAAACAATTTCTGCAACAAGAAAAGGGAAACAAATTGTGATTGAAATTAAAAGTTTCCTGAGTCGTTCTCCAATGCGCGAATTTGAAACAGCATTAGGACAATATTTAATTTATCAAACATTTTTTTCTCTTACTCATCCCAATTATCAAGTTTATTTGGCAGTTGATAACAAAATTTATGAAAAGTTTTTTGCACAAATTGCAATTGAAGTAATTCTCCAAAAATATCAAGTTTTACTATTAGTGATTAATATAAAACAAGAGGAAATTATTAAATGGATAACCTAATTCATTATCAAAATATCATCAAAAAAATTCTAACTAATTATCAAAAAATATCGGCACAAGAACCTATATCTGCAATTTTTGATTCATTTGTCAGATTATCAATAAACTTTAAAACTTTAATAGTTACTTCCGGATTTCCAGGTCCTTGTCGTTCCATTGTCGAAAAATATTCGTAGATTAATCTCAAATCAAACTCGTGAATGGATTTATTTTCATTGCTCATGTTTTTGCCTTATTTTCTATAAAAATTTTGTCTTTTTCAGATACATGAATAATGGATAATAAAAATTATCTCTAATTATTAATTATCAATTAAAAAGGAGAGACTTTAAACCTAGATTTGATTAATTATCAATTATCCATTTTTTTCATTATTTTATATAAAAATTCTGGTAAGCATTCAGCTATTAGCTTTCAGCTATTAATAGATAATGAATGAATATTTAATAATTAGATAGTGGATAATGAAAACTATCTCTAATTATCAATTATCCACTGGTATTGGAGAGACTTTAAATCTCTAGGGATTAATTATCAATTATCCATTATCCATTATCCATTATCCATTGATATTTACTCATTTACATGGAGAGTAATTTTTTGATTTTGCAGTTTCTCTCCTACCCAACGTTCAAATAATTCACCGTCTAATTTTTTCCTAATTTCAGGATTATCTAAAGAAGCACCTTGTAATTGCTCTAGGCGAAATATACTCCAATATTTATTTGTCTGAAATGGTCCTAAAATGTCTCCAGGATTAGCAGAATTAACTGCATTTCTCAAATCTTCTGGTAAACTACCTAAAGTAACTGCACCCATAATGCCATTAAAATTTTTATCATTTGTGACTGAATATTCTTTAGCTAAATCTTCAAATTTTCCTCCTTCTGCCACAATTTTTCGATGCAAAGCATCTGCTAATTCTTTATCTTCAACTACAATTCTAGATAAAATGACATAATCCAGACCGGCTTTACGCTCATTAAAATATTCTTCGATTTTTTCTGCAGTAATAGAATCTCTTAATTGCTTCACTTTAAAAGAATTTGCTATCTGTGACTCTAAAGCATTATAGGTAATTCTATTTTGTTGCAACCATTCTTGAAATTTTTGTTGGTTTTCTAGCTTTCTTTGCAATCTAAAATCAATCATTGCCTGTTGAATAGTTCCTGGATTTACATTGATATCTTCCCTAGATTGCAATTCTTTTTCTATCACATATTGACGGACAATTTCTGTGACAAAAGACTGTAATTTTCCAGAGGCTTGCAAATATCTTAAACCTTGCCCCCAGGATAATTGTTCTTCACCTATTGTTAGTAGTGGTTTAGATTCCATTGGTAAAATTCCGCCTTTTGCTAATATCTTTACAAATAAATTTTAGTCTATAGTTAATCTATAAAACTTAAAATCTGATTCACACTTTTTTTGATAGTATAGCAATCAGGAATCAGATATAAAAAATTGATAGAGAAGTTAGTGGATATTGAAATTTAATAGATAGAGAAATTATTAGGAATGATTGATAATTTAACTAATTCCTATATCCTGTTTTACCAGTTCCTTAAAAATCTAAAATATCTGACAATTAGAATTAAAATTGCTATAGATTTTAGGTGAAAATAATTCAAGTTAAAGATAGAAACTTAGACTATAAAGTAAGTAGCCAGGAATACAAAGCTAAGATTTAGGAAACAAAAAAGCTGATACCTATTGGCTGATTACTAATTACTATATAGTACCAAACTATAGCTAATAAAATTGCAGCGATCGCTCCGATTAATGTATTGATAATATTTACTACTTCATTTGTTAACCATTTAAACTGAGACTGCATTGTTGCCCCAATTACACTCTCTAAATTAGTAGCAATAAAAGCTGCGATTACACAAAAGGCTATTCCTGTCAAATCAATTAAACCTACAGTCCAACCAAGGAAGGCGATCGCTACAGAAGCGACAATACCTGCTAAAGTCCCTTCTAAACTTACGGCACCCTCAGTTCCCCGTGGGACTGGTTGTAGAGTTGTAATTAAAAATGTCCGCTTGCCGTAAGCTTTTCCTACTTCACTAGCACAAGTATCAGAAAGCTTTGTACTAAAACTTGCTACATAACCCAACATTAGCAAGAGTGGTAAATTTTCTATGGGAGGATTATTCGGGTATAAGAGACTAATTACCAAAATACCCACAGCACAGATAGCAGCAGTCAAGGCGGAACCCCAAACATTTTCTGGCCCTCTTGCCCCTTCCCGCTTTTCTGCTATTCCGGCAGCTTGCTTTTCGGCCATTCCGATACGAGTCACCCCAGAACCTACTAAAAAATAAAATCCTACTACTGCGTATCCAGGCAAACCTAAACTACCCCAAATTAAGACTCCGAGTATCCAAGCATGAACTATTCCTGCGGGAGTTAATAATTTTTTTGGGGCAAAATAAACGAGACTTAGTAAAATAGTATTCAAGCCCATAGCTACTAACCAGGGATTTAGAGAGTTAATATTAGATAACATGGATAATTGATAATTGATAATTGATAATTGATAATTGATAATTAATCTTCAGAGGTTTAAAGCCTCTCCTTTTAAATGGATAATGGATAATTTATAATTAGGGAGTTGGTGATTAGGTAATGCTCTTCAGTATTTATGAACCATAAAACTATAGTTTTTTTATAGATATTTGAGACAAAAGCATTACCCATTCACAAATGCCATAATTAGAGATAATTTTCATTATCCATTGTTCATTATCAACTAAGTAGGTTGGTGTAAAAATTTGTCGCTATGTAACAAAATGTCAATTCACCTTCAAATAAACTTTCAATAATTGATAATTGATATAGCAATCCTATTTCAATTGTAATATTTTTTTGGTAGTTAGGAGTCAGGAGTCAGGAGTCATAATTTTGAAGGTTTTTCATCAATCTTAACTATTAGAAAAATTCTCACAAATCATTTAGGATTGCTATAATGGATAATTGATAATTACCTCTCCCTAAAACGGATTGGATTCAATAAAAGGAAAATAAATTCATTGTTTCTCTTGATCTATAGCAATCCTCTAATATATTCGTGGCAAAAATCTTACTGCTTTTTAGGGAACACTTAACTGGGAACAGGGAACAGGTAAGAGTTTCAACTTTTTTATTTATTTTTTAATTACCCGCAACCTATTTAGGATTGCTATAGTTGGCTTTAAACCTTAATATTTCGGTAAATTGGAGTTGGGATTTAGTTAACAAAACTGAATTTAGTTAAACTTTTTCGTGCCTGCCTAATTATCCATTATTAATTATTCATTGTAAAGTAACTATGAATCAAGTTCTTTTTCATTTAGCTTTTCCTGTTTCAGATATTGCCAAAACCAAAGAATTTTATGGCAATGGTTTAGGTTGTGAAGTTGGGCGAGAATCTCCCAACTCAGTAATTCTAAATCTTTATGGAAATCAAATTGTTGCTCATGTTTCCAAAGAAAATTTAGAACCACAAAAAGGAATTTATCCCAGACATTTTGGTTTAGTTTTTAGTCTAGAAAGTGACTGGGAAGGTTTGTTAGAACGTGCCGAAAAAAATCAATTAAAATTCTATCAGCAACCTAAGCGAAGGTTTACAAATTCTCCTTTGGAACATCGCACTTTTTTCTTGGAAGACCCGTTTCATAATTTGCTAGAGTTCAAATATTATTGTCATTCAGAAGCAATTTTTGGCTGTAACGATCGTCAAGAAGTTGGCGATGCTGTAGCAGTTTAAATTAGAAAAATAGGGAGTAGGGAGTAGGGAATAGGGGAAAATAATTGATGATTTCTGCATCATAGAAATGGGAGTATCTTGCTCCCATAGTATGTTTTTCTTGGTAAGTTATACCACTTTGAAAAAAGAATGCTACAAAAAGGTGCATCTCGATCAGAGATGCTTAAAAAGAGCAGATCCAATTCATTCTAGAAAGCTATCTCTATTATATTCTCAAAAAACTCATTTGTTAATTTTATATAATGACACTCCTAAGTCATGTTTAAGGTAAAATTAGCGATTTCTTGCAATATATCATACTTTTATGATTTAATATATTAGCTAGATTATACAGGCAGATTCTGTTTCACACTTTTTTTATTGATAGATAAATCTTTAAAAGTCTAAAGTGTTTAACTAAATTTGTGAATTACCGTACAGGAAATTAACATGAAAAGCATGAAAAATGAATAATTTGTATCTTAACTAATAGAAATTTTCAGTACAAAATCTACAGAAGAAACTTTCTGCAAGATAGTTAAATTTATGGCAGCTACTTACGATGCTGATTTACGAAAAGGATAAAAATAAAATGTTAGAAGAATTAAAGGAAAAATTTGGAGCTGAGATAGATATGGAAGAAGTGGTTAATGAATCAGAAAAACAGTCTCAATAACCAATAATTTTTTTATAGAATCACTTTTAGTTTGAGGAAATATTCTCAATTAATTGTAATAGCTAGTATTGGGGAATATGAGTTTTTATATCTTATTCCCTTGTCAAATAACTCGGTTAGATTTTAGCAATTTCTTATGAATTTATCAAAAGTCAGACTACTTTAGGAAATTTGCAAAAATAGCCAGAATTAAAGAACAAAAGTTATTCAATCCTAAACACATACTTTGAGAAATAGTATCTGTAGTTTGCTCGATCAAATCAACTGATAAAATTCTTGATTAATTTTGATTTCTACTCTGCTTTCAACTCCTCAACAATTACTTTCAAAACTTTTTCATCTGATACCATCCAAGCATGAAGTAAAATATCTATTTTGATGTCTCTACCTACTGGTATTTGAGAACTTCTAGCAGGCAAAATCATAGCATCATAAGGTGTCCAAATAGACGTAAAATTTATTTTTTCTAATAAATCAATATCTTGGTTTAAATTTTCTAAAAAGTCACTTTTCGGACGCATTTGTTTAGGCGCTGCTAAATTTAAAGCGTAACCTGTTAATGTGCCGTTGTGAGGAGAGGAAATAGTAATAAAACGTTTTACTTTATCAATGCCTCCTAATCTTTGAACGTAGTAACGACTGACTATTCCTCCCATACTAAAACCTATTAAATCAATGGATTGATTCGGTGGAAATGTTTTATCTACATAATCTGCTACTTGTTCAGCTAATTTATCTAAACCTAAAATACCGTAATTAGGAAGTAAGTTTAGAGAATATACTTCCCACCCTAATTTTTTTAGGTATTGAGACATTTTATCGAATATTCTAATGGTGTCAAAAATTCCGTGGATTAATAATACTGGATTAGGTTTATTTAAACTTTCCATATATTTTTTTTTGAATATTTCTGATTCGTAAACATTTAGCTGTTAGCTAGAAACTATCAACTATAAATTATTAACTCATTATCACATCGAAGGAGGAATTAGTCTCCAAATAAAATTAAAAATTATCAACAAAAAGGTCATTAGCTAACCTTAGTAAGTTATTACCTTAAGGCATTTGTTTGCCTAGCATTCCATAGGAAATGCTGAATGATAATAGCTATTAGCTCCGCATTCCGGAAAAAATGTTTACTCTAATTCCACATTTTAGGATGAGGCGATCGCTTTCTTTTCCTTCAGTAGGACAGTGTTTTTACTGGCATAAAGTTTTTTGTTTTTTTGGTGATTATTCTGTAAATTATGAAATATAGCAATCCTATTTCAATTGGAATATTTTTGTGGTATTGAGGAGTCAGGAGTCAGGAGTCAGGGGTCATAATTTTCAAGGTTTTTCCTCAATCTTAACTATTATAAAAATTCTTACAAATCATTTAGGATTGCTATATATTTCAATAATTAATAATTA
>JBCDJM010000331.1:0-7985 GCA_038747755.1 Cyanobacteria bacterium P01_H01_bin.35
CTAAAATCTAAAAACTATGGCGCAATAGTTGAATTAATTATCTACCTCATCAAATTAGGCGATCGCTACTTTATCTAAAATCTAAAAACTATGGCGCAATAGTTGAATTAATTATCTACCTCATCAAATTAGGCGATCGCTACTTTATCTAAAATCTAAAAACTATGGCGCAATAGTTGAATTAATTATCTACTCAGACGATCACCACGCTCGGACTTTATCTAAAATCTAAAAACTAAAGCGCAACAGTTGAATTAATTATCTACTTAGACAATCGCCACTCTCGGACTTTATCTAAAATCTAAAAACTATGGCGCAACAGTTGATAGCTGAGACTAAATACTTACGAAAAAAATTAACGCCTTTTATCTCTAGTTAACAAGGAAGTTTAGGTAGAGATGAAAGGCGAATGTATTACAAAAATGAAAACTGTGATGGGTAATTATGATATAAAACTGAGGAAGAGAAAAATTAACTACTAACTTGAGATATAGCATAGAGGGCGATCGCTAAACTTAACCGTGCTTGTTCAACTTCAGATAAATCATACCAATCAACAGGTTGCATTGTTGCCAAAGTATTTTCTACAGCATCATTTTGCTCTCCACGCATGGAATAAGCAAGAGGACGCGCCATTACTTCCAAATCTTCCAAATCCCAACCAGGTAAAACTTCGCTGACACAATGTACCAATTGATCTGAGAGAGATAAAGTAGAACCTAAACGATTCACCTGATCGACAACATTAATCGCAATCTTCCCTAACTTGTTAAGTAAATTCTTAGGAGCAAAACCTGCAAACTTTTTATACAAAGCATTCTGAGTATCAATAATCGGCCAAAGTTTGTCAGTTTGACTATAAAAATTTTGGCAAGCAGTAGTCATTTCCAAATCATTTAGTAAATCAGACAAAGGTACTTCTTCTTCTAGAGAATTAAAATAAGCATCTGATTCTGGTGCTTCAGGATTCCAAGGATAAGCAATATCGTCTAGAACTATCGCATTTAATAAATCTAATTCTACCTCAGTAGAGGCATTGTTAAGAGAAAATTGAGAATGGGAAGGCTGATTACTCATAATTTTATTCCATAGGTAATATTGAGAAGTAGGTAATTAGCAATATCTTTATTTCCTACTTTTTTAGCTACAGCATTAACCTAGCTAGTTCCGTAATCCAGTTTGGATTAGATAATTCATTATTAATTATCAATTAGTGCAGTAACCTAGCTAGTTCCGTAATCCAGTTTAGATTAGCTAATTCATTATCAATTATCAATTATCCATTATCCATTAGTAAGGTCTTCTGTTGTTTCAATTACAAACTCAAAAGCTTGACCTTGAGAACTGCCAAATTTTAGCAATGTTCCTGATTCTATAGCAACCTCATCACGATGTATTCTTTGCCAAGTACCAGACTGATAAATTAAAGTTCCGAAACGAGAAATATCTCGTAAAAAGTAAGTTGGTTTAACCTCTTCATTCGGTAAACAACGAGAAAAAATCTCCGCGTGTTTTTGGGAAACCCACCGCTCCAAAATCACCACATCATTTTCCTGAGAACGCCCAACCGAAATTGTACCAACCCAAATTGGCCAGACTTGATTATTATCTTCTTGAGAACGTAAAAAAGCTCTAGAAGTATAACCACTAATCCAAGTTGGAGAGTTAGTAGGTAGTTGAGTTACTAATTCATCAAATACTTGAACTAATTGACCATTGAACTCTGGGTGCATATACAATACTGGTAGAGTCCAAGCTGGTTGATTAAATCTGTAGAGAGTTAATAATTGTTGTCTTGCTACTGCTACTGCCTGATCTATCAACATTCCTTCTGTCAAACCTTGAGCAAAAGCTTGAATAAAACTTAAAGCTTCTCTATCGGCAATTTCATCTCGCATCCCCAAAACGGCAGGTACTCCATGATGGATTAATACTTCTGCTAGACTACTGCGTGATATTGCTTGTACCTCACCAGAAGATAGACGCTCTGTAGCAGGTTGCGCTCCCCAGCAAGCATTAAATACTGCCAAGGTTACTCCATTCCGAACTAAAATTTGTGCTAATTCGGTACCATTGAGGGTTGTGTCTGGCGCTAAGAATAACCAACCACCATCTGGGCCTGGTGTACCGTGACCAGCATAAAAGAATACATTATAAGTTTTTTTATCTAGATAGGAAATTAATTCTTCTGGAGTGGGCTGAATTAGTGTATCGACTCTACAAGGAATAGTGGGATTAACTTTTGGTGCATTAGAGTTTGTGATGTCGTGAGCTTTTAAAACCTCAATTAGTTGGGCTGCTTCTTCTTCTAGTTGTAATTTGGATGGAACTAGAGATTGATGGCCATTACCTGTGGGGGATTGTCCTTGAGGGGTACTTTCCCCAATTACCAACAAAATATTTAGAAATTGGGAAGGTGGTTGGCTGCGTAAGGAGTTAACATCACTGGTGGTACGACTGAACAAAATTTCCCGACTTAGAGAAAAGGCGGGTAAAGCGACTCCTGGTTGCATAATTTCCCAGGGTAGGGCGATTAATTCTGGTTCACGAATATCCAATCTTACCCGTAAGGGCAATTCTTGGCCAATGGCAATACCTTGACTTTGATGGAGACTATGAGCGATTTCTCCTTGAAATAACCACTGCCAGAGGCTAATGCCTAGATTTTGCATTAGGCGACTGGTACGATTTATTTTGACACCAGATTGAGAGGCAGGATGAATATTTGGGGTTGATGCTAAGGCGTGCTGAGGTACACCGACAGGAATAGCAGGTAAACTTTGGGGAGAGAAGACTTCTAACCAAGCCTGCCAATCTTTTGATAAGGTTTCTGGCCATACCTGGTCATGGTGGACATATCCTCGTTGGACAGGAGCCTGCATAACCCAGACTGCAAAGTGATTAGTTTCTGGGATGTTCAGGCGGGCGATCGCTATACTTAGGCAAGGACTTTCTGGAGGGAAAGGCATTCAATTTTTTTTATACTATTCTATTCTTATTCTTAATGTACTTGAAGATATTTAAGCTAGTTTGGTTTAACTATATTATTGTAAATCTTTGGCTTTTAATTAGCATCATAAGTAATTTTGGCTTTTGAAACTTAGGAAAATGTTGGAGAAATGACCCGTCATTTCAGTTATCAGTTATAAGTAAGTTTTTACGGTTCATGGCCAAGTTGTTAGATATGGTGACTATAGGACTAACATAAGTTGCAGCTATAAAATAGCTGAGAAAATGTATAGAAGCCATTTGGTATCTCCAGAAAATAGGGAATAGGGAGAAGTAATTGATAATTTATGGGCGATAATTGATTTGATGATTGGATTTTGGGAGATATCTAATACGCCCCATCTCCCTATCTCCCCATCTCGCCATCTCCCCATCTCTCTCCTCTGTTTTTAAATAGATCCCTTTAGGGGTTCTATAAGTATCATTTTAGATAGCAATCAGCTTTTTTAGTTGTGTTAAATAGTATTTAGCTATCGGCAATTTATAGTTTGAAAGGGAATTTAAACCAAATTTTGGCGTTGCATAATCTGGATATTAATCATACACAGGACTTACGCAGATATACTGCATATAGAGTCAAAAAACTATAACGTTATAGTTTTGAACACTATGTACATTGTTTTTGCGTAAGTCTTAATACAGTAGTTTCCTACTTAATGAATTACATAGTAGACCTCTCCAGAAAATAAACTTGCTCTTTATTTAAGATAAGCTAGAGTTGTAAAATTCACTTTCCTAAATCATTTGTCGTATCTTTTTCGTAGGAATAAATTTCCTGTTCCCTGTTAAGTGTTCCCTGTTAAGTGTTCCCTACTAAGCGCAAAAAGTCTATATCTTTTTCACGCCTATGTCTAATATGTAAGAATTCAGCAGTCAGCTAGCCTCCTGCGGAAGAACTACGTTAACAGCTATCAGCTTTTAGTTATTAACTCCTAGGAAAGGAGGAAGTAGTCTTTCCAGCAGAATTAAAAGTTATGGATTAAATTGGTCAATTAGCTAACTTTAGTAACTTATTATATTCATGCATCTGAATGCTGAATGGGAACTAGCTAAATGCTTACCATAATATTGATTTTGAGGGAGTAGAAAAAATGGGGAACAAGCCAAAAATATTTACCTTGTCAGTTGTACTTCATAACTTGGGAAACTGCTGTAAATTTTGATAAATTTTTCTTCTTACTTCATTCATAAGCATTCAGCTATCAGATATAAAAGGAGAATCAAAAGTTATGCTAATGAAATTAGTCATCAGCTAACTTTATAATTTTAGTAGTTATTACTTTCAAAAGCTGAATCTGAAAGTATTTACGAGGAAAAGCTTAATGCTTACCTTCATTGTTTCTCTGATAACAAATGTGGCACTTAAAAAAATATAGTTGGCATTTTTCCTTATCTCTATTTATCTTTATAATTCTCGGCTCATTTTTTGCCAGAGGATACACTTTTCCCGTGGGAAATCATTATACCCATGTTCCTCAAATTAAATCAATGTTGAATCCTGAACTTTATGGAAATGATTACTATGTTCAGGAAATGTTGAAGTTTACTCCCAGATATTACTATCAATATTTGATTTATTTTCTTAGCAAATTTACTAGAAGTATTTCCCTGAGTTATCTAATTTGTTATCTAACTTCATTTATTAGTTTTATCTGTGGTTTATCTGCCATAAGTAAATTTTTTACTCCTTCCAGATTATCAGCAGCAGTTTTAATTTTTCTGAGTTTAACATCCTACACTTTAATTGGATATTTAAAACTTTTTCCTAATACTCCCATACCAGCAACATTTGCCATGAGTTTGACAGTTTGGGGGTTTTATTTTTGTTTTCGGCAAAGATGGATAATTGGTTATTTATTTTTTGGTATTGCTTCAATCTTACAATTTTTGGTTGGTGTTTTGCCGGGAATTATGATGATTCCTATTATGTTAATTGAGACAATAAAATATCGGAATTTGAAACAATTTAATTTCTGGGGAGAAGTTAAAATTAAAAGTAGCAAAATCTTGAAATACAAGGATATAAATAATATTCCAAATGACAGCAATTTTAATCTTAAAAGTATTACTAAACTGATTAATTTATTGCTTCGGTATGAATTTATTTTTTTGATGATTCTACCGTTAATTATTTTATTTAGTTTTGCTTGTTTAGTTTATCTGCCAATGGTATTAACTGGCAGCACTAGCACCGCTCAATTAACTAATGAAGAATTTGTTTTTATCTACGGTTGGGTAAGGAATCCTCATCATATTATTCCTGCTTATTGGAATTGGCAAATTAGGTTAGATTTTATCTGTTTTATTTTAGGTGGTTGTTTATGTATTCAAAAAATTGATATTGCTAAATTGGAATATTTCTGGCAGGAGTCAATAACAGAGAAAGAAAAATCCCACATATCGCCTTTTCCAGAGGTAGAAATAAGAAAGATAAGAGAAAAAAAAATCAGGAAAAAAAATTTAGGTTTTACTGATGTGAGATATCTAGAGAAATGGAAGTTTTATCTGATTATTGCTGAGTCAATTTTAGCTTTGTTTTTGGGTTACATTTTTGTGGAAGTTTACCCCTTAGCTTTATTCGCTAAGTTACAGTTAGCAAGAACTGTTCCTTTTGCTCAATTGATGATATTTATAGCTGTGAGTATTTTAGTTAATCAGTTATATCAACAGGGAAATTTAGGGGTGGGTTTACTATTGGTAATATCTTTAATTTTGCCTGTACCTTATCAGGGTATTTGCTTTTTCAGCTTATCAGCGGGATTATTTTTTCTGGAGAGATGGCGCTACAAATTAATAGTTTGGTTGATGCTGTTAGGAGAGTTAATATTTTACTTTTTACATCCACCAATAGATTCAATTTTTAATCGTTTGTTTGTTATACCTGGTTTATTTTTAGTATTAATTTTCCCGTTTATTTTAGATGAGGTTGATGTGGCGATAGCCCAGAAAAAGTTAATGACTTATAGTTTAGCGCTCTCCGCAAGTTTAGTATTTGCTTTAGGATTATTTGAAGCGTTACCAGGAAAAATTTTAGAGGTATTTGAACAACAGGTAAAATTTAATAGAGTTACTCAAGATGAAATTACGAAACTAGCTTTAAGATTTAGGAAGATTAGCAATAAAAATGATGTAATTTTAATTCCTCCGTTTGTGTCAAATTTTCAATTTTTTTCAGAGAGGGCGGTTATTGTTGATTTTAAACATTTTCCCCAAACAGATAGGGGAATTAAAGAGTGGAAAAATCGGATGGAAGACGTTTTTGGCGTTCCTTTGAATGATAAGTTAGCGGTGGGAGCGATGGAAATTTTGTTTCCACAACAGACGGGAAAAGAATTAGTTAATGTAGCGAAAAAATATGGAGCTGAATATATTTTGACAAGACTTGACTGGCATGGAGATATTCAGGGAAAAGTTCTGGAGCAAGAGGGAGAATGGGCGATTTTTCAAATAAATTTCGATTAGTAGAGGCTTAGTTTATCAGTCATAATTATAATTATTGGTATAGTATTGATGTAAGGATTCAGCTTTTGAAATAATCAAGTAATTACTGGACTGGCACATCTAAAATGGTGCATTACTACGGATTCTTCAATACCTTTCAAAGTCTAAATTTTAGCCGTCTAAAGTATCCTACAAATTTTGCTTTTTTTCTATTGTGAAATTCTCTAAAATTCTGATTCCTGATTCCTGACTCCTGGCTCCTAATTGCCACTAAAATATTACAACTTAAAAGGATTGCTATATTTATGTCAAATCTCACAGTTAAAGACTTAGAAATGTTGCAAGGTACTCTAAATCAAGCAGGTTTAGATTATCAACTAGAATTAGAGGAAGGAAAGATAAAAATGTATTTTTTAATAAATGAACCAAAATTTATCAATTCAAAATTTTTTAAAAAATTGGCTTTTGCCGATAACTTTAGTATTAATTATCGTCCTGATTGTAATTCCAATTACTATTTGGACAATTGAGAATACTAATCTCCATAATTTAGTTCAGAAAATTGAAAATCTACAAAATAACATTGATGACCTAATAAACACAGATGAACTACAGGTTAAAGATAAATTAACTTTGCAAATTGAGAATAGTAATCTCCATAATTTAGTTCAGGGAATTGAAAACTTACAAAGTTATATTGGTGAACTAACAAAAACAGACAAACTGCAACTTAAAGATAAATTAACTTTGCAAAAAGATTTGCTTTTTATAGAAAAAGATAAATCTTTTTGCTCAGAATGCTATCTATGGAACTATAATTCAAGCAGTTGGAACTATAATTCAAATTGTTGGAGGAATATTTTTCTTTATTACTGCCTACTTATCATGGCGTAATGTTAAGGCGACTGAACAGAAGCAAGTTGCAGAAAGATTTAGCAAAGCAGTTGAACAATTAGGAAGTGACAATGACAATGACAAATTTATTCAATTAGGAGGAATTTATGCTTTAGAGCAAATAGCAACTGATTCTGAAAAATATCATTGGATAATTATGGAAGTTCTGACTTCTTTTATTCAGGAAACTTCTTCTGCTGATAATAATGAAGGAGAAAATCAAAGTTCTATTTTAACTCCCATTCAGGCAGCTATTACTGTTATCGGGAGACGAAATTTTAGCCAAGATCCAAAGGATAAAAAGCTTGATTTAAGTAATGCTAAACTTGCTAAAGCAAATCTTAAGGGTGCTTATCTGCAAGGAGCAATTTTGCAAAACATCGATCTGATAAAGGCAAATTTAGAAAACACGAACCTGAGAGAGGCAAATTTAGAAAATGCCTATATTGGAGGAGCTTATCTTGGAGAAGCAAATTTAAGTCAAGCTAACTTGAAGGAAGCTATAGCAATCCTATTTCATTCGTGAAAAGCTATAAATGGTATACTCTAATCAAATATTTGTTTGAGCTGGTTACACATCGTCAAACCTTTGATTTTCCCAAAATTTTCATGTATGGCTACTTTTCATAAATCATTTAGGA
>JBCDJM010000332.1:0-7952 GCA_038747755.1 Cyanobacteria bacterium P01_H01_bin.35
AGGATTTTGAGTTGACAAGAGCCGAAAAATCACGAATTAAATTCTTCCTTCTGCCTCCTCTAAATTCCTTACTCCTCCAGTATCGAGTCTCCTGTCTCCTGACTCCTACCCTCACCCATAAGACTTTTTCAGCAAACCCTACTTATTCGGCAAAGAATTTACGCTATTTTAAGCTTGTTCTTGAACGATTTACCCCAGATTATTGAGTGGTTACGATATAGGAAATACAACGAAAAGATGGAAAAATATTCTAATACACCCTATCTCCCTATTCTCCCTATCTCCCCATCACACTATCTATTTTTCAATAGACCCCAAATGGGTTCTATAAGGCAATTATTTTCCTTGAGCTGAACTCTGGTCGCTAACTACTATGAAAATTGATTATTTTGTTGAGAAATTATACAGTCAATTTGATGCTCAATATTATCAAGTAATTTCTGTAAAGTTAATAAGCTATCTAGTTGAAATGGAGCTAAATGTTGACGAGAACAAACTTGATTGATTTTAACTTGTAGTTGTTTGCCTAATTTAAAGGCATCTTGACTCAAGGAAGATAACTGTTGCTGTTGATAAAATCTTAAAGCAGCTCCTCTCAATACTTGTAATGTCGCTTCTTCCCCATATTCTCCAGGCATTACCCTCAAACGTAATAATAAATGATTATTTTGATAAATTCTTTCTATCTCTACTTGCCTAGGTTTTTTAATAGGAATTAAAGACATTTCAGTAAGAATTTTCAGCTCATTAATAAGAGCTTCAATTTTCTTGTGTTCTAAATTTTCAACTACAGACTTCAGGATTCCATCTTGACTCCAAAGAATTCTACCTTGAAATTGTTTTTGCTCAAAATAAAGTCTACCAATTCCTGATTCTAAAACTCTCAAAAGTAGTTCTTTTAATAACTTTTGAGGGTCTAAAGTACCTATAGTTTCTAAAGAAGTAAGTTGGGAAGAACTACTTAAAGATAATTCTAAAATATCACATAGAGAATTTTTTGATGAAGATTGAGCTTCAAATTGAAGTTGTGTCTGTTGTGAATCTTGAGAATTTTTGAGAATACTGCCTTGTTCTTTTATGTTTTTTGCCTGCGAAGATTTTTGATTTTTTTGAACCGTAGTAGACTGAGAATTATCAATTTGTTGTTGATTATCTTGGGCTAAACTGGCTCTAGAAGCACTAGAACTTTGTGATTTTTGATGTCCAACATGGTTCAAATAAGATGAGAGGATTGACCTTTGAGTTTCAGAGGAAATTTCTTCACTTACCAGTGAACAATTTAAGTAAGATAGTAATCGACGAGCATAATCTAAAGCAGAAGAGTCTTGAGGGTCAACTACACCAAGTCTGACTCTACTTCCTTCTACGGATAGAGGTAAAATTTGATAGTATAAACAGGCTTCAAATGGTAATATATTGTCAATTAAGGCAAATATCTGGGGATTATCCATTTCCTTTAGCCCCTCATTGTTGTGAAATGCTAACATTTTTTGGTTGTTGATTTGAAACTAATAGAAATTATGTCTTTAATGACCAAGATTTAGGATAGGCATTCACTTTCTCCACTAGAATTATTGAAGTTGAGTTAATAATAACTTTGAGAATAATAACTTAAGTCAGTATATAAACTGATCTTTTTCCATCTGCTTAAGATAAATCCACTAATTTTTAAGATGGGTGAAGCATTGGGATTAAATCAATGCTGTAATCTTTCAATATTTAGAGTAGTCGTTAGAGTAGCTGACTAATAATACTATATTATCCTAAAAATTTACAGATTTAATTAATTGAACTTTTGATTAAAGTCACTTTAATCTTTTTGAGAGTGGAAATAGCTGAAAACCTAATACCTGAAAATACCCCAAATATACATATATATTATAAACAGGCTAATGAGGAATTCAATTATTACTAAACACCAGAACAAAATTAATTACATATAAATTTTTTCCAGGCTAAACAACTTAGAGAAATTTTGCTTAAATCTATTTTGCCTACTTAATATTTATTTCTTGTGATTAAGAACTATTCCGTAAAGATTGAGCAGTTAAATATAGTTTAGTCCATTCACTAATAACTTGATTAGTTTTCATGTTTAACTTTTTACCAATTTCCTCTATACTTGCACCTGATTTTAAGGCTTCAATTAAATAACGTTGTTGAGAGTTAAGATTTTGCCAATATTCTTGCCATTGACTAGAAGTCAAACCTAAGCCATGCTCATTTAGAGAAATCTCTAGCCAATTTGCTATTAATTCTGGTTGTTGTTTAACTGCAAAAACACGAATTGCATGATAACTAACTTTTTCCCGTAACCTATATACCTGTTTGATAGGCATATTTAAAGCTTGAGCAATTTCATCCTGAGTATTACCTCTAATATAAAGTTTTAACCATTCTGCTGCTTTTTGGTCAACTTTGTCCGCTAAATATTTCTCAAATTCTTCTTGGACTTTAGACCTAAGTTGATTTTGTTGTTCCATTGCTTCTGCATCTTGATACTCAGATGTCACCACAGCATCCAACAAACTTACTCGGTCTTCCGTATCACCAGGAGTAATATCCTCTGAGATTAATTTGACCCATTCTTTGACTGGTACTTGAGTCAGACCACCTCTTTGAGTCCGACGTAGATAATTGACAAATCTATAAACCAGTAAAGGTTGATTACGAATTGGCCTGACACAATATTCTTCTACACTAGCCAACAATAAAGAATTTCGGAGAAGGGGATTTTTTGTACATTCAGCAATTTTGGCCATTTGCTGTTGTAAGTAGCGATCGCTATTGAGCATCTCTTGGACTACTTCTTGAAGGACATCAATTACACTTCGCTGGCGATCGCGACTGGTATTGACCCACGCTCGTATTTTTTGTCGTAGCATTACTAACCCACTCAAGCGCTGCATCAAGTTTCGATAAGCTTTTTCTGGCGAAACGTCTAAATATCTTTGTCCTAGAATTCGATACAGAAATTCCCTTCCCTTAGATGCCATTTCTTTTTGGACGGGAGTAAGGGTTTCTAATCTACTGGGATTATCTCCCAATAGCCAACAAATTATACTGTTGTGGATATCTGAGTTATGGTTTGGATAGTCTTCCTGAAGTCTGGTTTTCCACTCTTGTGCTAGTGCTTGAGCCAAAGTCATTCTATTTTTAATTCTAGATATTCGATTATAGTAAAGGGCGGAGTCAACCTCTGCAAAATTATGCCAAAAGTTTATTCTTTGCTATAGTATTCTAGCAATATTTCTGACCTTTGATTTGATATGCAGTTAGGATTGATTATCTGGAGAGAGTTTATTAGTTTAGTGAAATAGGAAAGCTCAAGATTAGTGAGAAGCTAGATAGATATTTATCTATTTTTCTATAAAATATTAATTATTTTTCAGAATTATGAGGACTAAATATTAGATATTGCCTGAAGGTTGGAAAAACTGAAAATAAAGTTTCTTGTTTGTGGATTTTCGTTGGAATTCAAAAATCGCTAGTTTATAGATATAACAACTTAGTTATTACCTACTAACTTTTTTATATCTTGCTTAATTTGACATGATAGTTAATTATTCCCTCTCTGAATCTTTCTGAAAATTTATAGATATTTATAGATAAATTTTTTTCTCAGCTTAAGTGAAACCTAATGTGAATTTTCCGAATCCTCAGCAGTGGATATTACATATTGTCTAAAAATTGGCAAAAGGGAAAATAATATTTCTTTTTCCTCTACTTTCATTAGAATGAAAAAAACTCTATATCTGAATCTTTCTGCAAATTATAGATAAATTTTTATGTGAGTTTTAGTCAAACCTAATGTACTTTTTTCCCATCTTCAGCAGTAGATATTATACCAATTACCAAAAGTAATGCTATAGCTGAATCACACTTCAATTATCAAGTAATTAACATAGGTAAAATCAATTATTGCCTAATTATTAGTTAGTTAATGTTAATTATTATTATGTGTACGGACGTTGCATGCAACGTCCCTTCCCCACACCTCCCACACTACCGAAACTTCCCCATCCAATCAAATATAGCAATATTTTTGAGAAATGGTATTACATATTGTTTTAAAATTGGTAAGACATAAAATAAGGTTTCTTTTTCCTCTACTTTCATTAGAATGAAAAAAATCTCTATATCTGAATCTTTTTGCAAATTATAGATAAATTTTTCTGTGAGCTTTACTCAAACCTAATGTAATTTTTCCTCATCCTCAGCAGTAAATATTACATATTGTCTGAAAATTGGCAAAAGGGAAAATAATATTTCTTTTTCCTCTACTTTCATTAGAATGAAAAAAATCTCTATATCTGCATCTTTCTGCAAATTATAGATAAATTTTTCTGTGAGCTTTACTCAAACCTAATGTAATTTTTCCTCAGCCTCAGCAGTAGATATTACATATTGTCTGAAAATTGGCAAAATAGAAAATAAGGTTTCTTGTTCCTGGGTTTTAGTTTCTATCAAAAAACGTCGCCCTAAAGATTTTATGGCATTAAATAATTCCTGTGGCGAAACTTGAGTATCTGTTAATAATTGAGAAATAGAAACAGGTTCAATTTTCTGACTCAGGCAAGTAATAACTTTTTGTTCTATTTCCGACAAACGCTGCCAATGCTTTTCTAAAGTTATTGCTAATTCTTCACTTATATATAGTTGTTCGTATTTAAAAAATTCTCCTACCCTTCCACCAAAAATTTCTTGAATTGTATTAGCTGCAATTTTTAACCATAGAGGGTTCCCTTCATAGATATTAATCAACTTTTGCCATTGCGACTCATCTAAGAATTTGTTTTCTCTGAGAATTTCTGAAGCTGCTAAACCTAAACCTTTAAGTGGGAAAATACGAACGGGCGAATTTTTTCCAGCTAAGGTAATAATTTCTTGGGGAGATTCCCAACTGTTAATAATAAAGCAACTTTTATGAACTGTTTCGCCAATTAGTTTAAAGAATTTTTTATAGCTTCTGTATTCTGAGCAATAATTTCCAGCTAGTTGTTTTTCGCTGAGTAAAGTTTGTACGTCATCTAGCACAATTAAACAGCGTTTTTTTTGCAAGTTTGACAATAAAATTGATAGCTTTTCCCCTAAAGTCGAGGGTAGTTGATTTTCTGTTTGATTGCCAGTTGATAATATTAAAGTTTTTAAGGTGTTTTCTAAAGGTGGAGATAGATTTAAGTCGAGCCAAATTACTACCTCAAAGTTAGTTTTAATTTTCTGTAGTAAGTAACAAGCTAAAGCAGTTTTACCAATTCCCGAATTACCTAGAATAGCTATCAAACGACAACCTTCTCGCAATATCCATTTTTCTAAAGTAGCAATTTCTTTGTGGCGATCGCTCAACTTAACTAAATCTGGTGCAGTGCTTAATTCTTGTTGGAGTTTATCTGATTTAGAGGGCGGTGATTTATTTGATGAGATATCCCTACAAACATTGACATTACTAATTATAAAATCATTACCTACAAAATTAGAGGAAAAAATCAAAGATTGTCGCCTCTCCATTACGGAACGAAAATTAGTTCTATTAACATTTTCTGCCATAGCATTAGATAAAATCTGCCAAAGTTCAGATGCCAAATTTCTGACATATCCTTCACTACAATAATTCTCTTCAGCAATTTCAAAATATTTTTGACCCTGCCAAACTTCCCGTAAGATTGCAACCTGTAAATCAGATAAATGCTTCCCTGTTTTGGTAAAAACCAATTCATCAACAAAGCTCAATACTTCTTGAATATCCATTATTTTTTCGGAGATATGAAGTCTTGCTTTTCAGCGTTATTACTCAAGAAAAATCTTTGAGATTTGACAATAGCGATTGTCATTCAGTAATCTCCCGATTTTATCATACTTTTTCTTGATTTTCTTGATTTTTCTGACACAATCTGACGTTATCTGACACAATTATTTTTATTTTTGTTGATAAAATCTGACTTTTTATTATTTTATTTTTTTAAAATATAGGCAAGAATAAGTATTAAGAAATAAAGCTTAGTTTCCTACAGCTTAAATTTAATTATCTGTTTATTTATACAGATACTTTTTCTAACAGCGGGAACAAAAAATAGGAGTTATTTATTTATGAAAAAACCGCCAAATTTTTTGAAAGTCATTCCTCTAGCTATGGTAGTTTGTAGTAGCATATTAGTCTCTACAGCCGAACCTGCATCAGCATTTGGTTGGTGGAAAACAGACTATTTAGGGCGAGCAACTATTGGCGATAATAATCGATATGCAAGGTCTATAGGAAGGATTGCTACAAGTACTCCTCCTGGAAATCGTAAGCTTATTTGTAGGTGGAAATATCCCCGTAGGAATGGCACAGTATATGGTAAACCTGCTGGTTGGTGGGGAACTGCAAATTTGCAAACAAACTGTTACCACAGATACTGGAAATGGTGGTGGTAATAATATTCCAACTAATTTTTTGAAAAGTAAATTCAGTGAGTAATTATCAATCATCAAACTCACTGATTTTTTGATAAATAGACATTTTTGTTATGAATAAATATCTCATATTTTTGATAGATAAATCTCAGAGACATCATCAATCAAAAAAATCAGGATTCACTCTCATCGAACTTTTAGTAGTTATCATAATTCTAGGGATATTAGCTTCCATATCTTTAGGCTCAATGTTAAATATGATAAGCAAAGCTAGAGAAACAGAAGCCATGACCAACGTCAATTACTGTCAAAAACAACAACAGACTTACTATTTAGAAAATACAAGATTTGCCGAATCTTTAGAAACCATGGGTTTGCCTAATGAAACAAAAAATTATATTTACCAAACAGAAATTTTCCCACCGACAGAACCAGAAGATGGTAATGAAACTTTAGCTTGTTGTATGGCAGCAGAAAAAGGAGGAGCAGGGCAAATGTTATTTGCCTGTGTTTCTAATAATTAAATCAAGACTTCTGGGAAAACCTTTTCTGTAGAAGGTAATAACTATTCCGCAACAGTATAAGTAATTTTTTGTTGCTTAATCACAGATAATTTTCAAAAGAGAATTTTTACACAAGTAGCAGAGTCAATTTTATGTTCCTGTCTATTAATTAAATCAAGACTTCTGGTAAAACCCTATATATAGAAGATTAAAACTATTGCGCAACAGTATATGTAATTTTTGACTGGTAATGACAGAGGATTTTCAAAAGAGAATTTTAAATTCAGAGGAGTAGAGTCAATTTTCTGTTTCTGCCGAGCCATTAAATCAGGATTTCTGGCAAAATCCTATATTCCTATATATAGAAGATTAAAACTATTGCGCAACAGTATATGTAATTTTTGACTGGTAATGACAGAGGATTTTCAAAAGAGAATTTTAAATTCAGAGGAGTAGAGTCAATTTTCTGTTCCTGTCTATCCATTAAATCAGGACTTCTGGGAAAATCCTATATATAGAAGATTAAAACTATTGCGCAACAGTATATGTAATTTTTTGCTAGTTAATCACAGAGGATTTTCAAATGAACTACTGATCAAACTCTTAATTTCTATAATAATTTTACGTTCGTTATTTTCAGTCTTTTCTATAGCTAAATCTGCATAAAGTTCCGCATCTTCAAATTCAATTTTATAGGGGTCGGCAGTAATTGTCCAACCATCTTTGATTAAGACATTCTTAAGAGATTCATGGTAAATATCTCTGGCTGGCATAGATATTTCATAATATTCTTTACAGCAGTTTTCAGGTCAATAAACCACATAAAAAAATAATAACCCTTTAGGGACGTTCGCATTTTTGTTATGCAACGTCTCTACATTGTGGTTTACTCAAATAAAAAAAGCTCTCCATTTTTGGAGAGCTTTTTTTAATTAATCAATCAGTTAAAAATTAACCCTTGATAGCAGGAGCTTCAACAGAAGCTAAATCTAGAGGGAAGTTGTGAGCGTTACGCTCGTGCATTACTTCCATTCCTAAGTTAGCGCGGTTGATGAT